>JBGYPP010000032.1:0-51421 GCA_041838515.1 Acetatifactor sp. | reverse complement strand
GGAAGCTGTGGTAGAATGAGAGTGGTCCATGGTGGCGATTCTCCTGTAGAAAGTTTGTTGTGGTGACTTACATTCTACCAAAGATCCTGCCATGGATCTTTATTTTATTCAGATGTCCAACTTCATTTTACAATCTGCGAGAATATTATTTTATACAAATAAAGACCTCCTAGGCAAAAGTCATACCCGGAGGCTTAGAAAGAAGGTCAGCGCCATCCTCGGCGCATATGCCGGATGATAAATACAAATAGGATAATAAGAAGAAATAAGGGTGTTTCCAGGAAAAACAAAGATAGAAGGGTGCGTAACATCAAGAAGAAAATCAGCAACACAATGATCAATATGATCCAAAAGGGTATGGGCCAGCCGGAAGACCTTCGTCTTGGTCTGGAGCCATGTTTCTGCTGAAAGCCCTCCCGCCGGGCATGACTGTGGGTGGTATGATTTTCATAACTCTCCCGTGTATCTTCTGCGGACCTGTCGTCAGACAGAGTATCCAGTATAGCCCTGGCTATCAGTCGGGGGTCGCCCAGAGAACGAAGCACGGCGCTTTCCGCTTTTCCGTCAGCAATTTCTTTGGTAATATAATCTTCGTAATACAACAAATGCTCGGTCAAGCTCTGGGCGGGGAGATCCATGGCCAAAGCTTCCCGCAATTGGTTCAAAAAATCCTCTTTCTGCATCATTCGATGTCCGCCTGTTCTTTGTGCTATTTTAATTATCATACCATTAGGACAAGGAAGAAAAAATAGAGCCACAAGAAAGCTTTTATGAATTTTTTCTAAATGCATCTGGAGATTGTGAAAAAAGCTTGTGAAAAATCACAGAAAGGAAAGTGTATGCACATGGGCCAAGGGGGTGTGGAAATACAAAGAAAGAGAAAAGGGGAAAGACTGCCCCATCTCCTGTATTGTCTGCTCACGGCACTGGTGTTGATCCTGTGCATATTCTCAGCCCACATCGAATATTTTGGCAAGCGCATGGCGGGGGACGGGAAGGGATTGCGGCTCTGGGTGCTGATAGCTTTGATGGGATGGATGCTACTGTGGAATGTATTGAAAGAGGTCAAGCTCTCTATCCGCAAGTGGAATGGGCTGGCAATGGCCATTTCTCTGGCCATGTGCGCTTTCCTGCTGTGGAGGGGGCTGCAATTTTTCTTTGTGATAACTTGGGCGGATGCGGTGTTTGTCTATCATTCGGCTGTCCTGCGCGCCTTGGGCAGGACTCCCTTGGAGTATGGATGGTATTTTTCCATTTATCCGAATAATCTGTTTTTATCCGCCGTTTGGTCTGTTTGGATGAAAATATTCGGGCTGTTTGGCGTAGGTACTGAAGAATGGCCGGTATGGGCCGTGTGTTTACAATCAGTAATGTTTTCGCTGGGTGGATACTTGCTGTATGTGGCTGCCGGCAGGAGGGGTAGGGGCATTTGGGCCGTGACGGCATATGTGCTGCTGGCAGGTATCTCGCCCTGGGTGATGTTGCCGTATTCGGATGCCTTGGGTCTGTTCTGGATCTGCCTTTTGGCCTGGCAGTGGAGGCGGGCCAAAGCGCTGTGGCTGCTGAACAGTCCCTGGCAGGGCTTGTGGATGACCCTGTGGGCCCTGGCGGCAGGCATAGGGTATTGGATCAAGCCTACGTTGCTGTGCTATCCTCTGGGCTGTATGATTGCGGCTCTCTGGCTGGTATACTCCAAGCGCCAGTGGAAGCGAAGTAAGACTTGGATAGGGGCGGGAGCCTGGGTATTGGGCATGGTTTTGGCTCTGCTGGCCTGGAGAGGAGCTGAGAAGTATATGGGTGTGGAGAGAGATGAAAGCAGAACCATGGTGGCTGCGCACTATTGGATGATGGGGCTAAATCCCCGCACAAATGGCGTATATGCCAATGAGGATGTGGAATACTCCCTGTTGGCGGCCAATCCCCGGGAACGCAGCGCCAACGCGCTTAGGGTGGGCAGGCAGCGGCTGCTGGACATGGGGTGGTTTGGAACCCTGGGCTTCTATGGGAAGAAACTCTTGGCCATCTACAATGACGGAAGTTTTGCCTGGGCAGGGGAGGGAGGCTTTTTTCCGGAAGATATGGAAGCCCTGCGCAGCGCCAGGAATGCGGGGTCTTGGATATATAGGCAGCTGGGCTGGTGGCTGGATTCCGGGGAGAACAGCCTGCCCTTTTTTGCGCTGCAAATCCTGTGGCTGAGTCTGCTGGCCTATGGTGTGGCGGCTTCTTTTTTGGCACTGTTCCGCCCTGGAGCAAAGGGCGGCGAGGAGTGTCTGGCTCTGCTGGGTCTGATGCTGTTTGTGTTATTGTTTGAGGCCAGAGCCAGGTATTTATTTGCCTTTATCCCAGTGTATATCTTGTTGGCCATAAGCCGTTCCGGCTCTGGGAAATGGAATTGGAAGAATTAGTGGGGGCAGAAATATGGGAATTTCTCTTTTGGCTATGTATGGCCATATACGATTGGGTTTGGGTGCCGTAAAGGGTAAGGAAACCGCCGGGCTGTGCCGCTGGGAGGCATTTTTGCAGGCTTGTTTATGGTGGATGCTGGCTCTGTTCTTGGCCACGGAGTTGTTGTCGGCTTTTCACGCACTGGAGCTGCGTTCCCTGGCCATATTCTGGGGGGCATTGGCGCTGGCATTGAGCCTTTCCCTTTGGCGGCGTATGGTTTTGGGCGGTTATGACTGGCGCACGCTGCTGCCCGTCTTGCCCTCGGGCAGGGGGGAGAGGCTGGCGGCAGGAGGCTTGGCCGCCATAGCTCTATTTGTCATAGTTTTGGCGCACAGAACCCAGCCCTACAATTGGGATTCCATCACTTATAGGTTGGCCCGCATCGCCTATTGGACTCAAAATGCCTCAGTGGAGCATTATGCAAACAATAGTTTGCGGCTGATTGCCAATCCGCCCTTGGGCGAGTTTTTGCTATTACACCTCTATATATTCTGGGGAGAGGCCCTGTTGTGCCTGCCTCAGTCTCTGGCATATGCCATAGGCATTTGGACAGTGTATGGCTTGGCTGGTCGGCTGGGGGTGGGCAAGGGTCTTTCCTATTTGTCCGCCTTGTTGTTTGCCTCCCTGCCCATAGCCTTTGCAGAGGCGCTAAATACCCAGGTGGATTTGGTGGCCACGCTTTGGCTGGCGGCCTTTGTCTATTCTGTATTGGACTTGCTGGAGAGAGAAAGGCTGTGGAGATGGGAGGGTCTGTGGCTGTGGAGAGGCATATCCATGGGCTTGGCAGCGGCCTTTGGTTTTTTGACCAAGCCCAGCGTGTGTTTTGCCATGGCTGCCTTTGGGCTTGCAGTCCTTATCCTGGCTCTGCGCCGGAGCGGCGGCGGGGTTTTTTTGGTGAAAATGGCCGGGGCGGGATTGTTGGGCCTCTGGCCTATTTGCATAGAATGGGCGCGCAATATACAGAGCTTTGGTGGGATTTTTGCCCCCATGTCCGGCCCCAGACAGTTGGTGGGAACGCTGCATCCTGCCTATCTGTTGGTGAATGGGGTCAAGAATGTGGTTTCCAACATGACTTCTATCTACCTGGGCGAGTACAACGGGCTGTGGGGGAGGCTGGTGGCAGGCCTGGCCTGGCGGCTGGGCGTGGATATGAACCACAGCGCTATATCTGAGGATGGGCATGCTTTTCGTCTGCACCCAGCTCCGGATTACATACACGATACGGCGGCGAATCCCATACTGCTGTACGCTCTGCTGGCGGCGGCGGTTTTGTGCCTGATACTCTGGTGGAGGCAGAGGCGGAGGGAGAGGTTGCAAGTACCAGTGTTTGTGGTCTGCTCCCTGCTGTCTTTTGCCATATTCTGCTTGTTTGCCCGGTGGAATTATTATGTCAGCCGTTATATGCTCTCCTTTTTGCTTCTGCTATGTCCGGCCGTAGGCTGGGGGTTGGAGCAGGGCAGCAGGCTGTGGGGAGAGGGGCGGCGGCAGGCGGCCAAATGGGCTATGGTATCTGCCATAGCTGCGCTGGCCATCTTGGATTTGGCCAATATGGCCAGGTATCATGCTCTGCTGTCGGCAAGGCAGCAGAGCCGGGCATGGCCCTATGGGTATTTTCTTTACAGGGAGGAGGAGTATGCCCCGTCTGTAGAACTGTGCCGTAGGGTAAGGGAGAGGGGATTTGTCCGCCTGGGATTATTTGTGGGCGGAAATGATTATGAATATCCTTATTGGGCCTTGCTAAAGGGGCAGTTAGAAAGGATGGAACATGTAGTGGCGGACAATGTTTCTGCGCAGTATATAGACAGGACATATGTGCCTGAGGCCATACTGTGGATAGGACCCGCTCCCTCGGCAGATTTTGTCTGGAATGGAGCCAGGTATGTGCCGGCGTATGCGGCCGGGCCGGAGCGTTTGCTCCTAGAGAGGGCGGAATAGGGAAAGCAAAAAACCCCATCGGATGCCGATGGGGTTTTTTATGTACGTGACAGGATTCGAACCCACGACCTTCTGGTCCGTAGCCAGACGCTCTATCCAGCTGAGCTACACGTACAGAATGGGGCAGTGATTGCCACAACAAAAAAATTATACTGCGGGGTTTTGGGAATGTCAATAGGAAATGCCTTGGTCAAAAGAGAGAAATTTTTCTTTGGTCAAATTCGGCATTTTTTTGCCCCCCAAAATAGGGAAAAGCGCTTGTCAGACCCGGTGGATATGCGCTATAAGGAGAATATAAGTTCTGTATCATCCATGCGTTCTGATAATGGCAATTCTATTTGGCCACAGTTCAGTGGCGAAAAAATCCAGTGATCTTGGTTGTGATATGACGGCGGGTCTGCCGGGCTAGATTTTTTGCACCCTTTTTTGGCGGAGAGATATGAGGTGAGGTGAAAATGCGGGAAGTTGGACGTTTTTTTGGGGTGTTGGCGGCGTGTTTCGTGTGGTGTTTGCAGGGCAGGGGTGCTTTTGCCCATGCCCTGCCGCTGGAGCATAGTCCCTATGTGCAGTTCAGTCCGGATGGCAGGGCTTTTACCACCAATCCCGGAGACAGGCAGTGCCGATGGTATGACTATGGAACAGAGTTGCATACCGGAATAGCATCCTCTTTGCGAACTCCGGGGGAGGGGGAGCATTACTTTTCCTATGAACGCCAAGGGCGTATACCCGTGGGCAGGTGGGTGGTACGGCATACGCCGGGTCAGTGCATACATCATGCCTATCCCGGCGGAGATGGGGGATTTCATGGGCTGCAATATGGGCGTTGGCCCTGCCATAGGACATACTACTCCGGGTGGATGTCATATTGCGCAGACTGCGGGAGCAATCTGGCTTGGGTGCTGATGTATATGAGCCGGGAGGCGGCGGCCAGTATTGGGTATTTGGATATGGGTATGACCTATTATTATCTCTGCCCTTATTGCAGAAATCTGGAACAGGGGGCGGGCATACCCAGCCATAGATGCCAGGCTGTGTCATTGAACCGTTATATGGTGCGGTATCACGCAAACGGGGGCGATGTGGGCGGACATATGCCGGACAGCTGGCATATGTACAACGACGGCTCCGTATATGAAAATGCGCCTATAACCGCCCAAAACCATCTGCGCCCCAATGGGTATTCCCGACGAGGGTACATTTTTTTGGGGTGGAATACCAGGCCGGACGGCCTGGGGGCGGCCTACGGCGACGGACAAATTGTGAAAAACCTAACCAACCAAAATTATCAAGGGGGGGCAGAGGGTGTGGTGCATCTGTACGCCCAGTGGTCGCCCAGGTGGAGCTGGCTGGATATAGATCCCGGGGAGGGCAGTTATAAGGGGGAGAAGGGTGTTTGGAGCCGCAAGGGATACTATGGGGATAGGTATGCGCTGGAGGGGGATCGGATCCAGGGCAGGCTCTGGGGCCGGGTGACCTTTGATGCCCGGGGCGGGGGGAGTGTGGAAGATAGGGAATTGAGGGAGGCTTTTGCCGGCTGGGAGCCTACAAGTCCGCTGGAGGGAGGATTTAGCCAGGATGTATATGTATATACAGCCCCCCATGGCCATAGGGAGGGATTGAGAGCCTTGTACAGTCAGGCTGCCATTGTCCTGCCGCCGGCGGTCAGGCCGGGGTATGTCTTTGGGGGCTGGTATGGTGATGAGAACTGTAGCCGGAGAGTGGGAGGGGCAGGAGATAGGTATGAGGGGCGGGAGGATGTGCGCCTGTATGCGGGATGGGAGGAACTGCTGTTGGAGGCCGAGGCGGATTATGGGGTCTATGGTGGCTCCGGAGCCGTAGATCTGCGTTGGAGCCAATGGGATGGCTGGGGCAATGTATACAGATTGTGGCAAAGGCGGGAGCAGGGGGAATGGGTGCTGTTGCCGGCAGAGTCCGGGGAGCTGCATCAGGGCAATTCTCTGAAGGATGTGGCGGCCCGGGATATGGCAGCTCCATCACGGCCGGAGGGCATACGCTGCCAAAGGCAGGCTGGAGGCGCTTTGCGGCTGCATTGGGATGAGGCCGGGGATGAGGGGACTGCTTATTACCACCGGGCAGCCGCATACAGGAAAGTGGATCTGGCAGAGATATGCGTTTCCAACCAGACAGAAAACCAAATCACCAGCGGAATTAGGGGATATAGGTATCTGGCGGATAGCAGTCCTTATACCTCCCTGGATGCGGATATGGGAACCCTGCAAAAATCGAGAAGCCTGTATCTGGCCGGCAAAGCCCTTGCGGGCAAGAGATATCTGCATTTGGCGGCGGAGGATGTGGCCGGCAATGTGGGAGAGAGCGTGCACATACCTCTGTACTGGGATGGAAACAGCCCCTATATCTATACCCAGGCTTTGGAGTTGGAGGGGAAGGAGGGCAGTGTATGGAGAGCTGCGCCGGATAGGTATTATCTGCGGACTGGGGAGAAAGAGGTGTATTGGCTGACCCAGGGTGCGGGCATACTGGGAGATCCCGGGGAGGGCTGGGAGTGGAGCAGACAGATTTTTTATGTAAATAGGAACAAGGAGGGGGAATCCGCCTCTCAGCTTGTATATCTGGGCCGTCAAGGGACGGGTGTGGCAGCGGATCAAGATCTGGCACTGGAGGAGCGGGGGGAGGGCTTTCTCCTGCCCCTGGGCAAAGGCCGCAGCTGGCTGCGGGACGGTGGCCGGACTCTTGGCCTGCGCTATGCCTTTGGCCTGGGCCGGGAAGGGGAGTGGCGGCATATAAGCCCGGGAGCAGAGGCGGTCTGGAGAGGGAGTAGCCTGCGCAGCAACATACAGGAGGATAAGGAGAGGGGGATTTGGATATGCGGGGATGGTACAGCGCCCCAGATAATGGGGGCGGAGGCTCTGGACTCGGCGCCGGTGCTGGGCAAGGGGCTGGAGCTAGTCTTGGAGGCCCGGGATATGCTGTCCGGGCTGGACAGCTGGGGCGTGGCTGTACGCAATGGGGATAATGGCATGGAGAGGGAGCTTGCGCCTGCGGAGGATGGCAGAATATCCCTGGAGGTAAATGCCCGGGACTCCCTGTTTGCCGGAGGATACAGCCTGCGGATCTGGGCTGTGGACCGGGTGGGCAACCGCATAGACAGGGTATTTGCCAATCAAAGCTTTGCTCTGGAGGCTTCTCTGGAAAAAATCAGAGGCAAGGGGGCTTTCCGGCGGGGGGAATGGGGTATCCTGCGGTTCTGGGCCTTGGGATATGTGGACAGGGTAGAGGTGGAGCTGCCGCCGGCGCTGGCCGGAGGGGAGGAATTCCAGGTATTCGCCTTTGATTACAGTGGGAGAAAGGCCTGGCAGCAGCAGGAGGCCATAGAATTGGCCATACCTATGACGGCGCCGGAGGGGGAGCATGGAATTATGATACGCGCATATAAGGGGGAGGCACAGCTGGAGCGCTATCCCCTGGCCAGGGTGGTGGATGTGCAGGGCAGCATTACCGGGGATTTGCGCAGCCGCCTGCGTTGAAGTTGCCCGCCACTATGGAGAATGGTATAATCGCCCTGTATGGGCGCAGGGCATGGGGCCGGGCGTAGGGATAGGGGCGTATATGAATATCATTATTGTGGGCTGCGGTAAGGTGGGTTATACACTGGTGGAGCAGCTATGCAAGGAAGACCACAATATTGTGGTGGTGGATGAGAAAGAGTCCAAGGTGCGCAATATTACCGATGACCTGGACGCTTTGGGCGTGGTCGGCAATGGCGTGAGTTATCAGGTGTTGCAGGAGGCGGGCATACAGCAGGCCGATCTGTTGATTGCTGTCACCGGTTCGGATGAGTTAAATCTCCTCTGCTGCGTGCTGGCGCGCAAGGCCTCGGGCTGTAAGACCATAGCCAGAGTGCGGGGGCCGGTCTACAGCCAGGAATTGGATTTTCTCAAGGAGAGCCTGGGCATAGCCATGTGCATAAACCCGGAGGCGGCAGCGGCGGCAGAGATAGCGCGGCTGTTCCAATTTCCCCAGGCGATCAAGGTGGATTTGTTCTCCAAAGGGCGCATAGAGCTTCTGCATTTCCGAATAGGGGAGCAGAGCATACTCAAAGACAAAGAAATTCAATACATACGAAATAAGATTAACCAGGATGTTCTGGTGTGTATAGTAAGACGGGGGGAAGAGGTTTTTATACCGGGCGGCAGCTTTGTCATGCGAGAGGGGGATGTGCTGGGCATAGTGTCCACGCCCCAGAAAGCCGGAGAGTTTTTCAGCAGAATAGGCATTACCGCCGGCAAGGCTCGATCTGCCATGATAGTGGGCGGTGGCAAGATAGGGTATTATCTGGCCAAAAGGCTGCTGGAGGTGGGCATAAACACCAAGATTATCGATATGAATTTTGCCCGCTGTGAGGAGTTGAGCGCCCTGCTGCCCAAGGCGACGGTAATCTGCGGGGATGGCACGGACAAGGATCTGCTTTCCCAAGAGGGGCTGGAGAGGGTGGAGGGATTTGCCGCATTGACGGAGTTGGACGAGGAAAATATACTGCTTTCCCTCTATGCCAAAAAAGTGTCTAAGGCCAAGGTAATCACCAAGGTCAACAGGATCACCTTTAGCAGCGTGATCAATGACCTGCATATGGACAGCATAGTCTACCCCCGGTTGGTGACGGCGGATACCATACTGCGGTATACCAGAGCTTTGGGAGCTGCCAGTGGCTATGATCGAATAGAAAATCTGTACAAGTTGGACGATGGCGGCGCAGAGGCTATGGAATTTATTATCTCGGAGGAATCCCCGGTCACACAAAAGCCTTTGGGCCAACTGCGTATCAAGCCGGGTGTGTTGATTTGCAGTATACGGCGGGGGCGTAAAATCATCCTGCCCAATGGCCAGAGCCAGTTGGCCAAGGGGGATCATGTGGTGCTGGTGCAGAGGGGCAACCCCATAGACAGCATAGGGGATATTTTGGAGGATGGCCGATGAATTATGCCATGTTGGGGTATATCCTGGGCCGGCTGTTGGAAGCCGAGGCGGTGCTGTTGCTCTTTCCCGCCCTGACCGGGGCCGCTTACGGTGAGTGGCCGGTGGTATTTGCCTATTTGGCCATATCCCTGCTTTGTTTTGGACTGGGTTTTGTGCTCTGTCTGCAAAAGCCGGAGAGGAAGCAGCTCTATACCCGGGAGGGCTTTGTGTCCGTTGCCTTGGGATGGATGGTGATGAGCTTGTTTGGCAGCCTGCCCTTTGTGCTGACCGGGGAGATACCCGGTTTGGTGGATGCGCTATTTGAAACAGTATCCGGCTTTACCACCACCGGAGCCAGCGTGCTGGCGGATGTGGAATCCCTATCCAGAGCAAGCCTGTTCTGGCGCAGTTTTACCCACTGGATAGGCGGCATGGGCGTATTCGTGCTGATTATGGCAGTGCTGCCCTTGATGGGCGGATCCAGTATGAATCTGATGCGGGCGGAGAGTACAGGTCCCTCTGTGGGCAAGATGCTGCCCAGGGTCAAGGACAGCGCCAAGATACTCTATACCATATATGTGGGCATCACCGTGGCAGAGGTGATCTGTCTGCTGTTGTGCGGCCTGGGTTGGCTGGATGCGCTGACCTTAAGCTTTGGCACTGTGGGCACTGGCGGTTTTGGCATACGAAATGATAGCATGGCCTCCTTTTCCGTGGCAGTGCAAAATGTGGTGGCCATCTTTATGACGGCCAGCGGCATTAATTATACGGTATTCTTTCTTCTGCTCTCCGGACATATCAAAGAGGCGCTGTCCATGGAGGAGCTGCGCTGGTATCTGGCTGTGGTGGCGGTGGCCACTCTGGCCATAGCTTATGATGTGCGGGATATGTTCGGCAGTTTTGGGGAGGCGGCGCAGCAGTCCTTTTTTCAGGTGGCTTCTATTATCACCAGCACAGGGTATTCCTCTACGGATTATAACAATTGGACCCAGCTGTCCAAGACCATTTTGGTCATACTGATGTTCATGGGCGGCTGTGCGGGCAGTACCTGCGGCGGGATCAAGGTGGCCAGGGTGCTGATCCTGCTCAAAACTGTGAAGAAAGAAATGCATACACTGATACATCCGGGTATGATTAAGAAGATCAAAATGGACAACAGGGTACTGCCCCGGGAGGTAATACGTTCCACCAATGTCTATATCGCCATGTACTTTATGGTTTTGTTGGGTTCCCTGCTGTTGATAGGCCTGAATGAGGTAGACTTTACCACGGGTTTTACCGCTGTGGTAGCTACTTTGAACAATATAGGCCCGGGCTTGGAGGGAGTGGGGCCTGCCTCCAATTTTTCGCTCTTTTCAGATTTTTCTAAGCTGGTACTGATATTTAATATGCTGGCGGGCCGTCTGGAACTCTATCCGGTATTGGTAATGCTGGTGCCGGCCTGTTGGAAGAAGTACTAAGACAGACTGGGGCAAAAAAATAAGGCCCGGGCAGGAGGAGCAGGCGCTCTGCCACTTTGCCCCGGCTTGCATATATAGAACTCGTATTTTTGCTCCGCGCGGGGCAATGTCCCGGACGGGGCGCGTAGTCAAGGAGGAGATAATGAAAGAGATGGGAAAAATGGGAAAAATCGCCGCATGGGGCCTATGTCTGGCTCTGGCCGGTTGCGGAAGCCAGCCCTCCATGCCCATGACTCCTGCCGTGGAGTCGGTGGTGCAGACGGCTGAGGCAAAGGAGGCGGCAGCAACGGCGGCAACTGAGGCTGCGGAAAGCGCCGTAGTGTCCTCGCCGCAAAAAATCACGGCGCAGGAGGCAAAGGCCATGATGGATGCCGGGGATGTGGTCGTAGTGGATGTTCGGGAAGAGTCGGAATTTGCCGAGGGGCATATACCCGGCGCCCTGTTGCTGCCCCAGGGGGAGATAGAGGCCAAGGCGGGCGAACTGCTGCCGGATATGGATCAGGCCATACTGCTGTACTGCCGTTCCGGCCGCCGCAGCGCTCTGGCCGCTCAGGCCTTGGCGGATATGGGGTATACCCGGGTATATGACTTTGGCGGCATCAAGGATTGGCCTTATGAGGTGGAGAACTGATTCTTGTCAGTTCCATAGAGAGGAGCAGGATATGGGTTTTGATTTAAGTTCGGGCGTTTCCGCTGCGGCTGTGTTTGCCCAGGGCTTATTAAGCTTCTTATCCCCCTGTGTGCTTCCCTTGCTGCCGGTGTATATCAGCTACCTGGCCGGAGGAGCCTTGGAGAGGGATGAGCAGGGGCGGATCAGCTACCCCCGCAGGAAGATTTTATTTAACACCTTATTTTTCGTTCTGGGCATCAGTGCGGCTTTTTTCGTCCTGGGGCTGGGAGTCACGGCGCTGGGCCGCTTTTTTACAGGCAACAGAGCCTGGTTTGCGCGCATTAGCGGAATATTGATGATTGTTTTTGGCATGTATCAGATGGGTTGGTTTGGTAAGAGCGAGGCCTGGGGCAAAGTGCGCCGGCTTTCTCTGCCCTGGGATGGCCGCCCTATGGGGCCTTTGGCCGCCCTGCTGCTGGGCTTTAGCTTTAGCTTTGCCTGGACTCCCTGCGTTGGGCCTATACTGGCCGGGGTGCTGCTGATGGCCGGTACGGCCCAGAGCGCGATAAAGGGCTTTGCCTATATAGGCATCTACAGCCTGGGTTTTGTATTGCCTTTTTTGGCTGTGGGTATGTTCACGGGCAAATTGTTGGATTTTTTCAAAAAAAATCAAAAAGGCATGGCGCTTACAGTCAAATTGGGAGCCATACTGCTGATGCTGATGGGTGTGATGACCCTGACTGGGTTTATGAATGGCATAACAGGGTATCTGTCCACCTTTGGACAGCCCTTTGGCCAGACGGCTGGAACAGAGGCAACTTCTCAGGAGGAAACTGGGGAACAGTCGGGAGAATCGCCTGTCCAGAGCGGTGAGGGTGCTGAGGGGAACGGGGCTGCCCAAGGCGGTGAGGCTGCGGCAGGTGCAGAAACGGCAGCCGGGGGAACAGCGGCAACCCAAGAGGCGGAGGAGGAGTTGGATATGCCCCTGGCTCCGGATTTCGTGCTGACGGATCAATATGGCCAGGAGCATACGCTGTCGGATTACCAGGGCAAGGTGGTGTTCTTGAACTTTTGGGCTACCTGGTGTCCTCCATGCCGTCAGGAGATGCCGAACATCCAGGCGCTTTATGAGAAGCACGGAGGCAACATCCAGGATCTGGTGGTGCTAGGCGTGGCCTCTCCCAATGCGGGCCGGGAGCAGGATGCAGAGGCGGTGGCTGCCTTTTTGGAGGAGCAGGGGTACACCTTCCCGGTGGTTATGGATGAGGGAGGGCAGTGGGCCGGCGTATACGGCATATCGGCTTATCCCACCACCTTTATGATAGACAGGGAGGGTCGGGTCTTTGGCTATGTCCAAGGAGCAATCACGGCGGATATGATGGACAGTATAGTGGAGCAGACTATGAGCGGCCAGCGCCGGCAATAGAGGTTTTTTCCCGCTGGAGGGCAGGGAAATGGACAAATTCCCCCTTGGAAACAAGGGGGAATTTGTGCTATACTGGGCTTAATTCCATGAAGTTTGACAATTGACGGACGAAGAGAGGACAAAGCCATGATCAAGGGATTTGACGAGATTATCTCCAGGGTGCAGTCTTTGGGCATGAAGAAGGTGGCCGTGGCCGCAGCCCAGGACGAGGCTGTGTTGGAGGCTGTGCGTGAGGCCAAGGCCAGGGGGATAGCGGATGCCATACTGGTGGGAGATGAGCCGGCCATACGCGACATAGCTGCCAAGATAGGCATGGATTTGGAGGGGATGGAGATCATCCATGAGGAGGATCTGGCCCAGGCGGCTCTAAAGGCGGTAAAGTTGGCCCATGACGGCCGGGCGGATATGTATATGAAAGGTCTGGTGGACTCCAAGAATTTCCTGCGCAGCGTGCTGGACAAGGAGGTGGGTCTGCGGACTGGCGGCGCCCTCTCCCATGTGTGCGTATTTGACATACCGGGCATAGACAGGCTCCTGTTCTTGACGGATGTGGCCTTTGTGCCTTATCCCAGCCTGGAGGACAAGGTGGATATCATCAAGAATATGCTGCCCGTGGCCAAGGCCTGCGGCGTGGACTGCCCCAAGATCGCGCCTTTGGCGGCTGTGGAGGTGGTCAATCCCAAGATGCCTGTGACAGTGGAGGCGGCAGAGCTGACCCGTATGTGCCAGGAGGGTCTGCTGGGGGATTGCATAGTGGACGGCCCTTTGTCCATGGATTTAGCCATAGACCCGGAGGCGGCCAGGCATAAGGGCGCTTTGGACCGCAAGATCCAAGGGGATGCGGATGTGCTGCTTTTCCCGGACATACATGCCGGCAACTTGGTATACAAATCCATAGTGCATATGGTCAATGTGAAAAATGGCTGCATTTTGACGGGAACCAAGGTGCCTGTTATCTTGACCAGCCGCTCGGATTCCTTTGAAACCAAGGTAAACTCCCTGGCTCTGGCCTCTATGGCCGCCGCCCTGGGAGAGCAGTAGGAGGGTTTTGTACCCTCAGACAGGAGAAAGGCCATGTCCATAAAAAGTTTGATTATCAATCCGGGATCCACATCCACCAAGATAGGCGTGTTTGAGGATGAAACCCTGCTGTTTGAGGAAACCCTGCGCCACAGCGCGGAGGAGATAGGGGCTTTTGGCTCTATAGTGGAGCAAAAGGATTTCCGCAAGGAGATTATCACCCGGCTGTTGGAGAGCAAGAACTTCCCTTTGACAGATTTGCAGGTCATCGTGGGCAGGGGCGGTATGCTAAAGCCCATACCCGGCGGCACATATAAGGTGACGGATGCCCTGCTGGAGGATCTGCGCAAAGGCTGCCAGGGGCAGCATGCCTCCAATCTGGGGGGCATACTGGCCAGGGAGATAGCCGACAGCATAGGCGTGGAGGCCTATATAGTGGATCCGGTGGTGGTGGATGAGCTGGATCCGGTGGCCAGGTATTCCGGTGTGCCGGAGCTGCCCAGGACCAGCGTATTCCATGCGCTGAACCAGAAGGCCGTGGCCAAGCGCTATGCAAAGGAGCAGGGAAAGCCCTATGACAGCTTGAATCTGATCGTGGTGCATATGGGCGGAGGCGTGTCTGTGGGCGCGCACACCGGCGGCCGCATTGTGGATGTGTTCAATGCCTTGGACGGCGATGGCGCTTTCTCCCCGGAGAGGGCCGGCGCCGTGCCTGTGGGAGCCTTGGTGCGCATGTGCTTTTCCGGCAAGTATACGGAAAAGGAGATCTATGGCAAGCTGGTGGGTAAGGGCGGATTGACGGCCTACCTGGGTACTAATGATATGCGGGATGTGATACGCATGGGCAATGAGGGAGATGCCAAGGCGGCAGAAGTAAAGCAGGCCTTTTTGTACCAGGTGGCTAAGGATATAGGCTCTATGGCCTGCGTGCTCAAGGGCAAGGTGGATCAGATCCTGCTGACCGGAGGCATAGCTTATAACGCCTGTGTGGTTGAGGGCTTGCAGGAGATGGCGGGCTTTATCGCTCCCTTTACCGTATATCCCGGAGAGGATGAATTGATGGCCCTGGTTCAGGGCGCTCTGCGTGTGATGCGGGGGGAGGAAGAGGTAATGGAATATTGATAGACGGGTATGGGGGATTTCCCCGGCCGTCATAAAAAGAACCCCTTTCGTCAGATGCGAAATCTGATGAAAGGGGTTCTTGCGTTGCAGCAGTCAGCATTTTATACGATGGAGGCCACGGAGAGATCTCGCCGCTGGGCCAGGTCTATGTATGTGTTGCCACATTGTACCACAGGGCGGGAGAGATGGTGGGTGTTGATATAGATAATGCGGCCCACTGTGCCATCGCTCAAGCGACAGTGGGTTTGCAGATAGGTATTGGCCACGTTGGACAGAAAGGTCATCAGAAAGCCGGCGTCAAATTTGCCCAGGCCGTCCTTTTCCAGCTGCTCTACAGCCTGGAACGGGCAGAGAGGCGGCCGGTAGATCCTGGCGGCGGTCATGGCATCGTAGACATCGGCTATGGCTACCAGACGGGCAAAGGGCGGTATATCCCCGCCGGTCAATCCCGAGGGATATCCACTGCCGTCCAACCTTTCATGGTGCTTGAGAGCGGCCTGGCAGACCGGATCGGAAACCCCGTGGGATTTTAGCAGGTCATATCCCTCCTGGGGATGGTTTTGGATGACTGCGTACTCATCCTTGGAGAGGAGATCGGGCTTGGTGAGGATTTGCTGGGGCATGAGCAATTTGCCTATGTCGTGGAAGAGGCCGCAGGCCGTTGCCAGTTCTATGTCCTCCTCCGGCAGGCGGTGCCACCTGGCCAGACAATTGGAGATCAAGCCCACATTCAGCGAGTGGGCAAAGGTGCAGTCGTCATACTCCCGCATATTCTGGAGCAAATCTATCATGCCAAAGGGGCCCTTGGCCGCCGAGGCTATGTCCAAAGTGCGGTTGAGCAATTTTTTCAAATCCAGCGCCAGATGTTTTTTGGCCAAAAAGTGCATGGTCTGCCGAAATTCCTCCAGCTGCGCATCGTATTTAGCCCTAAAGGCGCCGAACTGGGGGCTGTTCCGTATTCTCTGATAATAGGACTGCTCCGCCTGTATTTCCTTTGGCGGGGCGGCCAGGCCTATGTCGCCCACATAGACGGTTTGTATGCCGTACAAATCCAGCCTGGAGATCAAGGCCGTGGTCAACACAGTGCCCTTGTCCATCACCCTGCACTGGTCAAAGCCTATGACATCCTGGGCGATGACCATGCCCGGTATCAATTGCATAGTGGAAAGTCGTTTCATGGCGGCTCTCTTTCTGGTAAGGAGAAATTTGAAAAAAGCCTATAATTTTTAACATTATATGAAATTTTTCTTAAAAAGTCAAATTGTTGAAAGCGGACGTTGTTTCTGATAAAATGTACTTTATATATGCCTGTAATATGGGCTTGCGGTTGTGGACGGAGCAGATAGGGGAAGAGATGAAATTACTGGAAAGAATTTTTGGCACCCATAGCACCAGGGAATTGCAGAGGATACGTCCTCTGGTGGACAAAATAGAGTCCCTGAGGCCGGATATGGAGGCTTTGAGCGATGCGCAGTTGAGAGATAAGACCCAGGAGTACAAGAACCGCCATGCCCAGGGGGAGAGCCTGGATTCTCTGCTGCCGGAGGCTTATGCCACAGTGCGGGAGGCTGCGAGGCGTGTGCTGAATATGGAGCATTACCGGGTGCAGCTGATAGGCGGCATTATATTGCACCAAGGCCGGATAGCGGAGATGCGCACCGGTGAGGGAAAGACATTGGTGTCTACGCTGCCGGCCTATCTCAACGCCCTCTCCGGCCGGGGCGTGCATGTTGTTACTGTCAATGACTATCTGGCCAACAGGGATGCGGAGTGGATGGGCCAGGTACACGAATTTCTGGGCTTGAAGGTGGGTATGGTTCTTAACAGTATGACGCCCCAGGAACGCAAGCAGGCCTATGCCTGTGATATCACCTATGTCACCAACAATGAGCTGGGCTTTGATTATCTCCGGGACAATATGGTGATCTACAAGGAGGAGCTGGTGCTGCGGGGCCTGCATTATGCCATTATAGACGAGGTAGACTCGGTGCTGATAGACGAGGCCCGTACGCCGCTGATCATCTCCGGCCAGAGCGGTAAGTCCACTGTTCTGTACCAGATGTGCGATATGCTGGCCAGACAGATGACCAGGGGCGCGGATATGCAGGAATTGTCCAAGATGGATGCCATCATGGGCGTGGTGCAGGAGGAGAGCGGGGACTTTATCGTCAACGAAAAGGACAAGGTCATCAACCTCACCGAGGCCGGCGTGGAAAAGGTGGAGAAGTTCTTCCACATAGACAATTTTGCCGACACGGAGAATTTGGAAATACAGCATATTATCATCCTGGCATTGCGCGCCCACAATCTGATGTTTAGGGATCAGGATTATGTGGTCAAGGATGACGAGGTGCTGATAGTGGATGAGTTCACCGGGCGTATTATGCCCGGGCGGCGCTACTCGGACGGCCTGCACCAGGCCATAGAGGCCAAAGAGAGGGTGAAGGTCAAGAGGGAGAGCAAGACACTGGCCTCCATTACTTTCCAGAATTTTTTTAATCTGTTTGAGAAGAAGTCCGGCATGACAGGCACGGCGCTGACGGAGGAGAAAGAATTTCGGGAGATCTATGGCATGGATGTCATAGAGATACCCACCAACAGGCCTGTGGTGCGTAAGGACTTGCAGGATGCTGTGTACAAGACCCGCAAGGAGAAGCTGGGCGCCATAGTGGATGCTGTGGCCGAGGCCCATGACAGGGGGCAGCCCATACTGGTGGGCACTATCACCATAGAGGCCAGTGAGGAGCTGAGCCGCTTGCTGGACAAGAGGGGCATAAACCACAAGGTGCTCAACGCCAAATTCCATGAGATGGAGGCGGAGATCGTGGCGGATGCCGGCATACACGGCGCTGTCACCATAGCCACCAATATGGCCGGCCGGGGTACGGATATCAAATTAGATGAGCAGGCCAAGGCGGCGGGCGGCTTGAAGATCATAGGCACGGAAAGGCATGAATCCCGCCGCATAGACAATCAGCTGCGGGGTCGAAGCGGCCGTCAGGGGGATCCCGGGGAGTCCAGATTTTATATCTCCCTGGAGGATGAGCTGATGCGCCTGTTCGGATCGGAGAGGCTTATAGGTATGTTCAATGCGCTGGGCATACCCGAGGGGCAGGAGATAGAGCATAAGACCCTGAGCAATGCAATAGAAAACGCCCAGAAAAAGATAGAGAACAACAACTTTGGCATACGAAAAAACCTCCTGGAGTATGACAGGGTGATGAGCGAGCAGAGGGAGATTATCTATGAGGAGCGCAACCGCGTGCTGAGGGGGGAGAGCATGCGGGATGTAATTTACAAGATGTTGACAGATATTACGGACAATTGTGTGGATATTACTGTCAACGAGGATGTGGATCTGGCAGAGTGGGATTATAAGGAGTTAAATTCTCTGTTGCTGCCCACCATACCTCTGGCTCCCATACGCGCTGATAGGGTGGAAAAGGGCGGGAAGAACCGGCTCAAGCACCAGCTCAAGGAGGAGGCGGTAAAGCTGTATGAGGCCAAGGAGGCGGAATTTCCCGACGTGGAAACCATACGGGAAATAGAAAGGGTCATTTTGCTCAAGGTTATAGACCGCAAGTGGATGGACCACATAGACGATATGGAGCAGCTGCGCCAGGGCATAGGTTTGCAGGCTTACGGGCAGAAGGATCCGCTGGTGGAATACAAGATGCACGGCTATGAAATGTTTGAGGAGATGACCAATAATATTAAGGAGGAAACTATAAGGCTTCTGACCCATATACGCATAGAGCAAAAGGTGGAGAGGGAGCAGGTGGCCAAGGTGACGGGCACCAACAAGGATGATACGCTGGCCAAGAAGCCGGTGAGAAAGGCGGAGGGCAAGGTGCAGCGCAATGCGCTCTGTCCCTGCGGAAGCGGTAAGAAGTATAAGCAATGCTGCGGCAGGGCTTAGTGGCTTGGCAACCGGAGGAGGCTCCGGCAAGGAAAGAAGGTGAAGCGCAATTGGTGGAATTGGATGGATTAAAGGGCCAGGCTCTGGCCTATGAAAGCCCGTTGGCGAAGGTAAGGGATTCACTTTAGCTTGGCTATCAAGGAGCAAAGGATACAGGAGCTGGAGCGGCAGATGGAGAACCCGGGGTTTTGGGATCAGCCGGAATTGGCCAATAGCCGTATGAAAGAATTGAAAAATCTCAAGGACGGCGTGGAGAATTTTCGCTCTCTGGAGCAGTCTTATGAGGATATTCTGGCTCTGCTGGAGCTGGCTTATGAGGAGCAGGATGCCTCCCTGGCCCAGGAGATAGGCCAGGAGCTGGCAGCCTTTGGGGCCGGACTGGAGGCCATACGCATATCCACTCTGCTCTCAGGGGAATACGATGCCTGTAATGCCATACTCAAGCTCAATGCCGGTGCAGGCGGCACGGAGAGTTGTGACTGGTGCTCTATGCTCTACCGCATGTATACCCGCTGGGCAGAGAAAAAGGGGTATTCCATAGAGGTGCTGGACTATCTGGATGGGGAGGAGGCGGGTATCAAATCCGTCACCTTTCAGGTCAACGGCATCAATGCCTATGGATACCTGCAATCGGAAAAGGGCGTACACCGCCTGGTGCGCATTTCGCCCTTTAATGCCCAGGGCAAGAGGCAGACATCCTTTGTGTCCCTGGATGTCATGCCAGAGCTGCCGGAGAGTCCGGACATAGAGATAGACGAAAAGGATCTGCGCATAGATACCTATAGGAGCAGTGGCGCCGGCGGCCAGCATGTCAATAAGACCTCCTCGGCCATACGCATTACCCACCTGCCCACAGGCACGGTGGTGCAATGCCAGAATGAGCGCAGCCAATTCCAGAATAAGGACAAGGCCATGGAAATGCTCAAGGCCAAATTATATCTGCTGCAAAAAGAGGCGGATGTAGAGAAATTGTCTGATATTCGGGGCGAGGTCAAGGACATAGCCTGGGGCAATCAGATACGCTCCTATGTCTTGCAGCCTTATACGCTGGTCAAGGACCACAGAACCAATGCGGAGGACTCTAATGCCGGCGGCGTTTTGGACGGCGCGCTGGATGGATTTATGAATAGCTACCTGGCCTTTGTCTATGACAAAAAACAGCAAAGGGAAGGACAATAAGCCATGGAAATACAGGAAAAGGAGAGGGAGCAGGAGGAGCAGAAAAGGGAGGCGAGAAAGCAAAGGCGCCGGGCCAGCCAGTGGGCTGCCCGGGGCATATTGCTTTTTGCCATTTTGGCAGTGCTGGGTCTGGGGGTCTTCGCATATCTCTCTCTTAGGAGATGGGTAAGCCAAAAAATCGATGAATTGAATGGATGCGACCTTGGTACGCCGCCCACGGCCTTTATGGAAAGCGTGCAGCAGAGCCAGGCTGCGCTGCCGGAGGAGAGCCTTGTTGCGCCGGAAACGGTGGCGGAGGAAACAGAGGATTCCCCTAGCCCGGAAGAGCAGTTAGATGCAGTCATAGGCGAAATCATATCCGGCATGACCTTAGAGGAAAAGGTGGCCGGGCTTTTTTGGTTAAAGCCCACTAGCTTTGTGGGGGCCTCCCGTGTGGTCCGCGCCGGGGAGATGACCCAAAAAGCGCTGGCCCAGCATGCCATCGGCGGTCTGCTGTATGACAAGGCTCAGGTGGAGGGAGCAGAGCAGCTGAAAACCATGCTCAGCCAGACGGACAGCTATGCAAAGTACCCCCTGTTTTTGGGTATGAGGGAGTATGGCATACAGGGATCGGCGCTGGTCAAGGCCGGGCTATTGGAGGCCCAAACCCTGCCCGCCACAGAGGAGGAGGCCTATGCCAGGGGCAAGGCCATAGGCGAGGCCATGGCGCAGGCGGGGCTGGGGGCGAATTTGGCCCCGCTGGCAGAACTCTCTGCCGCAGAGTGGGCCTACGGCACAGATCCTCAGACGGTGTCAGCCCTGGTGGCCGCCCAGATCCGGGGACAGAAAGAGTCGGGTATTAGCAGCGTTGTAGGCCTGTTTCCCGGGGCGGCGGCAGAGGATGCGGCTGAGGAGGGGGGGAGGCCCCTGCTGTCCAAGACTCTGGAGGAGTGGCAGGCATCGGATGCCCTGCCCTTTGCGGCTGCCATAGCCGCCGGAGCTGAGGCGGTGGTGGTCAGCCATGCAGCCGTGCCGGCCATAGCCGGGGACAATACCCCGGCCTCCATGTCCAAGAGGGTGGTTACAGATCTGCTGCGAAAAGAGATGGGTTTTGCGGGAGTCATCCTCACCCAGGAGTTGGATGCGGAGGCGGTCGCCCAGTATTATGGGGCGGATGAGGCGGCCATCATGGCCATCAGAGCGGGCTGTGATATGCTTCTTTGTCCGGAGGACTTTCCCAAGGCATATCAGGGTGTGCTGGGCGCTATAGAGGCGGGCACCATATCCCTGGAGAGGGTGGAGGACTCCCTGTATAGAATTTATCGGATAAAATTTCGGGAAAAACTGGAAAGTGGAGAATAAGGCGACAAATATCCCTATAGGAGGCGGAATATGGACAAAAAGAAATATTATATGACAACGGCTATAGCCTATACCTCGGCCAAGCCCCATATAGGCAACAGCTATGAGGTGATTATGGCAGATGCCATAGCCCGCTTTAAGCGCCGGGAGGGATATGACGTTTTCTTTCAGACGGGTACGGACGAGCATGGGCAGAAGATAGAGGAGAAGGCCAGGGCAGCCGGCCAGGACCCCCAGGCCTATGTGGACGGTGTGGCCAAGGTGGTGCGGGATTTGTGCGACCTGCTGGACATTTCCTATGACAAATTTATGCGGACCACAGATCCCTACCACAAGGAGCAGGTGCAAAAGATATTTAAGAAGCTGTATGATCAGGGGGATATCTACCTGGGGGCGTATGAAGGCCTGTACTGTACACCCTGTGAATCTTTCTGGACCCAGGGCCAGCTGGTAGACGGCTGCTGCCCCTCCTGCGGCGGGCCGGTGACTCCGGCCAAGGAGGAGGCGTATTTCTTTGCCATGAGTAAGTATGCGGACAGGTTGATTGCCCATATAGAGAGCCATCCGGAATTTATCCTGCCCCCCTCCCGCAAAAATGAGATGATGAACAATTTTCTCCTGCCCGGTTTGCAGGATCTCTGCGTTTCCCGTACCTCCTTTACCTGGGGCATACCCGTGGACTTTGCGCCAGGCCATGTGGTATATGTCTGGCTGGACGCGCTGACCAATTATATCACAGGCATAGAATTTGATGCGGAGGGACAGCACGGGCCGGCCTATGGACAGTGGTGGCCGGCGGACTTGCACCTGATAGGTAAGGATATAGTCCGTTTTCATACCATCTATTGGCCTATTTTTTTGATGGCCTTGGGTCAAGAATTGCCCGCCACCGTTTTCGGCCATCCCTGGCTGCTGCAGGGCGAGGGCAAGATGAGCAAATCCAAGGGCAATGTGATCTATGCAGACCAGATGGTGGATGTATTTGGCCTTGACCCCGTACGCTACTGCGTGCTGCGGGAGATGCCCTATGACCATGACGGCAGCATAGGATGGGAGCTGGCTGTGGAGCGTATCAATGGGGATCTGGCAAATACGCTGGGCAACCTGGTCAGCCGCACCGTGGCCATGAGCAATAAATATTTCGGCGGCACGGTCCGGAATCCGGGCGCAGCCGGCCCGGAAGAGGCACTTTTGGACCGGGAGCTGGAGGAGATGGCTTCCTCGATGTACGATAAAATGCGGGAGAAGATGGATGCCTACAAGGTGGCGGAAGCCATGGAATTGCTAATGGGCCTGTTCCGCCGCTGCAACAAATATATAGACGAAACCACGCCCTGGATACTGGCCAAGGATCCGGAGAAACAGGACAGGCTGGCTACTGTACTGTATCATTTGGTGGAATGTGTGGCCATAGGCGCCAATCTGCTGGAACCCTTTATGCCCCGGTCTGCTGCCAAGATATTGGAACAGCTGGGAGATGCGCCCAGGGAATACGGACAGCTGGGACAGTTCGGCCTCTATGCCCAGGGCGGAAAGGTGGCAGAGCAGGGAGAGATACTCTTCGCCCGGCTGGAGAGGGAGGCTGTATTGGAGAGGGCTGAGAAGATTCTGGGTCTGTCTGGGGCAGAGGCGGCAGAGCAGGAGCAGGCTGAGGCTGTCGCCCCTTTGGCTGAGGAAAAAACCCAGGCTGTGGAGGCGAAGCCCTCTATACCTTATGGAGATTTTGCCAAGCTGCAATTCCTGGTAGGAGAGATATTGGAGTGCAAGGAAGTGCCAAAGTCCAAAAAGCTGCTGTGCAGCCAGGTGCGCATAGGGGATAAGACCAAGCAGATCCTCTCCGGAATCAAGGCGTATTACAGCCCGGAGGAGATGGTGGGCAAGAGGGTGATGGTGCTGGCCAATCTGGAGCCGGTAAAGATGGCCGGTCTGTGGTCCGAGGGTATGCTTCTCTGCGCCGAGGATGCGGAGGGCAATCTCTGCCTGGTTGCACCGGAGCAGCCCATGCCCCCGGGATCGGTGATTTGTTAAGGAGAATCTGGGATGAAGCCGGACAAGGGGGAGGGCCGGGCGCCGGCACTGCCCCCCGGATGGACTCTGGGGCCGGCTCTTCCCGGCCAGTGGAGGGAGATCATAACCTTTGTATGGGATGTATATCTGAAAAGCGCCGGACGAGGTCATAGCCGTGAAGCCAGAATGCAGTTTGCGGAATTTCTGACCTCCGGGGATCTGCGGCAGGCCTTTGCCGGGGGCAGATACTATGTCCTGGCTCTGCGGGATGGGGAGGGCAGTCTGGCCGCCGTCGCCGCCCAGAGGCCGGACGGTCATCTGTCCCTGCTCTTTGTGGCCGAAGCCCACAGGGGTAGGGGCTGG
Source organism: Acetatifactor sp. (assembly GCA_041838515.1). Classification (GTDB taxonomy): domain Bacteria; phylum Bacillota; class Clostridia; order Lachnospirales; family Lachnospiraceae; genus JBGYPP01. The sequence goes on along the minus strand of JBGYPP010000032.1, from coordinate 27,659 downwards.
GGGCGTCTGATGGTGTGGCGGCTGGCCGGGCGGATATGCAGGGAGGCGGATGAGGCCCGGATGAGCGTATATGCCGTACCCGAGGCCCAGGGCTTTTACCGCCGTCTGGGGTTCGTTCCCACAGGGCCGCCGGCCTGGCAGGGACATTTGCAGACCATGCCCATGGAGAGGTTGTGGCGGAAAGGAGAGTTGCATGCGCTTCTTTGACTTGGACAGCCCTTTGATGCAATTCCTCAGCCGGATGGCGGATTTGCTGTTGCTGAATGTGCTGACCCTGCTGTGCAGCCTGCCCATAGTGACGGCCGGGGCGGCGCAGACGGCTCTGCATTATATGTGCCTAAAGATGGCCAGGGAGGAGGAGGGGAGTATAACCAAGGGGTACTTCCGCTCCTTTGCGCGGAATTTTCGCCAGGCCACAGCCATTTGGCTGTTAATCCTGGTTTTCCTCGGCATGCTGGTTGCGGATTTTGTCATATTGCAAAAGGGGATGATACCTAATGCCGCATGGCTGCGCTGGCCCTTGATGGCCGTGGCCCTGCTTGGGGGCATGACATGGATGTATGTGTTTGCCGTGCTGGCCCGTTTTGAAAACGGCATATGGGCTACCATCAGAAATGGCTTTCTGCTGGGGGCCATGCAGCCCTTTAAGACCCTGCTGATGGCGGCAGTATATATACTGCCCTGGGTAATACTGTACCATATGCCCATTATGGCTCCGGCCATACTGCTGTTTGGCATCTCTGTGCCTTTTTATGCCTCTGCCAAACTGTATAATGGCCTTTTCCGGCGGCTGGAGGAGCGTATAGGCGGCGGCTCTGTGCCGGAGGAGGATGGCGGGGAGAGGATCTTCGTGGACAGAAGCGGGGAGGAAGCCTGAGCCTGGCTGGGCCGGTATATGGCAGTAGCCGTCGTTTGGGGTTCGCCTTTGTTGGACTAGTTTAGTTTTGACATCCTTGGTGAATTTGACGAAGAAGCGAATGTTTCCTTGTGGGGTTTGCCGGGTATGGTAAGGTGATATGCCCGATTTGGGCGAAATCACCAAGATTGGTGCAAAGAATTGTGAAAGAGGCGTATGGCCGGAGCGGGGGTTTTTTATTATACTTGAATGGTAAGCAGTATTTTGGCATAGACCTGCGGGAAAGGAGCAATGCGTTATGGCTAGTTTGTCATTAAAGAATATCTTCAAAGTGTATCCCAACGGGTTTGAGGCGGTAAAGGACTTCAACCTGGAGATAGAGGATAAGGAGTTTATTATTTTCGTAGGCCCCTCGGGCTGCGGTAAGTCCACCACCCTGCGCATGATCGCCGGACTGGAGGATATCTCTTCCGGAGAGCTGTACATAGGCGACAAGCTGGTGAACGATGTAGAGCCCAAGGACAGGGATATAGCCATGGTATTCCAGAACTACGCCCTCTATCCCCATATGTCCGTGTACGACAATATGGCCTTTGGTCTGAAGCTGCGCAAGCTGCCCAAGGAGGAGATAGACAAGAGGGTGAGGGAGGCCGCCAAGATACTGGATTTGAGCGCCCTGCTGGAGCGTAAGCCCAAGGCCCTCTCCGGCGGACAGAGGCAGAGGGTGGCCATGGGCCGCGCCATAGTCCGTGAGCCCAAGGTATTCCTGATGGACGAGCCTCTCTCCAACCTGGATGCCAAGCTGCGCGTGCAGATGCGTATAGAGATAGCCAAATTGCACCAGAGGCTGGGTACCACCATCATCTATGTAACCCATGACCAGACCGAGGCCATGACGCTGGGTACCCGCATCGTAGTTATGAAGGATGGCATAGTGCAGCAGGTGGATACGCCCCAGAACCTGTACGAGAGGCCGGAAAATCTCTTTGTGGCCGGATTTATGGGTTCTCCCCAGATGAACTTCCTGGATGCCAAGGTAAAGATTGAGGGGGATGTGGCCAACCTGCTGGTGGCTGGCAATGTGATCAGCCTGCCTCCCGCCAAGTCCAAGAAGCTGATAGACGGCGGCTACGATGGCAAGACCGTAACCTTTGGCATACGCCCTGAGGATGTGTATGACTCCCAGATGTATATAGAGGCCTCTCCCAACAGCGTTTTTGAAACCACCATCAAGGTGTACGAGCTGCTGGGCGCAGAGGTATATCTCTACTTCGATTTGGATGTGTTCCCCATGACCGCCAGAGTGGACTCCCGCACCAATGCAAGGCCTGGAGATGTGGTGAAATTTGCCTTGGATGTGGAGAAGATCCATGTATTCGACAAGGAAACCGAGAAGGTAATCACAAACTAGGAAAAGGGCTGCCTTCGGCCATGGCCGGAGGCAGTTTTTTATTACAGGTGGATGCGATGATACCCAATGGAGTTTTGCAAACGGCTTTGGAGGAATTGGCGGCCATTACCCGCATGGGCCTGGCCCTGTACGGCCCGGAGGGGGAGGCGCTGGCCGGAGTGGATATGCAAGGGCCTGGAGGAGATACGCTGGCCGCTTTTGCCCATTCCATGGCGGACAGCCAGGCCCTGGGGGATACCCATTTGTTTAAGGTGGCGGAGGGCGGTGATCTGGCCTATATGCTGGCGGTGCAGGGAGGTTCCCAGGATGGGTATATGGTGGGGCGCATTGCCGTCAGCCAGTTGCAGCAGCTGCTGAAGGTGTGCAAGGACAAGCTGGACAAGAGCCACTTTTATCAAAATTTGCTGCTGGACAATTTTCTGCTCGTGGACGTATACAACAGAGCCAAGAAGCTGGGCATAGCGCCAAAAGCCTCACGGGTGGTCTTTGTTATAGAGCCGGAGAAAAAAGAAATGGATGCCATGGTGGAGGAGCTGCTCCAAGGCATTTTTGCCGGAGCCGCGGATTGCGTTACCGCGGTAGAGGCGGGGAGGATCCTGTTGGTCAAGACCCTGGGCCGGGAGGCGGAGCCAGCCCAGCTGGCCCAGACCATAGTGGGCATGGCCAATACAGAATTGATGGCCAATGTGAGGGTGGCTTACGGCGGAACGGCGGAGGAGCTGCGGGATGTATCCCGCTCCTACAAAGAGGCCAAGATGGCACTGGAGGTGGGGCGCATATTTTATGGGGAGCGCAGCAGTCTTTCCTATGGGGATTTGGGCATAGGCAGGCTGATTTACCAACTGCCCGTCAACCTCTGCCGTATGTTTATGGAGGAATTGTTCGGTCCTGGAGGCCGTCTGGAGCTGGACGAGGAAAGCCGGCATACGGTGGGGACCTTCTTTGCCAATAATCTCAACGTGTCGGAAACCGCCAGACAGCTCTTTCTGCACCGCAATACACTTGTGTACAGATTGGAGAGGATTCAGAAGCAGACGGGACTGGATCTGCGAAATTTTGAAGAGGCGCTGCTGCTGAAAATCGCTTGGATGGTGGCATCTTATATGGAATACCTGGAGAGGCAGTAGCAGGCGGAATAAAAAGAGAGTTTCCCTGATACAGACCCTCCGGCGCCCTTGCGGCACATAGGCTGTCCACCTTAGTGCTGCTTCGTTCCCGACCTGACACGGTTCGGGGAGCCTATTGCGCAAGACCGGAGAATCTGTATCAAAAAAACTCCAAAACCAGTGTAGGCGAAGATAATTTTTTTGTCAATAACCAGGGATGGAAAAATGCGTAAAAGGATGTCTGAGGCCGGGGCGAGGGTGCAGCTTTGGGCAAGAAGCGTGCTGGACGGCCTGGCTTCTCTCTATATTGCAGCCATATTGGCGGTGCAGCCGCTGTATTTTACCCAAGGATTTGGGCGTATAGGCACGGATAAGGCCATGTTCCTCCGGTACACCTCCCTGGGGCTGGGAGGGGCGGCGGCTCTGCTTTTGGCCCTGTGGGCATTGGGCGGGCTGGTACAGGGCGGAGATCGACAGGTCCGGCAAAGAGAGGGGCGGATAGGAGGCGCTTCAGGTCATCCGATAGGCCCTCTGGGCAGGGACTGGACCGGGCTGGGCCTGATGGCGCCGGCTGCTGCGGCAGTCTTCGCCCTGGCTGTGGGCATCTCCCTGTGGACATCGGAATTTGGCCTGCGGGGATTTTGGGGCAAGGAAGGTTGGTACATGGGAGCCTTTGCCCAATGGGGCCTGTTGGTGGGCATGGTGCTGTTGGCCTGCTTCTGGAAGCCCCGGCCATGGCCCTGGCTGGCAATGGCGGGGACCTCTCTTGTCGTGGCGGCGCTAGGCATTCTGGACAGATTTGGCATCTACTGCCTGGATATGGAGTGGCGCAAGCCGGATTTTATCTCTACAGTGGGAAATATCAACTGGTACTGCGCCTATCTGGGGCTAGCCTGCGGTCTGGGCTTATATGCGCTGTGGCTGCCCGGGGGCTGGTCCGCCCTGCTGGGGCGGCGGGGGAGGTTCTGGAAGGGCTTTGGCTGGATCTATTCGGCCCTGCTGTTAGTCAGTCTGTTCACCCAGGGCAGCAGCAGCGCGCTTTTGGCCTATGGAGGCATGAACCTAGTCTTGTTCTTGCTGAGCCTGGACGGACGTTTGGATGAGGGTCTGGCCGGCCTGGGGCGCATTTGGGCCTTGACGGCGGCTGTTTTGGCGGGGCTGTGGATGCTGATCTGGGCCTTTCCCCAGGCTCTGACCTATAGGGAACAAATCCTGCTGGCCCTGTGCCGGCCCGGTCCTGGAGCCGTGTTTGTCCTGCTGTCCGCTGGGGCTTTTGCGCTGGGCAGGCGCAGATATGCGCCTAGAGACGGGCATCTGGGCCTGAAGCTGCTGGCCTTGACTGGCATTTTGGCCTTGGGTGTCTGGGCATTGGCCTTGACCAGCTTTGGACGATACGGCTTCTCGCCGGCGCCCTGGTGGGAGCCCCTGGGCTTTGGCTTGGACTGGGGCAGCAAGAGGGGCATGACCTGGCTGGCCGGCGCCCATATTTTCTGGCAGGGAGATTGGGGAAAACGACTCTGGGGCGTAGGTCCGGATTGCATGGGCTTCTGGCTGTATGAGCGGGGTGGCAGTGAGCTGCAGGCGCTGCTGCAAGCGCATTTTGGCCAGGCGGTGCTGTCTAATGCCCACAATGAATGGCTGAGCATACTGGTCAACCTGGGCTTGGCCGGCCTGCTGGCCCATGGTTTGCTCTGGGGAGTGCTGACGGCAGGCTTATGGCGTGGAAGCTTGGCCGGCCGTCATGGCTGCGGCATAGCTCTGTTGTCTATGGCGGCTTACCAGTGGAACAATGCTGTCAGCTTTCAGCAAAGCCTAAATGCCGCTACAGTTTGTGTGTTGATGGGCATGGGTTGGGCTTGGCTGCGGGGGGATAGGGGGCTAGGCGAGTGTAAAGGTCTGAAAAAACTGGAGAATAATAGGAAAAATTCCTAAAACAGGGATAGCCTTGGGATGGGGAATGCGCTAAAATAAAAAGCAGGCCAGAGCAATGGGCTAAAGGAAAGGGAGGTGGCTTGCCTATGGAAACGAAAGTGATAGAATTATTGCAGGAACAGGTGAATAAGGAATTTTATTCCTCATATCTGTATTTGGAAATATCAAATTATTATGCGGACAAGGGCTTGGACGGATTTGCCCACTGGTACGAGGTGCAGGCCAGGGAGGAAAAGGATCATGCCATGCTCTTCTACCATTATCTCCAGGAGAACAACCAAAAGGTGCAGTTGAAGGCCATAGCCGCTCCGGATGCCAAGTTGGAGAATTTGCAGGACGGACTGCGCCTGGCGTTGGAGCATGAGAAGTATGTGACGGCCTCCATACACAATATTTACCATGAGGCCAGTCAGGTCAAGGACTTCCGCACTACACAATTTTTGGACTGGTTTGTCAAGGAGCAGGGCGAGGAGGAGAAGAACGCCTCGGATCTGTTGACCAAGATGGAGCTTTTTGGCCATGATGCCAAGGGCTTGTATCTGCTGGATGCGGAGTTGAAGGCCAGGGCGTATGCGCCGCCCAGTTTGACGCTGTAGTGCGAACAAGGAGGAAGATATGAAATTTGTCAAATGCAATCACTGCAAGAACATACTGCTGTATGTAGAGGACAAGGGTGTGGCCGCCGTCTGTTGCGGGGAAAAGATGCAGGAGCTGGTGCCTGGCACTACGGACGGTGCCCAGGAGAAGCATGTGCCTGTGATTTCCCAGGAGGGCAATCTGGTAAAGGTGTCCGTGGGCAGCGTGGCACATCCCATGCTGGAAGAGCATTATATAGGTTTTGTGGCGCTGAAAACCAAGAAGGGATTTCAGCTGGCCAATCTCAATCCCGGAGAGGTTCCGGAGGCGGTATTTGCACTGGCTGAGGGGGATGCGCCTGTGGCGGCATATGAGTATTGCAATCTGCACGGCCTTTGGAAAAGCGGCAACTAAGTCTGGAAGATTGTATATGAGAGGTGGAAATGGCATTGTCCTGGGGGCGATGCCATTTTTTCGATAGAGGGGTCCGGATGCCCCAGGGAGTACAAGAGCCAGTGTGGAAATTGTGGATAGCGCTATTGTGCCTGTTGACAGCCTGTCAAGGTGCCGGCCGGGTGGAGGATGGCGGGGCCAGGGCTGTTAATGTTAGACAGGCCTTGGAAGAGGTAGATGCGGGCTGGGGGAGTAGGAAGAGGCTGGAGGCGATGGACGGCAGGCTGGAGCAGGCCATGGAGCCCGGGGCGGCAGCGCTGACGGTTGTGGAGGATGCCCAAGGCTTGGCAAGCAAGGCCGAGCCAAGGGCGGAGAGTTCTCAGTCGATAGAGGATGGAGAAGTCGGCGCTGCCCAGGTGTCAGAAACGCCGTCAGGAGGCTCCGGAGTCGTCTACAAGGAGGAAAACGCACAGTATTGCATAGTTATAGATGCCGGCCACCAGAGAAAGGGAAACAGCGGTCAGGAGCCCATAGGCCCAGGGGCGGCGGCCACCAAGGCCAAGGTGACCGGTGGAACCAAGGGTGTGGCCAGCGGCCTCTACGAGTATGAGTTGAATTTGCAGGTGGCGCTGGCTCTGGAGGAGGAATTGCTGGCCAGGGGATATAGGGTGGTGCAGGTGCGATCCGGCCACGATGTGGATATCAGCAATGCCCAGAGGGCGGCTATAGCCAATGAAGCTGGGGCGGATGCCTTTTTGCGCATACATGCCAATGGATCGGCGGATCCGGACAAAAAAGGGGCTATGACCATATGTCAGACAGCGGACAATCCCTATAACGGGCATCTGTACCAGCGCAGCCGCGCCCTTTCGGAGGCTGTGCTGGAGGAGATTTTGGCGGCCACGGGTTGTGAGAAGGACAGGCTGTGGGAAACAGACACGATGAGCGGCATCAATTGGAGCCAGGTGCCTGTGACGATAGTGGAGATGGGGTATATGTCCAATGCCCAGGAGGATGCGCTGCTGGCCACGGCCCAGTACCAGGCGGCCATGGTGGAGGGTATGGTAAAGGGTATAGAGCGATATCTGGCCGAACATCCCCGCTAGGCCGGAGGCTCGGAACACTCCTGTTTGTGGGCCTTGATTTCAAAGTGTATAAGAAAGCTGAGTATGGCGCGCAGTACAATGACGGCGCCCAGTATAATCAGTTCGGACTGATCCCGGACTATGACAGTCTTTAGAATCTCCGATGCCATCTTAAACTCCAGGGCCGTGGCCAGGCCGTTGGCCAGGTCAATTTTGAAATTGCTCTGCCGGCAGCTGCGTAAGAGCTGGCAGTGGAGATAATTCCAAAAGGCTTTTAATGCGCTCCAGCAGACGATAAATATGCCCATGAGCTCTATGGCCGGTATGACCAGTATCAATACCCAGTCTATCAAATGCTCCAGAAAAAACAGGTTCATCTCCCCCTCCTCGTGCCAGGCCGTATGCCACAGACGGTCCGGGCATGGTATAATTAAAATAAGTATATCAAGATTGGCCCCGGCGGGCAAGGCCGGTGAGAGGGGGAATATGGACAGGCTTACACCCCGGCAGCGCAGCCGTTGTATGCGCAGGATCAAGAGCAAGGGCAGCTCCATAGAGAAGAGATTGCAAAAGGCTCTGTGGAGTCTGGGTCTGCGTTACAAAAAGAATGACAAAAGCCTGCCGGGCAGCCCGGATCTGGCCCTGCACCGCTACCGTATAGCTATATTTTGCGATAGCGAGTTCTTCCATGGTAAAGATTGGGAGGAGTTGCAGGAACGCCTTGCCAGGGGCAGCCGGGCGGCGTATTGGACTGCCAAGATATGCCGCAACCGTCAAAGGGATGGGGAGGTGGAGAGGCAGTTGGGCTTTTTGGGATGGAGGGTGCTGCGCTTCTGGGGAAGGCAGATAGAGAGGGATCTGGAGGGATGCGTGCGCTGCGTGCAGGAGGCTGTATGGGAGGCTGGTCTGGGGGATGAGGACTGAAGATGAACGCTTAGCCGTTTAGAAAAAACTGGAAAGCGAATTAGACCTCGCCTCCGCCCGCCCCAAGCCTCCGTCTTGCCTGGCTGGGTCTGGGCATGATATAATGAAATGATGAAAACACGCATGGAATATGTTGGGCCGGATGCCCGGGATAGGGAGACTCTGCTGGAGGCCGCCGGCGCCTTGCTGCGGCAGGGAGGCCTGGTGGCTTTTCCTACAGAAACGGTATATGGCCTGGGAGGGGATGCGCTCTCTCCGGATGCGGCCAAAAAAATATACGAGGCCAAGGGCAGGCCCTCGGACAATCCCCTGATTGTGCATATCTCCAGGCTGGAGGATCTGCCGCTGCTGGTGGAGGAGGGGGAGAGGGGCAGCCGGGCCATGGCTGTGGCCGCTCCCCTGATAGAGCGGTTTTGGCCGGGACCTCTGACCTTGGTGTTTCCCAAGAGCGGACGGGTGCCCTCGGCCACCACAGGCGGCCTGGACACAGTGGCTGTGCGGCTGCCCGGCCTGGCCCTGGCCAGGGAGTTTATCTCCCGGGCAGGGGGGTATGTGGCCGCGCCCAGCGCCAACCGCTCCGGCAGGCCCAGCCCCACCCGGGCTGCCCATGTGTGGGAGGATATGCAGGGGCGAATAGATATGGTGCTGGACGGCGGCCATGCCTGTGATTTGGGGCTGGAATCCGCCGTGGTGGATATGAGCGGGGCTACTCCCCTGCTGCTGCGCGCCGGTTCCCTGGACAGGCGGGAACTGGAGCGTACCCTGGGTCGGGTTCTGGCGCTGGACACCGGTCTGGAGCAGGGAAAACCCAGGGCGCCGGGCATGAAGTACAGGCATTATGCGCCTCGGGGGCGTATGCGGCTGGTATGCGGCCGGGCTCTGGCCGTGGCGGCCTATATACAGGCGGAGGCGGACAGGCTGCGCGGTGAGGGTCAGCGTGTGGCCATATTGGCGCCCACAGAGGATTTGGCGGCTTATCAGGCGGATATACTCCTGGATATGGGGCCGGTGTCAGATTCCGGTGAGGCCGGCAGGCGCCTGTACGCCCACCTGCGAAGCTGTGATCAGGCGGGCGCGGACTGGATTTTTGCCGCCTGGCTCTGGCAGGAGGATATGCAGGGCGCGCTGGGGGATAGATTTCGCCGCGCATCGGGAGGAGATCTGGTGTATGTCTAGAGGGGCTTGGCCCTGGGCAAAGGAGGACGGATGATAGCCATAGGCAGCGATCACGGAGGTTTTGGACTCAAACAGGCCATCATAAGCCATTTGGAGCAAAAGGGCCGCGCAATACGGGATGTGGGCTGCCACAGCCTGGACTCCTGCGATTATCCGGATTTTGGGCAGGCAGCGGCAGAGCTGGTGGCTCAGGGCGTATGCCGCTATGGCATAGTGATCTGCACTACAGGCATAGGCATCAGCATAGCAGCCAATAAGGTGGAGGGCATCCGCTGCGCTCTTTGCACCAGCGGATACCAGGCCAAGATGACCAAATTGCACAACGATGCCAATATGCTGGCGCTGGGCGCCGGAGTGGTGGGAGAGCAAATGGCTCTGGAAATAGTGGATTTGTTCCTGGAAACGGAGTTTTGCCGGGAGGAGAGGCATGCCCGCCGGGTGGGCAAGCTGGAGAAGCAGGCTTTATAATCAAGAGGATATTGACCCAAAGGCATAGACAAAAGGCATAGATCAAATGGAGGTAAACCATGTCAAAAGTCATTGTGATGGACCATCCCCTTATTCAGCATAAGATAGGGTTGATAAGGAAAAAGGAAACCGGAACCAAGGATTTCCGCCAGACCATCAGCGAGATAGCCATGCTGATCTGCTATGAGGCCACCCGGGATCTTCCCCTGGTGGATGTGGAGGTGGAAACCCCCATATGCAAGGCGCTGGCCAAGGAGCTGAAGGGCAAGAAGATGGCCATAGTGCCCATTTTGCGGGCAGGCTTGGGCATGGTGGACGGCATGCTGCAAATGATACCGGCGGCCAAGATAGGCCATATAGGCCTGTACAGGGATCCGGAAACCCTCAACCCCGTGGAATATTACTGCAAGCTGCCTGAGGATTCCGCAGAGAGGGAGGTCTTTGTGGTGGATCCCATGCTGGCCACCGGCGGCAGCAGCGTGGCGGCCATACAGATGCTCAAGGACAAGGGCTGCCGGCATATCCATTTTATGTGCATTATCGCCGCTCCGGAGGGCGTGGCCAAGATGCGAGCCGCCCATCCTGATGTGGATATCTATATAGGCGCGCTGGATGAGAAGCTGAACTCCCACGGATATATAGTGCCGGGTCTGGGGGATGCCGGCGACAGAATTTTCGGCACCAAGTAGGAGCGCATATGGGGGGGAAAAGGGAAGATTATCTGGGCTGGGATGAGTACTTTATGGGCATAGCCAAATTGGCGGCCATGCGTTCCAAGGATCCGGTGACCCAGGTGGGGGCCTGCATAGTGAGCAGGGATAACAAAATCCTATCCCTGGGGTACAATGGCTTTCCCTGGGGCTGTTCGGACGAGGAGTTCCCCTGGGGCAAGGAGGGGGGACTGCTGGAGAGCAAGTACGCCTATGTCACCCACAGCGAATTGAACGCCATATTAAATTACCGGGGAGGGTCTTTAGAGGGGTCCATACTCTATGTATCTCTCTTCCCCTGCCAGGAATGTGCCAAGGCCATTATCCAGGCCGGCATACGTCGCATAGTGTATGAATCGGACAAATATGATGGAACGGAGGGAAATACGGCCTCCAAGCGCATGCTGAACGCCGCGGGCGTTGAGCTGATACACTACCGGCCCAGCGGCCGGGTGGTAAAACTGGAGCTTTGAGAGGGCCGGGCTGCGGGCAGGGTGAAGATGGCAGAGGTAAGTGCCTTTGGTGAGGTTGTGAATAATTGCTCTAGAAAAACAGGCGGGTTGGGGCGGTTCTTGGGAGCCGTCCTGGCTTGTCTTTTTCTTTTTTTTGGCCTGGGGCTTGTTTTGCCTCTGCCGGTCCGGGCGGCCAGCGCCATCCGGGAGCAGATCCAGGAGGCGGAGGAGGAGAGGGGCAGGCTGGCGGGTGAGCTGGAGGAGGCTCAGGAGAACCTGGCCGGTCTGCGCTCTACCCAGACAGGCCTGCAAGGAGAGCTGAACCGCCTTCACGGCCAACTGGAGGAGGTGGTGGGCAGGCTGGAGGCGCTGGAGGCGGATATAGTGGTCAAAAGGGCGGAGATCAGCCGCACCCAGGAGGAACTGCTGGCGGCCCAGGCCGAAGAGGCCAGGCAATATGCCGCCATGAAAAAGCGCATACAGTATATGTATGAAAACAGCAGCAACCAATATCTGGAGGCTTTTTTTGGTCTGGCAGGGCTGGGGGATTTTCTCAACAGGGCGGAATTTTTTGAGAGCCTGGCGGCCTTTGACCGCAGGATGCTGGATGCCTTTGCCCAGGCCAGGGCCGACGTGGAGGCCAAGGAGAGCCAGCTGGCCCAGGAGGAGGCCCATCTCCAGGCCCTGGCGCAGAACGCAAAGACGGAGCAGGAGAAGGTCAACAGTCTGGTGCAAAAGACGGCAGGAAATATACAATTATATCAGGATGAGATAGAGGAAAAAGAGAGGGAGGCACTGGCCTACGAGGAGCAGATCCGCAAGCAGGAAGAGGATTTGCAGCTGTTAAAGAAGAGGCTGGCGGAGGAGCTGGCCAAGTCCAAGGAGGCGGCCAGGGGCGTGTGGAGGGATATCAGCCAGGTCAGCTTTGCCGAGGGGGATAGGAAGCTGCTGGCCAATATTATTTACTGTGAGGCGGGCAACCAGCCCTATGAGGGACAGCTGGCCGTGGGCGCGGTGGTGATCAACCGGGTGCTCTCCGGCGCCTTTCCGGATACGGTGGTGGGAGTTATATACCAAAACCGTCAATTCTCTCCGGTAGCCAGCGGCCGCTTGGAGCTGGCCCTTGCGGCAGACAAGGCCACGGCGGCCTGCTATAGGGCGGCAGACGAGGCTATGACCGGCGTGAGCAATGTGGGCAATTGCGTGTTTTTCCGCACTCCCATAGAGGGTTTGACCGGCATAGTCATAGGCGGCCACGTCTTTTATTGAGTTTCGGAGGCTTTTCCGGCAGAAGCAGGATGATGGGGCTGTCGCAGTAATGATTAAAAACGTTACTGCAACACCCCCTTAACTTTGTGTAAAGAAAAAAGGGCATAGCGCTAACTTAGTTAGTGCGACAGCCCCATCATCCCAAGCCGACAATCCCAGGCTTATCTGTCCAGGCTATTTATCCAAAGCTCACAAGCCCAGGCTCTCCAGCGGGGCCTGGAAGCGGTCAAATTTGTCCTGGTAGATCATATTGAGCAGCCTGTCCAGCCGACGCAGGCAGGTGCAGAGCTGGGAGGGGCTGATCAGTCCCCGCTCAAAGGCGGTGGAGATTTCCTCCAGATCCGCCACCTGCACCCGGCCGTCAGGATAGATGACCACATCGGCCAGCAGATCCAGCGCTACCAGAGAGCCGGCCTCAGGACCGTCCTGGTATTCTACTATATCGCAGTACCAATAGAGGAGGCTGCCGTCCTCCCGGTAGAACTTGCTGACCTTGAGTCCGTCCCGCAGGAAGTAGCAGGAGGCGCCATGGTGAAAGGCCAGCTTGGGCTTTAGTGTCTGCCAGCTGGTGATGAGCAGATTTTCATCTTGGAAAACGATGACATCGTCCTTTAGCCTTACGGTTTCCTGGGGGATGATGCGGCTGCGGTAGAGAGTCTGTATGGCCATTTGCGCCTCCTTGCCCCGGCGGGGCGGGTTAGTGCCTGAATTGTTCTGTGTTGAAACCTACTCTAGCGCCTCCGGCCGTCTTTGTCCAAAGCCCAGGGGGAGATTTTGGAGAAATTTTAGAAAAAGTCGGCATTTTGCCGCTTTGGCTGGACAATCCCCGGGGGATTGGATATAATCGAAATGTAGAGAGGGTTGGGGGATAAGGACATCTTATTCATGAAAAGGAAAAAAGGCTACGACAAAAGTGTATTCCAAGCCCTGGTGCAGGTGACCCAGTTTGGACTTGCCATGCTGGTGCCCATCGCCATGATGACAGCCGCAGGTATTTGGTTGGACCGGAAGCTTGGAACCTCTTTTTTTGTAGTCATATTTTTTTTCTTGGGGGCTTTGGGCGGCGGGCGCAATATATACCGCACGGCCATGGGCATAGGCGGCCGGCCTGGGGCGGGCCGCAGGGCTGAAAAGCCGGCATCCGGCAATTCAGACACCGGATGGGCTGCTGATGAGGAGATGGGGCATAATGGCTGAGTGGATGCGCGCAAACCGAACCTTGCTGGAGATGTGGGCGGGAATTTTGGTTTGGGCGCTGTGTTGCCTGTTGGCCGGCCTGTGGTTCGTGCCGGATAAGGGCAAATACGCCTTGAGCCTGGCGCTGGGTTGCGTTCTGGCCATGCTGTCGAGCTGGCATATGGCGCGGACTTTGGATAAGGCCTTGGATATGGGCATGGATGCGGGGCGCAAGGTGTTCACAGGTTTTCTCCTGCGCAATCTGGCCCTGCTGTTGGTCCTGATCTACAGCGCGTACACCGGCCTGCTGTACTTTTTGGCTATATTTCTGGCCTATATGGGTTTGAAGGTAACGGCTCTTATACAGCCGCTTACTCATAGATGTTGCAACAAAGTATTTCACGAGGAGGAGCGCCCCCTATCGCCCATGGAGGGGGATATGTCGTGAACGCAAAGGAGGTGATGGAAGTATGGCGTCAAAAGTTCTTTTGAGCGCCGATGTGGATTTTATGATTCATGGCCTGTTTAAGTATTCCTTTTTCGGCCATGAAGTATGGATTACCACTACCCATGTCAGCATACTGATGGTGTTGCTGATATTGACGGGATTTGCGCTCTTGGCCAACCGGGCGATGAAACGCGCCGGGGAAGTGCCGGAGGGGCTGCAAAATGCAGTGGAGCTTTTGGTGGAAAAGTTGGATGGTATGGTTGACGGGGTCATGGGCAAGCACGCACCCGGTTTCTATAACTATATAGGGACCATATTCATCTTTATACTTTTTTCCAATATCTCGGGCTTGCTGGGGATACGCCCGCCTACGGCGGATTACGGCGTGACCCTGCCCTTGGGCTTGTTGACCTTTGCTCTGATCAATATCAACAAGTTCAAATACCAGAAGATCAAGGAAATTTGGGCGGGTATGTGTTCCCCCCTGCCCCCTTGGTTGCCTATCTGGATGCCTATCAACTTGATAGGAGAGGTGGCAGTGCCCATATCCATTTCCTTGCGTCTGTTTGCCAATATCCTGTCCGGCACGGTAATGATGGCGCTGGTGTATGGACTGCTCAGTTGGGTGGCTACACTGTGGCCTGCCGTATTGCATATCTATTTTGACCTGTTCTCTGGAGCAATACAAACTTATGTTTTCTGTATGTTGACCATGACTTATATCACGAATGCTATAGGTGAATAAGCACACATTGACAAGGAGGGTACTTTTATGGATTTCAATGAGAATTTTATCTTGGGATGTTCTGCAATAGGCGCAGGTCTGGCTGTAATTGCCGGTATAGGCCCCGGCGTTGGTCAGGGTATTGCTGCCGGCCATGCAGCCGCAGCCGTGGGCAGGAATCCCGGCGCCAAGTCGGATATCACTTCCACCATGCTTTTGGGTCAGGCCGTTGCCGAGACCACTGGTCTGTACGGCCTTTTGATAGCCATGTTGCTGCTCTTTGTTAAGCCTCTGCTGCCCTAAGGCTTGGCGCGCACTAGCGTTGCAAATAGGAAAGGAGACAGAGGATGATACAATTAACAGGTGGCGAAAGTATGTCAAGGTTGTTTGACCTGGATTGGCAGCTGGCAGCCGACTCTGTTCTGAGCATTATCGCCGTCTTTGCCCTCTTCCTTATATTGAGCTACCTTCTGTTCAACCCGGCCAGGGCCATGCTACAGGCCAGGAAGGACAGGATCAGGGAGCAGCTTGGCCAGACCCAGAGCGATATGGACAAGGCGTCCAAGCTTCGCAAGGAGTATGAGGAGAGGCTGGCGCAGGCGGACAAAGAAGCGGAAGGCATATTGGCTAAGGCCAGGAGCACGGCTCTGGAGAATGAGGGCCGCATACTGGCCCAGGCCAAGGAGGAAGCGGCGAGGATAGTGGAAAACGCCCGCAGGGAGGCGGCTTTGGAGAAGAGCCGTCTGGCGGATGAGGTCAAGAAGGAGATGGTGCAGGTGGCCAGCCTGTTGGCGGGCCGCTTGGTGAAAAGCTCTCTGGATGCCCAGGCGCAGGATGCTCTTATAGAGGAAACGTTGAGGGAATTGGGTGAGGGTACATGGCAAAAATAGTGGCAAAAACCTATGGGGATGCCCTATTTGCCCAGGCTGCGCAGGCCGGCCGCCAGGAAGCCGTCTGGGAGGAGGCCTCCCGGCTCTTGGAAGTGCTGGAACAGCATCCGGAGTTGGACAAGCTGCTTGGCCATCCGGGTATTCCCAAGCAAGACAAGCAAGACGTGGTCCAAAAATCTCTGCAAGGCGTGGTTGGTCCGGAGTTGTTGGGCCTGCTGACGGTTATGCTGGCTAAGGACAGGTACAGGCATCTGGCCGCCGTTTTGGAATACTTCGGCGGCAGGGTCAAGGAGGCCATGGGCATAGGCGTGGCCTATGTGTCTACGGCCTTGCCCCTGCGGCCTGAGCAGAGGGAGGCAGTGGAAAAGAAACTTTTGGCCACCGGCGGCTACACCCGCATGGAAATGCATTATACAGAGGATGAGAGCCTGATAGGAGGCATGGTCATCCGCATCAAAGATAGGGTTGTGGACAATAGCATCAAATCCCAACTGGCGGGTTTGACCAAACAGTTATTGCAAATCCAATTGGGTATGGCCCGCTAGGGCGTATCCCTTGTAAACCATTGAGAAAGGTGCTGCAAAATCATGAATTTACGACCGGAAGAAATCAGTTCTGTGATACAAGAACAGATCAAGCGGTATGCGGCCACCCTGGAGGTGTCAGATGTGGGCACGGTCATCCAGGTGGCGGACGGTATTGCCCGGGTCCATGGTTTGGAGAAGGCTATGCAGGGGGAGTTGCTGGAATTTCCCGGTGATGTCTACGGCATGGTGCTAAACCTGGAGGAGGACAATGTGGGTGCTGTTCTGCTGGGCAGCCACAAGAATATCAACGAGGGGGATACGGTCAAATCCACCGGAAGGGTGGTGGAGGTGCCTGTAGGCGATGCCCTGCTGGGCCGTGTAGTCAACGCCCTGGGCCAGCCTGTGGACGGCAAGGGTCCCATCCAGACGGACAAATACCGCAAGATAGAAAAGGTGGCCAGCGGCGTTATCACCCGCAAGAGCGTGGATACGCCCTTGCAGACGGGTATTAAGGCCATAGACTCTATGGTACCTATAGGCCGGGGGCAGCGTGAGCTGATCATAGGCGACAGGCAGACCGGTAAGACGGCCATAGCCATAGATACCATTATCAACCAAAAGGGCCAGGGCGTGAAGTGCATCTACGTGGCCATAGGCCAAAAGGCCTCCACCGTAGCCAATATCGTAAAGACCCTGGAGGAGTTCGGCGCCATGGAGCATACCACCATCGTGGTATCCACTGCCTCGGATCTGGCCCCCCTGCAATATATAGCCCCTTATGCCGGCTGCGCCATGGGCGAGGAGTGGATGGAAAACGGCGAGGATGTGCTGGTGGTCTATGACGATCTGAGTAAGCATGCCACAGCCTACCGCACCCTCTCCCTGCTGTTGCGCCGTCCGCCCGGCCGTGAGGCTTATCCCGGAGATGTATTCTATCTCCATTCCAGGCTGCTGGAGAGGGCTGCCCGCATGAGCGAGGAGTACGGCGGAGGATCTCTGACTGCCCTGCCTGTGATCGAAACCCAGGCCGGCGATGTTTCCGCCTATATACCTACCAATGTAATCTCCATCACCGATGGCCAGATTTATCTGGAAACGGAGATGTTCAACTCCGGCTTCCGTCCTGCTGTCAATGCAGGCCTGTCCGTATCCCGAGTGGGAGGATCGGCACAGATCAAGGCCATGCGCAAGATCGCCGCTCCCATCCGTGTGGAGCTGGCCCAATACAGAGAGCTGGCGGCCTTTGCCCAGTTCGGCTCCGAGCTGGACGAGGACACCAAGGAGAAGCTGGCTCAGGGCGAACGCATACGCGCGGTACTCAAGCAGCCCCAGTACCAGCCCATGCCTGTGCAGTATCAGGTTATGATCATCTATGCTGTGACCAATAAGTATTTGCTGGATGTGGCTGTGGAGGATGTGGCCAGGTTTGAGAAGGAATTGTTTGCCTTTGTGGATACCAAGTATCCCAATCTGCCTCTGGAGATAGCCGAGAAAAAGATACTGGATGACGCATTGGAGCAGAAGCTTAAGGAAGCCATTGTGGAATTTAAGAAGAGCTGGAAGTAGCGGGAGGAACGAGTATGGCATCCATGCGTGATATCAAAAGGCGCAGAGGAAGTATTCAAAGCACCCAGCAGATTACCAAGGCCATGAAGCTGGTTTCCACCGTAAAATTGCAAAGGGCCAGAAGCGAAGCGGAGAGGTCCAAATCCTACTTTGGCTGTATGTATGCCACGGTGGGAGAGATGTTAGGCAGGCTCAAAAATACGGACCACCCCTATCTGAGGGGCGGTTCCAATGGCAAAAAAGCGGTCATAGTCCTGACGGGCAACCGGGGGCTGGCCGGCGGATACAATTCCAATATAGTCAAATTGGTCAGCCGCAGCGGCCTGGCCTCCAAGGAGGATATGCTGATTTACGGCGTGGGTTCCAAGGGGCGGGATGCGCTGGCCAAGGAGGGATACAAGGTGGTGCTGGAGGCGGATGGACTGATGGAAGCCCCCACCTACCAGGGCGCCAATGCGCTGGGCAGGCGTCTGCTGGAAGATTTTGCCAAAGGGGAGTTCGGGGAGATCTATTTGGCTTTTACCGCATTCAAGAATACGGTAAGCCATGTGCCTACGCTGATGAAGCTCCTGCCTGTAGAGGAAGTGGCAGGCAATCAGGAGCAGACGGCGCCCCAGGCTTTGATGAATTTTGAGCCGGTGGAAGAAGAGGCCTTGGGCATGATAATACCCAAGTACATCAGCAGCTTGATCTACGGCGCGCTCAAGGAGGCCGTGGCCAGTGAAAACGGCGCCAGAATGCAGGCCATGGATTCAGCCACCAACAATGCCGCAGAAATGATAGAGGATTTGACCCTGAAATACAACCGCGCAAGGCAGAGTTCCATTACTCAGGAGCTGACAGAGATCATAGCTGGCGCGGAGGCCATTTCTTAGGCTGTTGGACCAGTAGTAAACATAGGAGAACACACGATGCCAGAATTAAACAAAGGCAGTATTACCCAGATTATCGGTGCGGTTTTGGACATCCGCTTCCCCAGCGGACAATTGCCCGGCATCAATGAGGCGATACGCATACCCAAGGCCGATGGCGGCGTGCTGACTGTGGAGGTTTCCCAGCATCTGGGGGATGATACGGTGCGCTGCATAGCCATGGACACCACCGATGGTCTGGTGCGGGGTATGGAGGCCCTGGCCACGGGAGCGCCCATCAGCGTGCCTGTGGGTGAAAAGACCCTGGGCCGCATATTTAACGTACTGGGCGAGCCTATAGACAACAAACCTGCTCCGGAGGGCGTGGATTTCGAGCCTATACACAGGCCGGCACCGGCCTTTGCTGAGCAGTCTACCCAGACGGAGCTGCTGGAAACCGGTATCAAGGTGGTAGACCTGCTCTGCCCCTACCAAAAGGGCGGCAAGATAGGCCTGTTTGGCGGTGCGGGAGTGGGCAAGACCGTATTGATACAGGAGCTGATCCGCAACATAGCCACCGAGCATGGAGGCTATTCCGTATTTACCGGCGTGGGCGAGCGGACCAGGGAGGGCAATGACCTCTATCACGAGATGATGGAGTCCGGAGTTATAGATAAGACCACCATGGTCTTTGGCCAGATGAATGAGCCGCCGGGAGCGCGTATGCGGGTGGGCCTGACCGGACTGACCATGGCGGAGTATTTCCGGGATAAGGGCGGAAAGGATGTGCTGCTCTTTATAGACAATATATTCCGCTTTACCCAGGCGGGTTCCGAGGTGTCCGCTCTGCTGGGCCGCATGCCCTCCGCCGTGGGATACCAGCCCACCTTGCAGACGGAGATGGGCGCGTTGCAGGAGAGGATTACCTCTACCAAAAACGGATCCATCACCTCTGTGCAGGCCGTATACGTGCCGGCCGATGACCTGACGGATCCCGCTCCGGCCACCACCTTTGCGCATTTGGATGCCACTACGGTATTGTCCAGGGCCATAGTGGAGTTGGGCATTTATCCCGCCGTTGATCCCCTGGAGTCTACCTCCCGCATACTGGATCCCAGAGTGGTGGGAGATGCGCATTACAAGACGGCCCGGGGCGTTCAGGAGATTCTGCAGAGGTATAAGGAGCTGCAGGATATCATCGCCATCCTGGGCATGGACGAGCTGTCCGAGGCGGACAAGCTGGTGGTGTCCAGGGCGCGCAAGGTACAGCGTTTCCTCTCTCAGCCTTTCTTTGTGGCAGGCCAGTTCACCGGCCTGGAGGGAAAATATGTACCCATCAGCGAAACCATACGGGGCTTCAGCGAAATCCTGGAAGGCAAGCACGATTCCATACCCGAGAGCTACTTCCTCAATGTGGGCACCATAGACGATGTGCTAGCCAAGGTAAAGTAGCATAAGGGGCGGCCGGGCTTAGGCCCGGGAAAGGAAAAGAGTAGCCTATGGCGGAAGGAAATATGTTCTCTTTGCAAGTCATTACGCCGGATAGGGTTTTCTACGAGGGCCAAGCCCAGATGGTGGAGATGAATACCACAGAGGGTGAAATAGGCGTGTATCCTGGCCATATCCCCCTGACGGTCATCGTGCGGCCCGGAGTTCTGCATATACACGAGGCGGAAAAGGTGCAGACGGCTGCGCTGCACTCGGGCTTTGTGCAGATCCTGCCGGACAAGATTACCATCTTGGCGGAAACGGTGGAATGGCCTGATGAGATAGACAGGGAGAGGGCCAAGGCCGCTATGGAGAGGGCGGAGGGGCACCTCAAGAGCCCTACGCCGGAAACCGATGTGGCCAGGGCGGAAACGGCCTTGCAAAGAGCTATGGCAAGAATCAATACCCTTCGTTGATGGGAGGGGAGAAAAAACCCAGGGCGGGAGCCCTGGGTTTTTTGGCGGGGGGAGGGGGGATGATCCAGTATGGGTATGGGGCTAGTTGTAGGTGTAGTGAAAGATTGGAGGCTCTGGAAGATAGAAGTGGGATAGGATGCTATGGCAGCTTTGGGAAAGATATTCCTTTTGGATGTAGAACGAACAAAGAGCAATAAATCTAAAACGGATAACCCTGCCCTGCAAAAAAAGTTCTTAATGCATCCATAGAAATCGAATATTCTATCCTGCTGGTTTGGGATACAGTGTCGGCCCAAGTCTGAATACTGTGAAGTAAAGCAGAGGAGGCAGGAGGCAGAGTGGCGGAAGGAATTTGTGGAGAATCTCGGGAGATTGTCTTTAAAAATATGGGTAAATTATCCTTAATACGCCTAAAAACTCCTGGGAACATGACAGTGGAGCCATCAGAAAGCAGCATGGCATCCTGCCCTCCGGAAGAACATTGATCTCTAATGTGCGGATCCAAAATTCCTTGGGAGGTCAGCCAGAGAGCGTACTGATTGTAATTCCCGCAAAATATTTCTGGAAAATAAATACAGCCATAGATGGTGTAATGGGATTTCTCCTCTTTGGCGAGATTACTCCAAAGTTGGATGGTTGCTTTGACAGTCTCGTCTGCCTAATCGCCTGTCCACTAAAGCCGCTCTCCGGGTTTTAGTTGGCTGCGATAATATTTTGAAACAGGAACAATGGGATTTTCAATTTGATGCAAATCTTCATAAGAAATCCCTATTTTATCAAAAATGGTTTCGCCAGGTTTTAGGCGCATATCTATCAAATACCTTGGCATATGGGTTACAGCAATGCCTGAGAGGCAATCTTCATAAGGCTTAGAGAGAAATTCTATAGGATTTCCTCCTAGCTTTCCAAAAGTCATAAAAATGCGTTCCACATGGGGAATGCGAGAGGATTCCAAAATACTGCTTCCAGTGGAGGTCCAGTGATTTTCTTTTGTACTTTTTACCTCAACGCCGTAGTATCTTGCGGCAATAATATCAGGAAATTTTTGATTTGGTACTCTTTGAATACTGTTTTCGAAGGGGCTGCCTTTGGCGCACATGAGGAGAGCTTCTGTAATATCCTCCTCTAAAGAGCTGCCACTCCTGCAAGCATAATAGGCAGGCCTTTTCAGTGCATCCTGGTTGAGAAAAGCATCGGTTTGTTTCATGAGCCGGACAAAGGCATTTATAGGTGGTTTTGGATTTACGGAAACTATCATGATGTTCCCCCGTGAAAAGACAGCGGCCACTTTTCTTCTAAAGTCTTGGCTATGTGGTAGGCCAGGACGCAGGGTACGGCATTTCCTATGATCTTATATGCATCGCTGGCGGAAACACCGCGGAATAGGTCTGATTTCTTAATGATAAATTGGTAGTCATCCGGGAACGTTTGAAGTCTTGCACATTTCCTAATGGTCAACCTGCGCTCGCCCAAGCCGACTTTCAGTTCGTTAAAATGCCTGCCGCCGTGTTCGGCGTTCAATCTGCGGAATTCGATATTGCCGTGATGTTCTGAGCGTATGGTAGGGCCGACGGAGTCAAGGCGTATTTCTATCTGTCCTTGACAGTGGTGGCCCATAAATTTGGCCCGTGAATACTTTTTCTGGGAAATATCACTGCTTTCATCAGGTTCGGCAAGGTCAGCGAAAGCATCGGCACAGGTGACAAGAGGAAACAGGCCGGGTCCATGGCTGGGCATGGGGTAGGGGTTGTATTCTTCGGGAATCTCGGCCTGGGATAAGGCGATACGGGCCTCCTCTCTTAATGCCTTTTTTTGAAATCCAAAGAAAAAAACCCTTTCCCGGGATTGGGGAACGCCATAATGGGGAGCATACAAAAGTCTGGCGGGTATAACAAGATAGCCCCCATTGCCGGTTTCAGCGAAATCATGTTCAATGATCCTTTGGATGTCGCCAAGATTTGTCAATCCTTTAACATTTTCGGCAATAAACAGCTTGGGTCTGGTCAAGGATATGACCTCCCGCATCCACATATAGAGTTGCCCCCGGTTTTCTACAGATGCCTCATTCTCTGTCAGCAATTTGCCAAGATGATTTTTTTGAGAGCGAAAGCCTAGCCGTTTTCCGGCAACGGAAAAATCCTGGCAGGGAAAACCGCCGGTGATTATGCCTATTTTTTCAGGAAAAATTTGCTCGCCGGCCTTGGTGCGTTTGACAAGATCCACTATGCTGTCCAGGTGGTAGATTCTTTCCGGGTGGTTCTTGCGGTGGGCAAAATAGGATACCCAGGCAGCCTTTGCATCTGGGCGTATATCGTTGGCAAAGACGGTTTGAAAAGCAGTGGGTGCGAGGCGAACCCAATCGCCGAGATATTCTTGTATCCAATGGGGATGCAGGTCTGTATTGATGGATTTTTTCAGACAGAGAAAGCTTCCCTCAAATCCCAGATCTATGCCTCCGCAGCCGGAAAATAGAGATAGTAAATTCATGAGTGGCGCTCCCTCGGGCAGATAGTATTATCGTATTCAAAGTAATTCAGGGCAGTGGAAAGAATTGGAAAACAAGTACATTATAAAAGCGGATGGGAGGAGTAGTCAAGGAATGAATATCACCACAGTGAAAATGCTTGAAAAGAATTATTAATAAAAAAGGAGTTTTGTATTTCGCAGAGGATTATGAACCGTTGGAAGGTATTTTTTTGCCTTTCAAAATACGGAGCAAGACCAGAGCGAAGGAATTGAATATAATGATGAATAGACAGAAGAACTGTGACCGAAAACTCAGCAGCTACATTCTAAGGAAAAAAGAAAAAAATGAAAAAATTATTTTCAGGTGCCTTGGCCTATTTTTGGCTCAACACAAAGTCCATTCTTGTTGAAAAGGTATCGATGCTATGGTCTGTATCCCTGCCTTTGATCCTTTTTTACATGAATAGAGGCGGGGTAGATTCTTTGCGGGATTTGTCATTTTATTGGTGTAATATAGTTGTGACTTCCTATGTGTTTGGCCTGGGTATATATGCAGTTGAAATGCGGGAGTCAGGCTGCCTAAAAACGGTTTTTTCTATCTATCGATCAAAAGCGGCCTATATTTTTGGAAATTTTTTAACCCAATTAATATATATAACACTTTGTGTCTCGGTGTTTAATTTATTTGTTGTGTGGGAGAAGGGCATGGATTTTTGGGTGTTAGAAAGGTATAGTCTATATACAATATGTATGTGTCTGCCCTTTGGCATAGGGAGTTATGGCATTTCACTGATGCAAATGTTCTATATCAGCACTATGAAAACCATAGTCAGTGTATTGTTTTTTTTTGGCTTTGTTTTCTGCGCCTGGAGGCCATCGGATACATAGAATAAACCCGATGTATCTCATTCCGGAGTGTATTTTTGGAAAAGAAATAAAAATAATACAGTTTAACTATATCTGTTCTTTTATTATTGTTAGGAGGATTGGGTATACGCAATTTCGAGCCTGTTGCAAAGGAGCGCCGCTGATATGGGTATGATAGAGTCCGTATAATGGTGTAAATTCAATAATGCAAAAAGAGCCAATGGCTCAGCCTTAAGGTATAATGAGAATCGCGACATTCAACATAGTACCGAAAGGAGAACCAATGGCTCAACTCAATATTACATTGAATCAGGACGAAATTCTACAATTAGTTTCTGCCGACCGGGAGGACGCTTTCAGGACTCTTCTTCAGGAAAGCCTAAATTCGGTTCTCAAGGCCGAATCTCAGGAACAGCTCCAAGCAGCGCCGTATGAGCGTTCAGAGGGCCGTACAGACTCAAGAAACGGTTTCCGGACCAGAGATTTCAAAACGAGGATCGGAACGATAACGTTGAATGTGCCAAGGCACAGGAATCAGCCATTCCATACGATGGTCTTTGAGAATTGTTCCCGTAGCGAGGCTGCTCTGGTCACGACCATGGCGGAAATGGTCGTGAGCGGTGTGTCCACAAGGAAAGTCGCAAGGGTCGTAGAGACGCTCTGCGGCACATCGGTCTCTAAATCCGCCGTTTCCGATGTCTGCAAAGACCTCGATCACGAGGTTGGGACATTCCGAAACCGGCCGATCGAAGGCAATTATCCGTTCCTCACGGTCGATGCCACGTATTTTAAGGTGCGTGGAAACAGCCGGGTTGTTTCAAAAGCATTAATGGTTGCCTATGGCACCGGTGACGATGGAAAGCGCGGGATCCTTGGTTTCTCGGCTTACCGGAATGAGTCCCGTGAGACATGGGAAGACTTCCTGACAGGGCTGAAAAAGCGCGGCCTGTGTGGTCTCATGATGATTACTTCTGATGCTCACGATGGCATCATCAATGCCGCCAGAGAGGTGTTTCCGGACGTCCCATGGCAGCGGTGTCAATTTCATTTTTCAAAGAACATCGCTGACAAAGCTCCGAAGAAAGGGCAGGCTGGTCTCCGTGCTGAACCACAGGAAATGTTCCACTGCAAAAGGATCGAGGATGCCAGACAAAAGCGGGATCGGCTCCCCGCCGGTTATCAAGGATCCGCCTCATCCGCAATGGGATGCCTCGATGAAGGCTTCGAAAGCGCTATGACCGTTATGACGCTCCCGGAAGGGATGCGTCGCTTCTTCCGGACATCAAACCATATCGAGCGGCTGAATCGGGAGCTGAAGCGGCGTTCCGGCGTCATCGGGATCTTCCCAAACGAGGCCTCGCTGATCCGGCTGATGGGAGCTGTCTTGATGGAACAGAACAGCATCAGCCAGGCCAGAAAGGCCATCTTCAGTAAGGAATCCTATCAGAGGTTACTGAAATCTGATGTTCGAAATCACCTACATCTGATTGCTGAAGAACAAGCCGCACTTCTGGCAGCATAGTTATCAACAGTTATACCTGAAGGCAATTTACACACAAATTTGGACTTGACTCGCTAATAAGGTCGGACAAGTTTTTAAAAGGCCCTGTTTTTTTGTCAAAATAGTGATATAAAAGCATTATTCCCCCATCAGTTCTCGTGTTTTATTACATACATCTGCAACACTTCATCATATGTCTGACTATAGAATTCTTCTTTTAACAATCCCCCGCAGTTCTTAATTACTCCTGCAGAGGCAATGTTCTCTTTATCACAGGAAACCAACACTTCCCGAATTCCTATTTTATTGCATACTTTAATCCCTTCAGTGAGCATATCTGTTCCATAGCCATTTCTTCTTTCAGTCGGTCTAACAGAATAGCCGATATGTCCACCCTCTTTACGTAGAAAATCATTTAGAGCAAGACGAATGTTAATCATTCCGATAATTCTGTCATCTTTTTCTCTAACGTAGAAATATGTCAGACGAGGCACTTTCGTTTCCTGCAGATTAGCTATATCCATAGCCCCAACCAGTTTATCCAACCATTTTTCATATGTGGATTCTTTTAAAAACCGGTCAAGTGCTCCACTTCCATTTATTTCTGATCCATATTCATAGAACTCATTTATATACTCAATTGCCTTATCTTTATAAGCCAAAGTAGGAAATACAAATCTCATTCCCTCACGCATAATTTCACCCTTGCTTTCTTTCGTCAGTTATAATGTGTTCTACACCTATATGTTTTTTCTGAAGATATTCTTTCATAAAAGTTGGAAAAGCTTTGTATTTATCAAGCTCATCAATCGGAAGCCAATACATATTTTCCTTTACCCCTTGGGTATAACTATCACTATAAAGTTCCTGAGTTCCCTTTGATTTCATCAGGAAATACATTGCAATCTCATGACAATCCATTCCCTTTAATGCCCCTTGGTTTTCATTAAAGAAGTTTTCGTGAATCACCGCAAGATGATCTATCTCATAATCAACACCTGTTTCTTCATACACTTCTCTTTTAACAGCATCTTCAGCGGTTTCTCCCATATGCACAGCCCCACCAATAGAGTAGTAATAATCATCCTTCTCGTTCCCCGCAAAAAGAACACATCCATCCTCAACAATAATGGCCGCTGCGCGATATCTAAACCATTTATTGTCATTGGTAAATCCACAATTATACTCCATTTCAATCTTCTCCCTTATCCTCAATCTGCGGAATGTTAGCCAATTCCTGCAGTTTCTTTCTAAGCACTTCCTTATCCGGCAGTTGTAACTGATATTGCGATACCATCATCGGTGACATGGTACGGCTCATTGCATATTCGACCACCTCATCATTCTTTGAAGCGCAGAGAATTAAACCTACACTTGGATTCTCATCAGGTTTCTTCACCTGTCTGTCAAGTCCTTCCAGATAGAAGTCCATCTTTGATACATATTCTGGTTTGAATTTACTGGTCTTCAGTTCCATAGCTACAAGGCAGCGCAAGGTTCTATGATAAAATAGTAGATCGATTCTAAAATCCTCACCACCAACGGTTATGGCATATTCTTCATCAATAAACGTAAAATCCTTGCCTATTTCAAGCATGAACTGCTTCATTCCGGAAATCAGTCCTTTACGAAGATCTTTCTCAAGAAAGCCCGTTGGCAAATCCAAGAACTCTATTACATAAGAATCCAAGAAAGGGTTCAACTCAGCTTGAACCTTTTCCGGTAAGAGCTTATCCTTTGAAAGCATATAGCGTTCATAATATCCGCTGTCCATCTGACGCTCCAGTTGCCTTTTTGAATAGCGTTCCTTAATAGCAAGACGAATATAGAATTCACGCTCTTCATCGGATTTACAGCCTGACATTATCAACAGATGATTTGTCCAACTCAATTGTGTCACCAGTGGTGACACTTTTTCATTTTTCGCATAAAGCTCATAGAACTGCTTCATTCTGTATAAGCCTCTGCGGTTAAATCCTTTAATTCCAGGGAATCGATCTTGTATATATTCTGAAAGTGCGTCTATATAGCCATCACCATAAGCAGCTTCCTTCGCACGTTCAGAAAGGAATTTACCCACAGTTTGATACATAAGTATTAGTTCTTCATTCACCTTTCGAAAAGCATTTTCTCTGGCTTGATTTATTATATTAACGACTTGATCAAAACCTTTGTCCATTTCATTCATAAAACTATCTCCTGTAAAAGTGTCACCAGTGGTGACATTTTCTTATCTTAGCGGCACCAAGAATTTCGCGATAGCCTTCATTGTTCACACCAACGGCCACGAGGACGGCGGCATTTTGGATTTCGCCGCCCCAGCTACGTTTCAGGTAAACACCGTCAACGTAGACGTAAGGGTACTCCTCAGTAAGAGGACG
>JBGYPP010000031.1:0-17153 GCA_041838515.1 Acetatifactor sp. | reverse complement strand
GCAAACAGACAGACAGACAGACACATTACATATGCGAGAATAGTCATCAGACGCAAGCTGTAACGGTTCAGGGGAGTGCCAATCACATTCCTTGATAAGTACAACCCAGATCAATTCATCATCGTTGGACTTGACAGATATGTCGCAGACAATCCAAAGTAGGGCCATAGATTTTAGGTCGGCGGACGAGAAACCTATGCAAGAATACTTATCAAGAGAAAGCCGTAGTGGAGTTATGGGTGTACCCATTACCTTTCTTGATAAATATAATCCAGAACAATTTGAAATATACTAATCAAGAGAAAGCTGTAGTGGAGTTATGGGCGTACCCATTACCTTTCTGGATAAATATAATCCAGAACAATTTGAAATACTTGGGTTGGCAAATAGTGCAAGATATTTAGGTGATTATCCATGCTATACAGTAATTGATGGTAAGAAAATGTATAACAGAATTTTCATTAGAAGGAGAAAACGGCAATGAAAGTAGAGCCTAAATCCATAAAAGTTAGAGATATATTCGAAAGCTATTCGGATAAGGGAGATGACGGGGTTTTTGCTTTTGCCGGCAAATTAGCGATAAGACCGGCATATCAGCGAGAGTTTGTTTATAGCACAGAACAAGCGGAAGCTGTTATGCATACGATATTAAAAGGCTTTCCGTTAAATATTATGTACTGGGTGAAAGTCGGAAATGAGAAATATGAAGTATTAGACGGTCAACAAAGGACGCTTTCTGTAATGCAATATCTTAAACATCAATTTCCGATTACCATTGACGGCAAAAAGTATTACTGGGATGCATTGCCGGACGATAAGTTCGATGCAATTATGAATTATGAGTTTATGATTTATATTTGCGAGGGGAATGAGTCGGAAAAATTGGATTGGTTTAAGGTTGTAAATATTGCGGGCGAAAAGCTGACAGAGCAAGAATTACGCAATTCTGTTTATACAGGCGAATGGTTATCTGATGCAAAGAAGTTTTTCTCCAAACGAAATTGTGCGGCTAAAGGTCTGTCGGATAAATATATTACAGGCGATCCAAACAGACAGGAACTACTTGAAAAGGCTTTGAAAGGTATCAGTGCATTTCAAGGAATAGGGGATATCTCCGAATATATGGCTGTGCATAAATCGGACAAGGATGCTGATGAATTATGGCAGTATTTTCAAGATGTCATTTTTTGGGTGCAAAAGATATTTCCCAAATACTATTCAGATATGAAAGGATTGGATTGGTGCCATTTTTACAATAAATACCATTTAAACCCATACAACTCATCAACAATGAATGCTGAAGTAAAAAGGCTTCATGAAGATGAGGATGTGCAGAAACCAAAAGGAATTTATGAATATCTTTTATGCAAAGACAAAGATGCTTTCGCCGGAAGATTGCTCAATTTACGAGCATTTGACCAGCGGGACAAAATGGCTGCTTATAGTAAACAGGCCGGCATTTGCCCTGTTTGTAAGCAACATTTTGCATTTGAGGAAATGGAGGGTGATCATATAAAACCTTGGAGTAAGGGCGGTCATACAACTCCGGATAATTGTCAAATGCTGTGTAGAGATTGCAATGGAAAGAAAACGGATAAGTACTAAAAAAATCAATGAATCTACTAAAATTCGGAGGTTGTTTAAATGCTTTTACAGAGAGGATGGGGGAGATTTCTCCCATATGTGGCTATATTGATACTGCTGTACTATGTGCTGCCCCTAGTCGTACGGGACACCGGATCAGGCATGCTTGTCCTGTTGATTTTGGCGCCGGCCATAGTATTTGTCAGCGCATGTATTTTTGGTCTGAGACGGGGGTTTCATCTGCTGGTTCCCGTGCTGGCCGGCCTGCTTTTTCTGCCTGCGCTGTGGATATATTTTAACATTTCTGCCTGGGTTTATGCGCCCGCCTATGCCCTAATCGCCCTGGCCGGCAATGGCCTGGGCCAGATTTTTTACAAGCAAGGGCAAGAGGTTCAATAGCTGCTGACCTCAGTACATTTTTTCTTCTGTGGAATTTCCCCAAATTCCCTTTGCGGCACAGGGATGAAAATGCTATGATAATAAAATATGTCCCAAAAATGTGTGTATAGCGGCGAAAATTTGACTGGGCCGGGAGGCGGCAGGCCCGGCTGATGGAGATAGAGGGAAGATGGCAAAAGAGCAGGGTGTGGATTGGGAGGATATAGAGGATAAGACCCAGGCTGCCTGGGAGGGGGAATTGCCCACGGTGGCGGGAGAGATAGAGTTTGAGGGCCTGTTTGCGCCGGATGTGCAAGGTATATTGGAGCAGGCCGGCAGGGCGGGAAAGGAGCAGTCCGGCGAGGCTGCGTTTTCCCGGGAGGGACAGCCTGGAGCTTTTCCGGCTGCCGGCCGGGTGTTGTCCTTAAAACGGGGGCAGAAACCCGGGATGGCATTTGGGGGTGCGGAGTCCCGGGGGAAGGGCCCTGCTATATTAAAACGGGGGCAGAAGCCCGGGCTGGCATTTGGGGGTGCGGAGTCCCGGGGGAAGGGCCCTGCTATAAAGGGGGAAAAACCTCGCAGAATGCCCCCCGCAAAGGCCTTTTTCCGCATTCTGGGCGGCTCGGCCCTGGCGCTGGCCTGTCTGGGCCTGTGGCTGGGCTGGAGGGCCTGGAGCGGGAGCGGAGGAGGGGAGGTTTTGCCCTCGGCCATGGATTTTGCCAAAGAAACTTTGTATATACGGTACACCGATGAAAGCCTGACGGATTATCTGACAGCCGCCGCCGTGGCCTACAAGGAGGCGGAGGGCGTGCGCATATTGCCCCAGCTGGTCAGCGGCAAGGAGTATCTGGAGGGCATATATAGGGATTCTATGGAAGAGGGGGAGGCGCCGGACCTATATCTTTTGGGCAATGACGCGCTGGGAAAGGCATATCTGGCCGGCCTTGCCTATCCGGTGGGGGAGGGCGTATGCAATGCCCAAAACTATTCCCAGGCCGCTTTGGATGCCGTGCGCTGGCAGGGCAAGGCTGTGGCCTATCCTCTGTTTTACGAAACGGCAGCGCTGGTGTACAACAGGGAGTATCTGCGTCAATGGGTGGCGCTTTCCGGCCAGAGGGAGGCCTCTGCCGTCAGTGATGCCGAGGTGGAGGCGGCTGTTCCTGCCACAGTGGAGCAAATCCTGGCTATAGCTGATGGTTTTACGGAATTGCCCGAGGGGCTGGAAGCCATTATGAAATGGGATGTGAATGATATTTTTTATAATTATTGGGTGGTGGGCGCTTATATGCATGTGGGCGGCGAGAGTGGGGATGACAAGAGCCTGGTGGCTATAGATAATCCCCAGGCGGTGGCCTGTCTGTCCGCATATCAAAATCTGAACCAGTTTTTTTCCATAGAGGCCGAGGAGGTGGATTACTCTACTGTTGTCCAGGAATTTTTGGATGGCAAGCTCTTATTCTCCATCGCCACCACGGATATGGCGAGCCGTTTGGATGCGCTGGCTGCCAGCCAGAGCCAGTCTGCCGAGAGCCAGTCTGCCGAGAGCCAGAGCGCCGAGAGCCAGCCTGCCGAGAGCCAGACCGCCGAGAGCCAGCCTGCGGAGGGACAGATTGAGGAGGCCTCCGGTCCCAGAGCACAGGATTTTGCCATAGCGCCTCTGCCCCATATATCCGGAGATTTACAGAGCCGGGGACTGTCTGTGACCACTGCCGTGGTGATCAATGGGTATTCGGAGAAAAAGGCGGA
Source organism: Acetatifactor sp. (assembly GCA_041838515.1). Classification (GTDB taxonomy): domain Bacteria; phylum Bacillota; class Clostridia; order Lachnospirales; family Lachnospiraceae; genus JBGYPP01. Next base: position 13,445 of record JBGYPP010000031.1, on the reverse strand, counting down.
GGCGCAGAAATTTGCCTCCTTTTTGGCGCTGGAGTTTGGAGATGAGCTGTATGCAAGGACGGGCAAGCTCTCCAGCCTGCTGGCGGCTTCTGGGGAGGATACCCGGCAGCAGGCCTTTATGGGGCAGTATGCCGGCAGCATCTCCCTGCCCAAGATGATGGAAACTTATCATTATTGGCTGCAATTGGAGGTGTTATTCTCTAAGGTGTGGAACGGCGGCAATATTCAGGAGTTGGTTACTGAATTGTCCTCGCAAATTCTCCTGCAATTGACCCAATAAGTTTCCAAATCTTTCTTGAAAACCGCCCATATCTTTTATACAATCTTAGGGTAAGAGGCGACTTGTCCCCCGGAGTCTAGCGAGGGGATGATATGGAATGTATAAAAGAGAGCTTGTGCCGGGGCGCAGGGCCTGACCTTGCGGCCTGGGTTTTGGCCGCCTGGGTCTTTGCTGCCTGCCTGGCGCTGGGTGGCTGTGGAGGCGGGGTTGTGGAGTACCGTACAGGACGGCCGGTGGAAAGCGGAGCCGGAGCGGCCGCAGACAGCGCCATATCAGAGTCCGGCCCCGGGCCGGAGCCTGCCGGGCAGGCCTCCGACAGCGGAGAGGGTCAGCCCTCCCTCTGGATTGAGGAGGCTGTCCCTCCGGATGAGGCTTCTGTCTTTGTCCATGTATGCGGCTCTGTGGCCAGGCCGGGTGTGGTGGAGCTTCCGGCCGGCAGCCGGGGATTTCAGGCTGTGGAGGCCGCAGGCGGCCTGCTGGAGGAGGCGGATGCCGCTTATGCCAATCTGGCCGCCGTGCTGGAGGATGGGCAGCAATTGTATATACCCAGCCGGGAGGAGGCTGCGGCCCTGGGGCCGCCGGCCGGCCATGCCCGGGCAGGCGGCGAGGGAAGGACAGGCGGGGAAGATGCGCCTGTAAATATCAATACGGCGGATGCCGCGCTGCTGCAAACCCTGCCGGGCATAGGTCCGGGGCGGGCGCAGGATATCCTGGACTACCGTCAGTCCCAGGGTCCCTTTGCCGCCATAGAGGATTTGCAGAAGGTCAAGGGCATCAAGGGCGCCACATATGCCAAGTTGGAGTCGAGGATTTGCGTCCGTTAGGAGCGGGTGGAGAATATGGGCAGAAAGGTGTTGTTGGTAGACGATGAGAAGCTGATAGTCAAGGGCTTGCGCTTCTCCCTGGAGCAGGAGGAGATGGAGGTGGACTGCGCCTATGACGGGGAGGAGGCTTTGGAATTGGCCAGAGGCAAGGCCTACGATGTCATTTTATTGGATGTTATGCTGCCCAAGCTGACCGGATTTGAAGTCTGCCAGCAAATCCGGGAGTTTTCCCAGGTGCCTATTATTATGCTGACGGCCAAGGGCGATGACATGGACAAGATTTTGGGTCTGGAATACGGTGCGGATGATTATATTACCAAGCCCTTTAATATTTTGGAGGTAAAGGCCCGCATCAAGGCCGTGTGGCGGCGTATGGACAAGAAGCAGCCCCAGGCCAAAAAGGAGGCCCGGTTGGAGATACGCGAGCTGGCGCTGGATCTGGAGGGGCGGCGCAGTTATGTGCGGGGGCGTGAGGTGGCGCTGACCGCCAAGGAATTTGAACTGTTGGAGCTGTTGATGCGCCATCCCAATAAGGTGTACTCCCGGGATGAGCTGCTGCGTATGGTTTGGGGGGGGGATTACCCCGGGGATGTGCGCACCGTGGATGTGCATGTGCGGCGGCTGCGGGAGAAGATAGAGGAGCATCCGGGCGAGCCCCGCTATGTGCTGACCAAATGGGGCGTGGGGTATTATTTTCCTCTCTAAGATGGGAGCTGTATGTGGCAAAATCTCCGGTCCGCCCTGGGGCGGCTTATCCGCTTTCGCAGTCTGCGGGGGCGTCTTTTCGTCATTCTGTTGCTATTTGCCTCTGTGCCCGTGGTTCTGCTTCCGGGGCTGATCAGCGGAGCCTATGAGCTGCGGGCTGTGTCCTATAGGGTGGGCGTGGTGCAAAACCAGTTGCAAATCCTGGCCAACCACTTATTGGATAACAATTATCTGGCCAATTATTCTTCCACAGAACAACAAGATACGGTTTCTCGTCAAATTATAAACGGAGAGCTGGAAACCCTTTCCAGCCTTTACGATGGGCGGGTGATGATTATAGACCGCAGTCTGAGGGTGGTCAAGGATACCTATTCCATCAGCGAGGGCAAGACCAACATTTCCCTGCCGGTCTTGCAGGCCTTTAGAGGCCAGGCATACTGGTATTATGACAGGGAGGGGGATTTTATTGAGATGGCCACGCCCATACAGGGCAGGGGTGAGGACGGAGTGGAGGCTACTGGCGTTGTGGAAGGCGTGCTGCTGACCAGTATTTCTTCGGATTCTATATCCAGCGTAAAGTGGGATCTCTCCCGCCGGGGCATGGTGGTAGGCATTATACTGCTGTGCATTATGGCGGCGTTTTCTGTATGGCTCTCAGGCGTACTGGTGCGGCCCTTTCACCGGGTGGGAGCGGCCATCTCTCAGGTCAAGTCGGGTTTTACCGATGAGGATATATCGGTGCCGGATTATGTGGAAACTGCGGAAATCGTGGATGCTTTTAATCAGATGGTATCCAGGATGCGGGTGATAGATCAGTCCAGGCAGGACTTTGTGGCCAATGTATCCCATGAGTTAAAAACCCCTCTGGCCTCCATGAAGGTTCTGGCGGATTCTCTGCTGGCGCAGGAGAGCGCGCCACAGGAGCTGTACAGGGAGTTTTTGGGGGATATCGTTTCCGAGATAGACAGGGAAAATCAGATTATTACGGATTTGCTGGCCTTGGTCAAATTGGACAAGAGGGCGCAAAATCTGCATATCTCCCTATTGCAGATCAATGAGCTGTTGGAGCTGACCTTGAAGCGGCTGCGGCCCCTGGCCAGGAAGAAAAATGTGGAGATCGTGCTGGAGTGCCACAGGGCTGTGGAGGCCTGGGCGGATGAGGTCAAGCTGACGCTGATATTCACCAATTTAGTGGAAAATGCCATCAAATACCACTATGAGGGGGGCAAGGTCCGGGTGTCCTTGGATGCGGATCACAGCCAGTTCTGGGTGGAGGTGGAGGACAATGGCCCCGGCATACCCCGGGAGGAGTTGGAGCATATTTTTGAGCGCTTTTACCGGGTGGACAAATCCCATTCCCGGGAGATAGGCGGCACCGGGCTGGGCCTGGCCATTACCAGAGGGGCCGTACTGCTGCACAGGGGCAGCATAGAGGTGGAGAGCGCAGAGGGAGAGGGCAGCTGCTTTGTGGTGCGCCTGCCCCTGCGGCACGGCGGAGAAGGAAACGGATGAGGAGTTGTATGGCGGGTTTGAGGCTGAAAAAGCTTGCGGCGGGCTGGCATCTGATCTGGGGATTTCTGCTTCTGGCCCTGTGTCTTGGGGGCTGCGCCCGGGAGGAGAAGGCGCAGGATTTTTCCCTGTTTTATTTGGAAAAAGACTCCCAAGGTCTGGTGGAAGTGCGAAAGGCGGCGCCCGAGGGGGAAAAGAGGGAGCAGGTGGAATGGGTGCTGGCGGAGTTGGCCAAGATACCCAAGAAGCTGGAGTACCAGGCGCCATTGGCTAAGGCCTTTTCCCTGCTCTCCTTTCAGATCCAGGGAGCCAATGTCCTGCTGGATGTAGATAAGGCCTACAACCAGCTGGGAGATTTGGAGGAGGTGCTGGTCCGGGCGGCAATTGTCAAGACCTTAACAGGGTTGTCCTGGGTGGAGATGGTGGGCATAACCGTGGAGGGCACCCAGCTGCATGACGCGCTGGGAAATGTGGTGGGGCTGATGTCCCCCCAGCAGTTTATCAGCAATACCGGCCAGGATGTCAATACCTATGAGAGTGTTAGGCTGACTCTGTATTTTGCCAACGCCACAGGGGATGGGCTGTTGGTGGCTTATAGGGAGAGGCCGTACAACACCAACTCCAGCCTGGAGAGGCTGGTGGCCGAGGAGCTGATCAGAGGGCCTTATGTGGAGGGCGTGTATCCGGCCATAGATCCTGCCACCAAGGTGATCAGCATTTCGGTCAAGGACGGCATTTGTTATATCAATCTCAGCCAGAGCTTTTTGGCGGCCACCTATGCCGTCAGCGCCGATGTGACTGTCTATTCCCTGGTCAACAGCCTATCGGAGCTGCCGGGCGTGAATAAGGTGCAATTGTCCGTGGAGGGCTCCACCAAGGGATCGGTGCGGGAAAAATACCCCCTGGGCGTATTGTACGAGAGGAATTTGGATCTGGTATTTCAAGAGTGAGGAGAGTCTGTCATATGCCCTTACGCAGGCCGTTGTGGTCGCTGGCTGTGGCTATGGCCCTTTGTGTGGCTCTGTTCCGTTGGCTGGGCTCCGGTGAGGGGCGGCATGCGCCTCCCCCGGCCGTGGGCAGGTATTGTCTGCGGGCGGTCAAATGGGAATATGGGAAAAGCCCCGCTCCGGGCCTGCATCTTTGGCAGGTCTATCTGGAGGGGGAGGAGGTCCTGGGCGACAACATAGATCCACAGTCTATTCTGTGCAAATCCGCACATATTTTCACGAAAAAACGTACATGGATATGGAAGATTCCGGTGGATGCCTCTAGGGCATGGCCCTGGGAGGCAGGGGGGGAGAAAAACCCTCCTGCTTTCCCATTCCCTCGAATAGGACAGAGGCTGGTATTGGAGGCGAGATTTCTGCCGCCCAGGCAGGCCACCAATCCGGGAGAGTGGGATATGGCCGCTTATTATGCCTCTATAGGCGTGGTGGGAGAGCTGGCTGAGGTGGAGATCCTAGCCGCCTCAACATCTTATGATGTCTGGGGGCAATGCCTGGCCCGATGGCGCTTTCTGGCCAGGCAAAGGCTGATGGAAAGGTTGCCCCCCAGGGTGGCAGGCGTGGCCAGCGCCCTGGCTCTTGGAATCAAGGCCGATGTGGAGGAGGAGGTCAAAAACCATTTTGTCCGCATGGGCATCATCCATATTCTGAGCATATCCGGACTGCACATTGGCATATTGGGCTTGGGGGTTCGGAGTCTGCTGCGGCGGCTGGGTCTGGGCGAGGGGAGCGCATCCTTTTTGGCAGGCCTTATGCTTCTGGCCTATGGACAGATGACCGGTATGGGCATATCCCAGGCCAGAGCCATAGGTATGTTTGCCATACATAGCCTTGGGAGGGCGCTTGGGCGCAGCTATGATATGCCCACGGCCTTGGGCTGCATGGCCATGGTCCTCTTGTCCGGAAATGGGGGAAATCTGGAAAATGCCGGCTTTCTCTTCTCCTTTGGCTGTTTATTCGGCCTTTCCTGGCTGGAATGGGGGGAGGCCTGCTGGTGGTGGGACAGGGGGGAGTTCGCCCGTCAGGACTGGAGAGGAAGGGCGGCCATGGTCTGGCGCTGGTTTTGGCTAAGGCAGGTATTTCCCGCTTTTTGGTCCTCCCTTTCCGTCACCTTGGTCACCTTGCCGGTCTATCTGGTCTTTTCTTATGGGATTTCCCCATATTCTGTGCTGGCCAATATGCTGGTTATCCCCCTGGCGCCGGCGCTGGTCTACGGCACACTGGCCGTGCTGGCATTGCCGGCCCCCTTATGGGCCTGGGCCGGAGCCCTGGTGTCCGGCATATTGGATGGCATGGAGGCGCTGTGCGCCTTTTTCGCCGGATGTCCCGTTTTTTTGTGGAGGCCGGGAGTTCCGGCTCCGGCCCAGATTGTCGCTTATTTTTTCCTGCTGTGGCTGTGGAGGCGGATTTTTCTCCAGCGCTGTCAGGAGCATAGGGAAAAGGATTTGGCGGCCATTCGGCAGAGGAAGAGGGGTAAGGGCCTCTTGCGGGCGGCCGGGGCTTTGGCCCTGCTGGCGGCGGCCATGGCTGTGATAGGGTTTTCCCCTTACTGGCGTTGGGGAGGGCATATGCTGGCCGGCATCTTGGACGAGGGCCGGGCCGTCCTGAGGGGGCAAGGATTTTCTATTTGGCAAGAGCCGTCCCGACAAGAGAGGTTCCAGCAAGAGCCGCCTCGGCAAGAGCCGTCCCGACAAGAGAGGTTCCAGCAAGAGCCGCCTCGGCAAGAGCCGTCCCGGCAAGAGCTGTTCCAGCAAGAGCCGCTTCGGCAAGGGCTGTTCCGGCAAGAATCGTCCTGGTTCATACCTCCTATGGAAATCGCTTTTTTGGATGTGGGCCAGGGGGATGGCATAGTGTGGGAGATAGCTCCGGGCCGCGCCTATATCATAGATTGCGGCTCCACTACCAAAAGCGGCCCGGGGAAGCGTATTTTGCTGCCTTATCTGCATTATAAGGGGATACATACCATAGAGGGCATATGGATCAGCCATGGGGACAGGGATCATGTTAATGGTCTTTGGGAGCTGCTGGAGGAGGCCTGGGATCAGGGCATAGAGGTGCGGAAGATCTATCTGCCGGGGGATGGCAGGCGGCATCTTTTGTATCAGGAGATGCTCAATCATGGAGGAACCGGGGTGGAGGCGGTTTTTATGGCCCAGGGAGATGGGATACAGGGCGGATCCTGGAGTCTGGAATGTCTTACTCCCGTCTGGGATAAGAATTATGAAAGCGAGAATGCCGCCTCCCTTTGCCTGCTGCTGGAGGCGGGAGGCTTGCGTCTGCTCTTTGCCGGGGATGCGGAGGGAGAGGGGGAGGAGGATTTGCAAAGGGCCTTGACGGCCCGGGGGGTGGATTATGTGGATGTGCTCAAGGTGGCCCATCACGGATCCAAATACTCCACCGGGGAGGCCTTTCTCTCAGGTTTGGATCTGGGCGTGGCCATGCTATCCCATGCCTCTCCCAGCCCCTATGGCCATCCCCACAGGGAGTTGCTGTACAGGTTGGAGGCCGAGGGAGCCAGGCTGTATTCCACCGGCTGGCATGGCGCGGTGATTTTGCGGCTGTCCGGGGAGGGATTTTCTGTCCGGAGTTGGAGGTAAGCTGGGGTTGGAACGGGCTAGGCTGGTAATTCCATTTTCCATTGAAAAATCAAGGGAATTTTGTTAAAATTACTATAAAGACAGAGGGGAAACTGGGCGATAGATACGCAAAACCGCAGATAAATTATCCGTTCGCCGTATTTTATCTGGTGCAGTGGAAGGGGGAGGGGTATGGGCTACATTCTAAGGCAGGAATATTTTGCGCCCGGAATGACAGCGCTGGTTCTCTGGATTCTTATTTTGACCAGCGGGGATTTGGCCAGGGAAACAGAGAGGATTTTTCTCTATGCGGCCGGTGTTTTGCTGACCGTGGTTTTTATGGATGCGGGTAGGGGCTTGGCCGTAGGCCTGCCCTGGCTTAGGCATACGCTGACCGTAGGCATACACAGCGTGCGGCCCGTTCTGGCCTTTATGGTGCTGTATGCCGGATACAAGCGGGAGCTGGGGGCCGGCCGCTGGATTCGGTGGCTGCTGGCGGTCAATGCCCTGGTGATGCTCTCCTCCTATTTTTGGAGAGGTGTATTTTATTACGATGACAGGGGCTCGCTGGTGCGGAAATTCTGGGGGTTTTTGCCCCTGGCCACGGCCTGCGTGTATCTGGGCATTTTTTTGATTTTCTCTCTGCGGGAGATACGGGAAGGGGATAGGAAAAAGGGCTGGATTACGCTGATCATAGGCATGGTGACGGCGCTGGTGGCCTCTATTGAGAATATGGGCAATTTTTTGGGCGTTATCAATATGACGGCCGCGCTGTCTTTTACTTTTTACTACATGTATGACCATGTAAATAAAAACAACTCCGACTCCCTGACCGGCCTGCCGGTACGCCGGGTGTTTTATCAGGATGCGGCCAGGGGCAAGGATGTCATCACAGCCGTACTCTCTCTGGATCTCAATGACCTAAAAACGCTGAATGATACCTATGGCCATAAGGAGGGGGATAGGGCTCTGGTCACCATGGCCCGGACCGTGGAGGCGCATATGGACAAGCGCTGCCGTTTCTACCGCACCGGCGGCGATGAGTTTATGATGCTCTGTTACAGGATGGGCAGGGCAGATGTGGAAAAGATGATAGGGCAGCTCAAGGTGGCCATGAGCGAAACCAAGTACCGCTTTGCCATAGGGTATGCGCTGTACACTCCGGAGAAGGGTCTGGATCAGGCCTGCATGGAGGCGGATGAGGCCATGTATGCCAATAAGGCCCATATGAAGGGCGGCAAGGCCAGGTGTATGAACCGATATTGCGAACAGGACGAGAAGTAGATGCAGAGAATAGATGAGCATATCCGGAGCGGCCAATTTGCCCCTTTGTATTTCCTCTATGGGGAGGAGGCCTACCTGCGCAACCTGTACAAGCGGAGGCTTGCCTCTGCGCTGGAGCAGGCTTTTGGGGAGATGAATATCACCCGTTTTGATGGCCGGGATACGGCTCCAGGCCAGGTGATGGATTTGGCGGACACCATGCCCTTTTTGGCCTCCGGGAGGGCGATCATCCTACAGGATACCGGCTGGGCCAAGGCGGGGGGCGGGGATATGGCAGCTTATTTGGAGAGGCTGCCAGAGAGCGTTGTCCTGGTTTTTTGTGAGAGGGAGGTGGACAAGCGCAGCCGTTTTTTTCGCTCTGCGGCCAAGGTGGGCATGGCAGTGGTCTTTGAGGCCAAGCCCAGGGAGTGGGTGGAGCATTTTGCGCTGTCCAAACTCAAAAAACAGGGGCTGGCCATACGCCGCAGTACCATGGAGCTGTTATTGTCCAAGACGGGTTTGGATCTGGCCACAGTGGATATGGAAGTCCGGAAATTGTGTGATTATTGTCTGGGACAGAATGCGGTGGAGGAGGCGGATGTGGAGGCCATCTGCGCCCGTACTGTCCAAAATCGGATTTTCGCCATGCTGGAGGAGGTATGGGATGGGCGTCGGGGGGAGGCGCTGTCCATGTATAGGGATCTGCTCTTTCTCAAGGAGCAGCCTTTGGGCATACTGGCCCTGCTGACCCGGCAGTGCCGGTATTTTTTGGCTGCCAGGGAATTGGCTGCCAAGGGATATGGCAAGCAGGCCATAGCTAAGGAGTTGGGCATTCAGCCCTTTATGGCGGGCAGAGTGATGGAGAGGGCGGCACGGTGGAATATGTCCAGACTGCTGGAGGCCCTGCAAATGTGCGTGCAGACAGAAATGGATATCAAAATGGGGCTTATGGAGGGCGCGCTGGCTGTGGAGTTGCTGTTGGCCCGGATTTTCGGCCGGCCGGAGGAGGGCTTATGGGAATTATAGAGTGTGGACGGGGCGGCCGCAGGGCGCCCTTTTGGTATTGCGCATTTGTCCGGTGTGCGGCTTTTTTGCTCCTGGCTTTCTCTCTGGGCGGCTGTCAAAAGCTGGGAAAAAATACGGCTGAGGCCTACGCCCAATTGGAGGCCGGAGAGGCTGCGCTGGCGCTGGAGGCTGCGGAGGCCGGTTTGGCGGCCGGGGAAGGGCGGCGTATGCTGCTGCGCGCCAAGGGCTTATCCCTGTTGGCCTCCGGATCAGTGGAGGAGGCCATAGCCGTGTTGGAGGAGGCCATATCCCTGGGCAGCGGCTGGGTGGGAGTGGCGGATATAGATCTGGCCTATTATCTGGCAGGCGCCTATGGCCGGGGAGGCAGGACCCAGGAGGCGCTGGACGCCTATCTGGCCATTTTGGCCCTACGCCCCGGGGAGAGGGAGGCCAGATTTCAGTCCGGCATGTGCCGGCTCGCATTGGGCCAGTCCGAGGAGGCTTTAGCGGATTTTGCCCAAGTCTGGGAGGAATCCCCTGGGGATTATGACCGCTTGATCACTATGTACGAGGCCCTGTCTTATTATGGGCTGGGGGATGCCGGCAAGCAGATGCTCTCCTCCGCCTTGGAGCAGGAGGCGGCCAAGATGGATGCGTTGCAGAGAGGGCGGATTTTTTATTATTTGGGAGAATATGAACAGGCATATATGACCTTGGAGAAAGTGCGCTCCGGAGCGGATGCGCCCGTGTTTTTGTATCTGGGCATGGCCTATGCTGCTGCCGGGGATTATAACTATGCTGTCAGCGTATACTCTTCCTACCTGGAGAGGGGGCAGGATGCTGCCATCTACAATCAGCTGGGCCTCTGTGAGATGAAGAGGGGCAATTACCAGCTGGCGCTGGAGGCCTTTGAGGCTGGCTTGGTCCTGGGGGATGGGGATCTGGCCCGCGCCCTCTCGTCCAACCGCATCTCTGCCCTGGAATTCTTGGGGGAATTTGCCCAGGCAAGGAGCGCCATGGAGGCGCATTTGGCCCAGTATGGCGAGGATGCCCGCACAGCCCGGGAATATGCGTTCTTGCAGACGAGGTAGGGTGGGGAGTGTTAGAAGATGCATTATTGGACAGAGAAAAGCATAGAATTGGCCAATCAAAGGAATTATCTGGATCTGCTTTTATCATTAAAATCATTTTGTTTCCAATCAGTCTATCGTTAAGTATCCTCACTGCATTTCTGGCATTTTTGCTTAGAATAGGGACTGCGATACTGTACTTGCTTATGCTGATGTGTGTATTTGTGGAGATAGGCTCGTTCTTTATGCTACACAACACAAGAGCAGCAATAGAAGTACTCATTATCGGATTTCTGTTGAGTCCTTACGGAATACCGATGATTGGAGCTGTAATCATAGCGTTCCTGCAAGGAGTCAATGAAGCTATATTTTGCATTTACACCACATTTAGGACTTGACTCTTGTTTTAGACTGGATCAACGAAGTGACAGACAAAATCTATGTTTATGACAAGGATAAGGTGGAGATTGTTTGGAAATTTGAGGAAGGTGTTGGATTTGAGGTGCAATAATTTCACCTCAAACTCCAGAAAATACTTTTTGTGCCAGTCTTATTTTAATAACTTGGGTATTGTAAAAAAACGAATAATATGCTAAAATTCAGGTGAGCAAATGTTAGCCGTTTCTCATAGGACGGGATATAAAATTATGAGGTGTAATCCAGCCACTTGCCGATGGTGTGGGATATAAGTAATTCGGTGCGTAAATGTAGCCACTTACTATATGGGTGGGGTATAAATAATATAGTGCGTAAATCCCTCTAATCGAAATGATAGAGGGATTTTTTTGGAGGTTTGTATGGAGGTAAAACAAGGATATTCTTATCATATAAAGGATCGTTTCTTTTCTGATGTGTCAGAGTCCTCTCTAATGAGCAACAAGGAAAATGGCAATTATCGACCGCATTACTATGCAATTGAGGATTCAAAGAATAAAGATTTTTTTGGATGATACCAATTAGCTCGAAAGTGGAAAAATACAAAAAGATTGTTGCTTCTAAAATAAAGAGAAACGGCAAGTGTAGCACAATTGTAATTGGGATATTTGCCGGGGAAGAAAATGCGTTTTTGATACAAAATGCCTTTCCGGTCAAAGCGGTTTATTTGGACCATGTGCATACGATTCAGGGAAATCCGATTACAGTACACAAAAAATTGGATAAAGAACTTCGGACAAAGCTGAAGGAAGTCATTGCTATGAAGAAAAGAGGAATTAATCTGTTTTTTACAGATGTAGATATGATTTTAGAGGTTATGAATAGGTTGGAGTAGGTAGAAATTTTAGAACTGGATTGCCATGTTAAGTTTCAAGGGGCAAAATTTTACCTAAAATATTCGGAGCTAGGACATTAATATCAGATGTGATGTGCATGTTTTAATTAGAAATGAAATTTGCAGGTAGTTATAGTGATAAACTATATTAAAGAAAGAAGAAGTGTCAAAAGAAATAACACAATTGGAAAAAAGCAAAAGTCCTGAGGATATTATAAGAGATCCGTATGTGTTGGAGTTTTTAGGTTTGGAAGTTAATACAGATTTTTATGAAAGTGATTTGCAACAAGCCTTAATAACTTATTTACAAAAATCTCTTTTAGAATTAGGGAGAGGTTTTTCATTTGTAGCAAGGCAGAAAAGATTTACCTTTGGCGGAAGACATTTCAGAATAGATTTGGTGTTTTATAACTATATACTGAAATGCTTTGTCTTGATAGATTTGAAGATTGGAGATTTAACACACCCAGATTTAGGGCAAATGCAGATGTATGTTCATTACTATGAAAGAGAAATGATGAATGAGGGAGATAATCCTCCGATAGGCATTGTACTTTGTGCTGATAAGAGAGATTCTATTGTAAATATACTCTTCCGGAAGATGAAAAACAGATATTTGCATCAAAATATAAACTGTATTTACCAAGTGAAGAAGAGCTTTTAAATGAATTAAATAAGGAATATCTAACCATAGAAAGCTATGCAGATAAAGGAAAAGAGAAAAAAATAAAAATAGTCAATTGGTCATAGGGCATCTGACTAATAATAAAACGAAATTTCATATTCAAGGTAGTAATTTGTGATTTTGAAAGAATGAAACGAAACGACTGGAAAATAAAAAATCTAGTCGTTTTTTTAGTGTTTGCAAACAGGAGAAAAAATATATGCACGAAAAAAATGAACAGCATACAGGAACAAAAATCGATAAAGAAAATTGGGAAAGTAACCTATGAGGTTGTTGTCCATTTTAATGAAGATGCTACTGAAGCCATGCAAGATAAATTTAAACCTCAATGGTAAAATGGAAATCAGGTATGGATTTTCATTTTACAATTGAGGAGAACGCAAGGAGAAAGCGGAGTACGCCAAAAAGGTTGGTCACTTAACTATGCAGGTTGACTGGCTGAAAAAAATCTGAAGAAATGCTTGGACCTGACTACGAGAGTAAGTTTGGTCCAAAACTTTTTTAGGATGGTAATCAGCGCCTTGAAAAAAGCTTTCAAGATGGCAAAACCGCAGATTCTGCATTCAGATCTGGGATGTCAGTTTACCAGTCAGCGCTACCTGGACTTCATAAAGGATAACGGAATCCGGCAAAGCATGGATGGCAAAAGCCGCTGGGCTGATAGCATCATGATCGAACGGTGGTTTCGCAGTTTCAAGTATGAGGAAGCTTATTTGACACAATACAGCAACATCCGAGAGGCCAGAGCCGCCATTGGACAGTATATGCATACCTACAACTTTGATAGACGCCATTCTGCACCTGATTACCAAACACCGGCTGAATGCTACTATCCGGCAATGTTACTGTCTTATGTAGCTTAGCATAAATGGAGGCGGGGAATCATCCAATTCTCCCTACACCTTCAGTAACGTATCAACTGTATCAGTTCATTATAAAAATCTTAGATTTTGTCTTGACAACTGAACCACTATAATTTGGATATATGGAAGCTTTTTATAACACAGTTAGGATACATAGCCATTGTGGATACCTATCTCCAAATGCATATGAAGATAGGTATCGAAAAGAGCTAAAGAGTTTAGAATTGCTTGCAGGTTAAGAATAGTGTTATGAAAAAAGTTCACTTTTCATTTGTGCTTTTTCTTGACAGAGTATCAAGTTATAGTATAATTTACTTAAAAAATCAAGCTGTTTTGTAAAGAAAATTTTGTAAAAACAGCAGGTAAAAATAACAAACAAAAATACTTACAT
>JBGYPP010000030.1:0-6283 GCA_041838515.1 Acetatifactor sp. | reverse complement strand
CCGCCCCGCCGGCCCATCTAAAAGAAAAAACCGCCCTCCGGTCAGGCCCGGCGCCACTATCCCCATACCGCCCCGCCGGCCCATCTAAAAGAAAAAACCGCCCTCCGGGTTATCCCCGAAGGACGGCCTTATGCGCCCTCTTATGCTTCCAACACTTTTTTCTTGTTGTAGCAGCCGCAGGCCTTGCACATCCTGTGGGCTACCATCAGTTCCCCGCACTTCGTGCATTTCACCAAGCTGGGCAGGGTCATCTTCCAATTGGCGCGCCTTTTGTCCCGGCGGCTCTTGGACGATTTATTCTTGGGACAGATTGCCATCGCTAAACACCTCCTTTATGCCTTACAGGAGATGGCCAGCCAAGGCTCCCCTGCCACTGTTTATTTGTATTGTATTCCACACATTTGAATATTATACCCAACCTTAGTCTGCCTGTCAATATGATTGCAGAAGAAAATCCCCACAATCCGGCCGGACCTCCTAGATCTTGGTCAAAACGAAAATATCGTATATGGCGCGTATGGCCGGCTCGAAATCCCTGTCCGCCACGCCTATGATGATATTGAGCTCGGAAGAACCCTGGTCTATCATCTTTACATTGATATTGCTGTGCGCCAGGGCAGAGAAAATGCGGCCGGCCGTACCCCGGGTGGACTTCATGCCCCGGCCCACCACAGCGATCAGCGCCAGATCCGACTCTATCTCTATATGGTCAGGATTGCCCAGGCGGTGTATGCCTGCCACCACCTTCTGCTCCTTGTGCATAAACTCGTCCTGATGGACAAAGACGCTCATGGTATCTATGCCACTGGGCACATGCTCAAAGGATATGCCGCACTCCTCAAAGGCCTGCAGCACACGGCGGCCAAAGCCTATCTCCGTATTCATCTTGTCCTTCTCTATGCTGACAGCGCAGAATCCCCTCTTGCCGGCTATGCCGGTGATGACATATTTGGACTTTTGGCAGGTGCTGCCCACGATCCAGGTCCCCCTATCCTGGGGTGCATTGGTATTGCGTATATTGATGGGTATGCCCTCCTGCCGCACGGGAAAAATGGCATCCTCATGCAGTACGGTGGCGCCCATATAGGACAGCTCCCGCAGCTCCCTATAGGTGATGGTGTCTATGCCCTGAGGATTGTCTATAATGCGGGGGTCGGCGATTAGGAAGCCGGACACATCCGTCCAGTTCTCGTATACATCCACTCCGGCAGCCTTGGCCACAACGGAGCCTGTGATATCCGATCCCCCCCGGGAAAAGGTCTGTATGCTGCCGTCCTCCCTAGAACCATAAAATCCTGGCACCACGGCCCGGCCCAACTCCAGCAGGCGCGCCCGCAGTATGGGATAGGTTTTTTCAGGGTCAAATTCCCCTTTTTCATTGAAGAATATGACCTCCGCCGCATCCACAAAGGGGAAATCCAGGTAGGCGGCCATAATCAGGCCATTCAAATACTCACCCCGGGAGGCGGCGTAATGGGAGCCGGCCTTGGAGGCGAACTGCTCGCTGATGGCGGCAAACTCCTTATCCAAGGAGAGAGACAGGCCCAAACCCTCTATGATCTCCACATAACGGTTGCGTATGGCCTCCAAGTCCTCCCGGAACTCCTCCCCCTGCTCCGCCTTGGCATAGCACTGGTAGAGCATATCCGTCACTTTCACATCCTTGGAGAAACGCTTTCCGGGCGCCGAGGGTATGACAAAACGCCTATCCTCCTGCTCCCTTATGATGGCGGCCACCTTTTGAAACTGGCTGGCGCTGGCCAGGGAACTGCCTCCGAACTTCACTACCTTGGACATAGTATCCTCCTAATGGCTGATTTGTCAGTTGGTATATTTCTTTTGCGGCTATGCCATGCCTCTGCCCAGCAGCAAGGGCAGGAGCTGATGCCCCTCCTCCACCACCCAGCCGGAGGCAGCCGCCGCCTCCTCGCTATAGACTGCCCCGCTTCCGGCCTCCGCCCCGCTGTCAAACAGGGCGAAAGGCACAGGGTCAGAGCTGTGGGTTCGCAGGGCCAGGGGCGTGGGATGGTCCGGCAGCAGCAATATGGCATACGCCCCCCCGGCCTCCTCCAAAGCCTGCCACAAAGGGCCCAGCACCCGGGCATCCAGCCTCTCTATGGCCTCCACCTTGGCCTCTTGGTGGCCTTGATGACCCATCTCGTCCGGCGCCTCCAGATGGATATAGACAAAATCCCGGCCCTCCTGGTACAAAGCCTGTAAGGCCGCCTCCACCTTGCCCTGGTAATTTGTGTCCAAACCGCCGGTGGCCCCCTCTACCAGAGGCGCAGCCATGCCTGCACCCCTGGCTATGCCCCGGAGCAGGTCCACGGCAGACACCACAGCCCCCTCCAAGCCCCATAGCTTGGCAAAATTCTCCAGCGCCGGCTTCCGGCCGGCCCCCCAGAACCACAGGCTGTTGGCCGGCCTAAGACCTTTTTGCCTCCTGGCCAGATTCACCGGATGTCTATCCAAAATCTCCCAGGAGGCCGTGATCAGATCCCGAAGCAGGGCCTCCCTGGGCAGGTATGCGCCTATGGGCCTCTCCAATATATCATGAGGCGGCATCAATTCGGGTATGCTGCCGCCTTTCCATAGCAGACAGTGCCTATAGCTGGTGCCTCCGTAGAGCGCCAGCCCCTCCCCGGCTCCGGATACCAGGGGGCTAAGGGCCTCCACCAGCTCCAGCGCCTCCCCGGTGGATATCTCCCCGGCGCTGTGATCCGCCATCACCCTCTCCTCCGGCGACGGGGCCGGCTCCAGGCAGACCAGATTGGCCCGTATGGCCACATCCTCCGGATCCATCTCCACACCCAGGCTCAGCGCCTCCAAAGGAGAGCGGCCGGAATAATATTTCCTGGGGTCATACCCCATGACGGAGAGATTGGCCACATCCGATCCCGGAGCCATGCCGGCGGGTATGGTCTGCGCCAACCCTATGCGCCCCCTGGCCGCCAAGGCATCCATATGGGGGGTGCGGGCAAAAGCAAGGGGGGTCTTGCCCCCCAAAGCCTCCAGGGGCCTGTCCGCCATGCCATCCCCCAACACAATGATATACTTCTTATTCATATGCCTCTCTATTCCTACTATAGCCCTCCAAAGAGGATCTCTGCCTGCGTTGGCAAATTATATGCTCTCTATGCGTATCCTGGACAGCAGAACCCCTTCCAGCTCCCGGGCTTTGGCCGACAGCTCCGCCTCCGCCATGGGCACAGTGATACATCCCCTATCCTGCCTGCCCGGCGCCTCTATCCACTCCAGCTGGCCAAAGGCCTCCCGGACGGCCTCCTGGGCCCCTGCCTCTATACGCAGGAAATAGGCGGATTCCAACTCCTCGGCAGGCCGCAGGGGATAGGCCTGGGATTCCCAGAAGCACATAATGGTCTTGCCCCTATGCCGGGCGCAGTCTATGACATCGGACACCACCGCGCTGGCCGTGGGCAGCTTGCCGGCTCCCCTGCCGTAATACATGGAATCCCCCAGCATATTGCCCCGCACCATTACAGCGTTGAACACATCCCCCACGGGATATAGGGGATGGCCGGCCGCCACAAAATGGGGAGCCACCAGCGCCTCCAGCCTGCCGTCCTCCCCCAGCCGGCTCTTGGCCAGCAATTTGATGGTACCGCCCCAGGCCTTGGCATAGGCGAAGTCCGCCGCCGTAATCTGCCTTATGCCCTCTGTGGGTATGCTGGCGTAATCCACATTCTCCCCCACCATCAGTGAGGAGAGTATGGCTATTTTGCGGCAGGCATCATGGCCGTCCACATCCGCAGTGGGGTCCTTTTCCGCATATCCCAGGGCCTGGGCATCCGCCAGCACCTGGGCAAAATCCGTGCCATGGGCCTCCATATGGCTGAGTATATAATTGGTGGTGCCATTCAATATGCCTGTTATGCCCTCTATCTTCTCTGCCGTCAGGGAGTAATTCAGCGGCCTGATAATGGGTATGCCGCCGCCCACGCTGGCCTCGAAGAGGTAATTGCACTTATGCTCCCTGGCCAGCGCCAGCAGTTCGGGGCCATGGGCGGCCACCAGCTCCTTATTGGAGGTGCATACGCTCTTGCCCTTAGAGAGCGCCCTGCGGGTAAAATCCAGCGCAAAGGTGGCGCCGCCCATGGTTTCGCAGATAATCTCCACCTCGGGGTCATCCAGAATTATCGTGAAATCCTTGACAATCTTGGCCTCATGGGCATCCCCGGGAAAGTCCCGTATATCCAGTATATACTTGACCTCCAAATCCTCCCCGGCCTTTTTGCCCACCATGGCGCGGTTCTTCTCTATGACCTCCACCACGCCGCTGCCCACAACGCCATATCCCAGAATTGCGATTTTCACCTTGCTCTCCTTTTTTCCAAACGCCCACTCACTCCTTGGCCAACAAACGCACCCTAAAGACCCCTCTTTGCGCCTCCAGCCTCTCCAGCATATGGGAGATATCCCCGCTGCCCTCCAGCAGCTCTATGCTCAGGCTCAGAGAGGCTACTCCGCCTACGGGTATGCTTTGATGTATGGTCAAAACATTGGCCTGGCAGTCAGACACGATTTTGAGCGCATCCGACAGCAGGCCCGGTTCGTCCTCCATTTGAAACGACAGATTGATCATCTTGCCCTTGGCATTGTCCTGAAAGCGGAAAATATCCTCCTTGTATTTGTAAAAGGAGCTGCGGCTGATGCCCACGGCATCTATGGCCTCCTGTACGGTGGAAGCCCGGCGGCTCTCCAAAAGATTCTTGGCCTCCACCACCTTGAGCAACACCTCCGGCACCGCCTTGCGCCGCAGGACAAAAAATTCCTTGGATTCCATGCCCATCCCCTCCGGATGTATGCGTGCAAAAGACACTTGTTTTTCACATGGAGATATACTAGCATAGTTCCCGAGGCTTGGCAAGGAAAAAAGTATGTACTGCTTTTTTCAGAATTGGAGATGGAAAAACAGACTCGTGCATAGATGGAAAATCCAAAAAATCTCACATTATTCCTAAATACACCAAGGGGAGTGTTGCAGTAATGATTAAAAATCGTTACTGCAACACCCCCTTAACTTTGTGTAAAGAAAAAGGACATCGCGCTAACTTAGTTAGTGCGACATCCCCCTCCCTTTCTTCCCTTTCTCTGTGATCATTTCCCGCTGTCCAGCATATTGAGAATATCCTCCCAATCCACATTATTGCCATAATACACTATGCTCACTTCCTTAAACCACAGGCCATATTTTATCAAAATTTCTCCCAAAAGCCGTTTTTTGTACTAAAAGCGGAAATGGGAACCCGAAACCATGACAGTGGATATATCCTCAGGGAAGCGGGCAAACTCCTTATCACTCCCCCACTCCCCTTCCTCCTCATTCAGGTAATACCGCTTTGCCAAATCCAGGTGGTCATCCTCCAAGCGCATCAGGTACGTATCAGCTTCCTCTTTTTCCTCCCTGCCGGGTATGACAATATTGCCTGATTCCCAGTACAAAGCATCTCTCTCTTTCAGAAAAAAAGATACAGCTGGTTTTACATTCAGCCAAGTTCCTGCACTGTAGCTATGCCTAGACGTAGCAAATCTTCGCACAAACAGCATTACAGCCACTATCATGATAATAAGAAATAGGAAAAAAGCGTTAAGAAATTTCCGTACCGTCTTATTGTCCTTGGGAATGGGCAACAATAATGCTGCTATATACAATATGATAAATGCCGAAAACAACCAATTGAATAGTTCTTTTGAGCCTACCATGACTGCCGCCCCACAATCTTACAAAAAAGGCCTTGAGCGCTTTCTCTCAAGGCCAGCTTTCTTCTGTCTGCAAATCCGGTTATGGGTAAGCTGCTCTAGAAGCGCTGACAGCCCCCTGACTATGGTATACCATACGCAACTCCTTGGCCCAAGTGCCGTAGTGGACAAACATATCCATTATCAAAATATCCTTGTAAAAATACTGATAATGCCCGCCATGTACCATTGCGGAGGAGAGATAGGAAAAGAGTTTCTCACTCTCCTCATCCCTCCGCCCCCCTGAGAGGTAGAGAAAACCTATATCGGATCCCACCGACATATGATCTGCTTTCGGCCGTATCCAATATATCTGCGCAAGCGCCTCTTCCCCCTCCTTTGGCATGGATATCACCTTATCCGGCAGGCGGATTATCTCCTCCTTTCCCTCCGCAAATCTGAGCACAGAGCCCACCATAGTCCGGGAAAAGCTTTCTTCCAAACCCAGGTCATTTACCATACTACAAGAATACATATAAAAAACCAATAACATTCCGCCAAACATACGTTTCATTTTTTTGGT
>JBGYPP010000029.1:0-56472 GCA_041838515.1 Acetatifactor sp. | reverse complement strand
TCTCTGCGTGGGGAGTTCGCCCGCCTGGTCATGGAGGAATTGCCTGAGGGCCCCCAGAGATCACGCATACTCCAACTGGGGCTGAGGGCATTGGCCGGACAGGAGGTGTCTTGATGCGCCTGGAATACTGCCAAATTGAAAACTTCGGCTGCTTATCCCATTACCGCCAAGATTTTTACCCTGGTTTTTGGCCCCTTCTGGCCGAAAACGGATGGGGAAAGTCCACGCTGGCGGCCTTTTTGACAGCCATGCTGTACGGCCTGGATTACAAGAGCCGGACCAAGGATATCTATGAGCGCAGTCGTTACCTGCCCTGGAATAAGGGCAAATTCGGTGGCGAGCTGGCCTTTACCGCCCAGGGCAAGCGCTACCTGGTGCAACGCTTTTTTGGCGAAAAAAAATCCCAGGATAGCTTCAGGCTCTGGGATAGGGATAGCCATACGCCCTGCCGGGACTTTGACGAGAATCTGGGTCTTGCCTTATTCGGTCTGGACAAGGAGAGCTTTCGCCGCTGCTGCCACATACACCCGGAGGCTCCCCACCCGGCCATGAACGCCGGGCTGCAACAGGGATTGGCCAGACGGCTGGAAATGGAGGCTCTGGGAGAGGGCTATGACCCGGCCATAGCCGCCTTGGATCAGGCCGCTCTGAAGATCAAGGCCAAAAGGGGTAGCGGCGGCCTGTTAGGGCTCTGGGAAAAGGAGAGGATGGATCTGAGGCAGAAGGAGGATATGGCGCTGCTTGCCATTCAAAAGGCCGCTGGACTGCGAGGCGAGATAGAAGTGGGAGAAGCCGAACTGGCCTCCCTGGAGGAAAGGCGAAGCGCTCTGCTGGCACTGTCCCAGGAACAGGCCTTACAGGCCAAGGCCCAGGCTTATTATAGCTTAAAGGATCTCTGTTCCGGCTGGGAGGAAAAAAAAGCACAGGCAGAGAGGCTCTTCCCTCAAGGTCTGCCCTCTCCGGAGGCTCTCTCCAGCCTACGGTCCCGTATACAGGAAATCCAAAGACTGGAATTGCAGAAGGAGCAATTTTTGCAGGGCGAGGACAAGCAGGATTTTCTGCTCCGTTGGAAAAATACCGTCCGCAGGGATGCGTCAGAGGCTGCCCGGGCCTGCCTGGCAGAGGACGGGGATTTACAAAATATATCCAGGGAACTGGAGCTGTGGAAATCCCAGGCGAAGGATATAGAAAACCCGGCCAAAACCGATTCTCCCAGCCTCCTATCCGCCTCCAGGCTGCTGCACCCGGCCATACTGGCCTCATGCCTGCTGGCGCTATGCCTGCTGGGACTATCCCTTGTCTGGCATCATCCCTCTTGGCCAGCCTGGATGCTCAGAGGCCTGGCCCCTCTCTGCCTACTGCCTCCTCTTCTTTTTTTACGGAAACGCCGTTTGGCCCAAGCCCGCCGTCGGGAGCAGAGCCTGCAGCATGCCAGGACTGAAATCCTCACGCTGGAACGCTTATACCAGAGTTTATACAAAGACAAGTTCCAGACCCATATGGAGCGGCTGCAGTCTGAGCAGGCCCATGCCCAGGGCGTGTTGGAGCAGTTCTCCTCTCTGGAAACGCAGATAGAGGAGAATACCCGCCTGCTGGAAAGCGCCTGGGATGCATATGATTTCTCCAGTCTGGCGGACCAAATTCCCGCCGAAGCAGATGCCAGATGGGAATTGCTCCAGAGCCGGAGGCAATCGGCTCTGGCCTTGGCACAACAGCTGGAGGAGTCCAGGTTGCAATTGGCCCGGATGGAAGAGGATCCGGACCATCCCCGCCTCCCTCCGGCCGGAGCGCCTCCCGCCCTCCCGTCAGACCCGGAGGCGCTGAAGCGCCTGGATCAGCGGATACAAGAGCTGGCCCGCCTTTTGGGCAGCCAAAAGCAATCCCTAGAGGCTCTTGAGGAGGAGGCTGACGGGCTGCCCCAATGGCAGGCGCAGCGTATGCGCTTGCAGGAGCAGATGGAGGAGGCAGCCCAGACCCATGAGGCACTGCTACTAACGGCCTCCTACTTATCCAGGGCCAAGGAAAGGCTGTCGGCATCTTATCTCCCTCTTCTAGAGAGGTCTTTTCAGCGCCACCTTTCTGCTCTTTGCCCAGACCTGGCCCCCAGGATACAGATCGATGCCCAGTTGGCCTACCGCCTCCGGGGAGAAGGGGAGTTTTGGCCCATGGAGCATATGAGCCAGGGCCAGGGCCAGCTATGCCGCCTGGCTTTGCAGCTTGCCCTGGTGGATGCGCTTTTTGGGGAGGACGGCGGCGGCCGGACTTCCTCCAGGCCGCCGTTGATACTGGATGACCCTCTGGCATATATGGATCAAGGCACAGCCGGCCTGGCACTGGATTTTTTGCTCAAATTGTCAGAAAAATATCAAATTCTGTATTTCACCTGCCACCCCTCCCGTATGCCCCAGACATAGAAAGGGGGAGCTTGGCCCAGGACAGGGCAAAAGGGATGCCCATGCCGGCATCCCTTTTGCTATATTTCGCTTCTTTATTCTCTTATTTTTTTTCCTAGAACTCTAAGGCCGTTCCTGCAGGAAGCGCTTTACCTTGGCAAAAACGCCTTTGCCGTCCAGACCATACTTCTCCACCAGATCCATGGCCGGACCAGACTCTCCAAACACATCCTCTATGCCTATACGACGGACAGGCACCGGATAATGCTCTGACAGACACTCGCAGACTGCGCTTCCCAGGCCGCCTATAATGCTGTGCTCCTCTATGGTGACCACACGGCCGGTCTTGGCCGCCGCAGCCACCAGTATCTCCCTGTCTATGGGTTTGATGGAGCAGATATTGATCACCTGCGCTTCTATACCCTCCAGGGACAGCAGCTGCGCAGCCTCAAGAGCCGATCTTACGCATATGCCCGTAGCCACCAGGCTCACATCCTCGCCCTGCCTCAGCACGGCACCTTTACCCAGCGCAAAGGAATAATTTTCGTCAAAAACTACGGGCACGGGCGCACGGCCAAAACGCATATACACCGGCCCCTTATGGGCAAAAGCTGCGCGTACAGCCAATCTGGCCTCCACATCGTCCGCCGGACACAACACCATCATACCGGGTATATTGCGCATCAGGGATAAATCTTCATTACACTGGTGTGTAGCACCATCCTCCCCCACAGTTATGCCGGCATGGCTGGCACCGATTTTGACATTGAGATGGGGGTATCCTATAGAATTGCGGACCTGCTCATAGGCCCTGCCTGCGGCAAACATGGCAAAGCTGCTGACAAAGGGCACAAAACCCATGGTGGCCAGGCCTGCCGCCACACTCATCATATTGGCCTCAGCTATGCCGCAATCAAAGAAACGCTCAGGATAGGCCTTTTGGAACACAGCCGTCTTGGTGGCCTCCGCCAGATCCGCATCCAAAACCACGATATTGTCATGCTCAGCCCCCAACTCCCGAAGGGTCTGCCCATAACTCTCCCTTGTGGCTATCATCTTTGCCGTGTCTGCCATTATGCCACCCCCTCACCGGATAAGCTGCGCGCCTCTGCCTCCAGCTCTTCCATAGCCTGGGCAAACAACGCATCCCCGGGAGCCTTTCCATGCCACTCCCCATTGTTTTCCATATAGGACACGCCCTTGCCCTTTACACTCTTAAATACGATGGCGCTGGGCTTGCCCTTGGCCTGTCTGGCCTGCCCCAGGGCCTGGCGTATGCTGTCAAAATCATGGGCATCGGCTGTAAACACATGGAAATTAAAGGCTGCGAACTTTTCGTCTATGGGATAGGGGGAGCAGACCTTGTCTATTTCCCCATCTATCTGCAGATTGTTGTTGTCCACCATAATGCACAGGTTGTCCAAAGCCTGGTGGCCGGCAAACATAGCCGCCTCCCACACCTGACCCTCCTGCAGCTCGCCATCCCCCAGCAGGGAGTACACCCGCAGATCGGATTTTTGCAGTCTGGCTCCCAAGGCCATGCCCACAGCCGCAGACACGCCTTGCCCCAGGGAACCGGAGGACATATCCACCCCAGGTATCTCTATGCAGGGATGCCCCTGCAAATATGAGCCTATCTTTCTCAGGGTTAGCAGATCCTCCTCGGGAATAATGCCCTTGACCGCCAGTGCGGCATACAGACCAGGTGCCGTATGCCCCTTAGAAAGGACAAATCTATCTCTCTGTGGCCAGTCCGGATTGGCCGCATCTATGCGCAATTCCTCAAAATACAGAAAGGTCAATATATCCGCCGCCGAAAGGGAACCCCCGGGATGCCCCGCCTTGGCGCTGTGCACTGACCGGATAATCCCCTGACGGACCCTGTTGGCATATCGCTTCAACAAATGATTGTCCATAGAACCGTTTACCCTCCTATCCCTTACGGGAAATCACAACGGCCGCTCCCAAAAAGCCTAGACTATCCTATCACACTTTCCCGGCTGGCGCAAGAAAACGCAATGCGCCGTCCATCCCGGGGCCTGTGTCTATCCCAGGCTCCCGGGTATATAGGTCAAAAATCTCCCCCCCTCCGGTGCCAGCCAAGCAGTGGCATCCTTCTTGCCCATTTTTTCCAGGCTTCCATCAGAGGGTCTCCACACCACCACGTTGTACTCATTAAAACCAGTCAGCAGCACCGCCTCCCCATCCTGCGCCAGCGCCAGTACCGGTCTATCCTCGTCCAGGTAGTATAGCATAGCCTCCAAGTGCGCTTGGGCAAAATCCAGAACCTGCCAATCTCTGCCCAGAGCAGCCTGCAAATCCCCTGCCAGCGTATCCGCCTCCCAGACCCACTGCCCCCCGGATATGCCCCTATGCGCCAGCATCTCCTCTGCACAGGCCTGCAGGCTCTCTCCGGCCCGGTCTTCCGGAACCTTTATAGCCATAATCTGATTTTTGCTCCGGATATTGCCCCGCAGCCAAACCCTCTGCCCCTGCCAGCTGCGCAGGCCGCAGATATTGCTCGTGTAAGCCTCCTCTATCCAAGGCTCCGGCTCTGCACCCAGACCGCATACGCCCCAGCTGTTCCATATGGTGTACAGATCCGCCTTGGCATTGGCCTCAGCCTCCATATTGCGACTCTCCTCCAGGAGCATTTCCTTGGGATTTAACAGGAGCAAGCCCTTTTTTTCCGGAGCCTTGCGCAGTTGTATCTGCACATATTCCTCGTATTTATCTATATGCACTATGGCAAGCGCATTCTTGCTCTGCTCCTGCCGGCTGTTATAGACAATATGATCCCCATCCGCCTCGGTCCAAAGCCCCTCGGCCACCCGTACCCTCTCCAGGCTGATCTGTCCCTCCTCTATCTGCGCCTCCAACACATAGTATCCCTCTTTCTCATATTCCATCAAAACCTTGCCGCTGGAAGAGGATATGCACAGCTTGTACAAGGGCATCCGCTCCCTGCCCTGGGCATCCCTGCTCAGCTCCTCCAGGCGATAAAGGCCATAGACCGCATCCTCATTGATAAATCCCAAAAATTGCAAACCCTGACCGGAAGGGCTTTCTAACACAGCGCGGCCGCCTCCCTCGAGATTTTGTACATACAATTTGGTAAAATGGCCTCCGGCCTCTGCCTCCGTCCAGGCCATCACCCTGTGGTTGTCCGATACGCCCACCAGCCTTTCCTTAGATCTGGCAGCCACTGGCTGGACAGTCTGGGTCTGCAAATCATAGGCGGCCACCTGCTCATCCAATTCCCCATACAGCTGCCCGCCCCCGCTGAGATGGAGCAAATTCTCCACCCCGTAGCGAAGGGCGCCAAAAGAACCCTTATAGGATACAAAGGCCACCTCCTCCTTGACATTGGCCGCCGCATCATAGTGCAACACCCAGATGCCCATGCGGCCCTCATGCCGGCCCCTGTTCATATATCCATATACGGCAAAATCCACATCCCCGGCCTCGCTGACCTGTAAAATCTTGATGCCATAATCCCTATGGAGCATCCTGGGTTCCCCGGAAGGAGCATCCTCCCAGGCAAAAATCCTGGCCAGCCGGTTTTTTTCCGTGTAATAGGCCTGTAACACGCCTCCCTGGACAAATACCACAGCCGATCCGTCCGGACTCTCCTCCCACAGAGGTTTGGCCCGGCCTATACCCAACACCAGCTTATCCCCGATGACCGCGCTCTTATCATTGGCCGGGATCTGCTCCATCACCCTCTGATAATCCAGCAAATACATACGGTTGGAGGTGTACCGAGTCCTATACATCTCCTGCACCTGGTAATAGGTCTTATTTCCCTCCTCCTGGGTGGAGAGCAGATAGCTAAATACCATATCAGCGGTCTGCGCATCCAGGGACACCAGCCTCTCCAGCCTCTCTCCCTCCCTTTGGGGTTCCAGCGCTCCAAAGGTGATCTGGTCAAAGCTGTTGTGTATATCCACAAAATAGAAGCTGTTGTTGGCCCGGGTATAATCCGGCTCCAGATAAGGCACCAGCGCCTTGGCCGCCTCCTTATCCAGCAGCCTGTCATGAAAATCCCGGGCAAAGGCCAGATGCTCCGGCGCATGTCTATCCAAGGCCCACAGCAGGGGTGTGTAATAATACAGACTGCGGCCGTCCGCCAGGATCAGCTCCAACTCCAGGAGGTACTCCTCTCCCTCCTCCAGCAAATCCTTGCATTGCAGCTCTATTTCCGCCCTGTTCTCTTGGAATTTTGGCTGCCACTCCAGGCTCTCTATCAGCCTCTGGCCATCACGGCTGCGCAGCCTGCCCTCCACCTTGGCTATAGAATTCCCCATAGCCTCCAGACCCATATGGAGTCTGCGTCCCTCCTCCAGCCAGCACAGCCACTCTCCCACCTGGGCGGCCTCCATAGGCTCTGTAAAGCCGTACAAAGTATTGTAGGCCTCCCCCTGATATTCTACAGTGAATACCGGCAGGGAGGCCTGGGCCATCTCCGTGCTCATATTGGCCTTACGCTGGTACATCCATCTGTTGCCCCAAAAAAGCGACAATAGAAAAACTACTGCCCAGAATACACCTCGAATTGCCAGTTTTTTCAATCCTGTGCGCCCTCTCTATACCCATGTATCCAAAAGGAGAAACCCCCGTAGGGATTTCCCCTTTCTCTTTTTTGCTCCATTCCTCAACAGGAGGAACCCAAGTCCTTGCCATGTATCTTGTACAATATGGCACCCACGAACACCATGCCGCCCACTATATTGCCCAGGGTCACCGGCACCTCATTCACCCAGAGGAAATTTCCCCAATTGAGGGTAGCCAGCGCCTCCTCGGTCAGGTGGTACTTCTCCATGGCCAGTTCCACATACTTGGGATTGGCCTTGGCCAAAATACCCGCTGGTATGTAATACATATTGGCCACGCAATGCTCATACCCGCTGACCACAAAAGCCATAATGGGAAAGAAGCAGGCCCAGATCTTGCCGCCGGCATCCTTTGCCGCCTTGGCCATCAGCATGGCCACGCAGACAAAAATATTGCACAGTACGCCTGAGGCAAAGGCCATGCCAAAGGGCAGCGTGCTTTTGGCCAACGCCACCTTGATCGTATAAGCGCCCAGCAGACCGTAGCTATAGTCAAATTGTCCGCTAAAATACACCAACGCGGCCATAATCAGGCCGCCTATCATATTGAACAGCCATACCAGGCTCAGCACCCGGATCACGCTCTTCCATCCAAAACGCTTATGAGATACGCCCATGGCTATCAGACAGTTGCCGGTGAACAACTCGCCGCCCACCAATATGATCATCATCAGACCCACCGGAAACACTGCCCCTGCCACCAGTTTGGCCAGCCCCATATTCTCCACAGCATGGGAAGCCGCGCTGGCGGCGCTGGCCCCGCCGGAGATAAACATGCCTGCCATCACACCCAGCCAAAGCATACGGCCTACGGGCATTTGGGCCTTCTCCTTTCCGGCATTGATATATCCGGCCACCAGATCCTTGGGCATATACATACTATGGTTCTCCATCGCTTATACTCTCCTCCGCTCTCTTTTGCTTTCTTCTATCTCCAGGCGCCGCTTCCAAGCCCATGGCCCAGCCGTCCGACTTTTATTGCCGGCTCCGGACAGCAGCCTCTTTCCGCTAGGGGCTTACGCCCTCCTGCTCCAAAGCCTCCCAGGCCGCCTCTATGACCTTGTCCATATCATAATATCGGTAGGCGCCCAGCCGTCCGCCGAATATGACATCCGGTCTGGATCTGGCCAGTTCCCTATAGGCCGTGTACAGGCTTTGATTGACATGGTCATTCACCGGATAATAAGGCTCATCTCCCTTTGCCCATTCCTTGGAATACTCCTCGGTGATGATGGTGCCCGGCCCCTGGCCAAAGTTAAAGTGCTTATGCTCTATAATGCGTGTATACGGCACATCCTCACTGGTGTAATTCACCACGGCATTGCCCTGGTAATTTTCCTCCTCCGGCAGCCAGCTGTGGACAAATTCCAGGCTTCGATACTCCAGTGCGCCCAGCTGATAGTGAAAGAACTCGTCTATAGGGCCGGTGTACACCAGCTTCTTCCACCGGCAGTCCGCCGGCTTTGTCACCAGAAACTCCTCATAGCTCACGCCAAGATGCAGCTCCACACCCTCCAGCAGCTTCTCCGCCAAGGCCGTATACCCCTGCTTGGGTATGCCCTGGTAGGGATCGGAAAAATAATTGTTGTCATAGGTAAAGCGCAGAGGCAACCTGCGTATAATAAAGGCCGGCAGTTGTCTGCACTCCCTGCCCCACTGTTTTTTTGTATATCCTTTTATCAGCTTTTCGTATATATCCCTGCCCACCAGCGCTATGGCCTGCTCCTCCAGGTTCTCCGGCTCCCGCCCCTCCATCTCCCGCCTCTGTTCCTCCAGTATGGCTCTTGCCTGGGCCGGCGTATGGATATTCCACAGCTTGCTAAAGGTATTCATATTAAAGGGGAGGTTGTATATCTCCTCCCCATAACGGGCCATAGGCGAATTTATATAATGATTCCACTCCCCCAGGCCCTGGACGAAATTCCAGACCCTCCTGTTGGAGGTGTGAAAGATATGCGCCCCATAGAGATGCACATCTATGCCCTGTCTTTTCTCGGTGTAGATATTGCCGCCTAAATGGCTTCTGCGGTCTATGACCAGAACCCTGCGGCCGGCGCGGCGCATAGCATGGGCAAAGACAGCTCCGAACAGGCCCGCCCCAACAATCAGATAATCATACTGCATCTTTTTCTCCTGTCAGCCTCCTGCTGCGGATTTTACCCTTTTTCACAGCCTTATCCAAAGCTTTTTGGGCCTTGTACCTCTCTATCTGGGCGAAATCCTCTACCAGCTCCAGAACCCTATCCCGCCCCTGCCTGTTCAAGCGGCCATAGGAATCCAGCAAGCGGCTTTCCAATATCCTGGCGCCTACATTGCCTTGCTCCAGGGAGGAAAAATCTAAGGGATTCAAATCCAACTTCTCACAAATACGAATAACGGTGCCGTAGGCCATGCCCTCCACGCCTCTGTCTAAGGCAGTTACCAAGGTACTGTAGGGTATGCCCATCTCCATAGAAAATTGACGGATGCTTCGGTGCTGTTTGAGGATCTCCTGCTTTAATGTTTCTGCTTTTCTCATGTCTGCCTCTTTTCTGTCAAAACCAAAGTTGCCTCCTACATCCTTACAACATTACTATATAGGAAAAAACGATAATAATCAATCCATAATACCCGCTATTGTTGTGCTTTTCCACGATTTTTTACAAAAAAATGCCCATATTATATCGTTTTTCCTCTTCATGTCCGGTTGCCTCCCCTCCGGCCAAGCGCTATAGTAGTATACAAACCACCCAGGGGCATACTGCCCCGCCTGCGAGAGGATGTGACATGGAAGCCAGCAGCCCTGACAGCAAGTTGTTGACAAGCCGGGAAATGGATTTTGTCAAAAAGCGGTTATTTTTTTGGGACAAACTCAGCCCCCAGGAGGCGCAGACCCTCACCTCTTCCCTGCGCGCAATGAGGGCGTCCAAGGGTCAGTTGCTCCAAAACGGCGATGGCAGCTGTCTAGGCCTGCTTCTGATACAGGAGGGAGTATTGCGGGTGTATATCACCTCCCCCGAGGGCCGGGAGATCACCCTCTACCGCCTGCCGCCGGGCTCTCTTTGCATATTTACAGCCTCCTGCATACTCAAGGATGTGCATTTTGACGTAGCGGTGGAGGCAGAGAGCGACTGCCTCCTATTGCAGATCTCCGCCCCGGCCATATCCTCCGTCAGCGATTCCAATCTCCATGCCCAGCTCTTCTCCTATCAGATCGCCAGCGAGCGCTTTTCAGACATACTCTGGGCGCTGCAGCAGATACTCTTTACCAGCTTTGACCGGCGGCTGGCGCATTTTCTGCTGACGGAGAGCAGGCTCAGCGGGGATGGCGCCATACACATGACCCATGAACAGATAGCCCGCTACCTGGGCAGCGCCCGGGAGGTGGTGTCCCGCATGCTCAAGTATTTCTCCAACGAGGGATATGTGCAGCTGTTCCGGGGACAGATATCCATCACCGACAGAACCTCACTGGCCGCCTTGGCCGACGAGGGCTGCTAAGACAGAGGCCTCGCAAAAACACCTTGGGGAATCCGGCCAGCCGGATGCCTCAAGGTGTCCTATGATCAGCACGAGACGGGGATCGAACCCGCGACCCCCTCCTTGGCAAGGAGGTGCTCCACCGCTGAGCCACTCGTGCAAAATATAAAAAACGCATTCTTGCGTTTCAGCGGGTGATGGGAATCGAACCCACGTATCTAGCTTGGAAGGCTAGTGTTCTACCATTGAACTACACCCGCATTGTCCGAACAAAGGATATTATACATAAGCCTCCTCCCCTTGTCAAGACAAACTTGCTGAAATCCCAGCAGCCCTATCTTCCCCTTTTTCTCCACCGCCTCCAGGACAGCTTGGCCCGGTAGTACCAAAAGAAAGCCCAGTCACTCTTTGCCTGCAATCGCATCCAATATAGCTCCTCCGGCTCTATCCATCGGCGGCAATACGCATCGCCCTCCAGATCCACGCCGGCCTCCTGCCATTCCTGCCGCAGCCTGCGCACAAAATCCAGCCTGGGCCTCTCCACCCCCTGCATATAGGAAAACAGCGTGTTCTTATAAAACAGTTCCGTCCACAAATACCCCAGCTCCTGAGCATACTTCTGCCACAGCCCCCGATCCATAGCCTCCTGCCGCATCAGCCGGCCCGCCTGCATCCTGTCCAGACATTTGGCCTCACTTATTCTATGTACAGTGGAGGCCCCATGCTGATAATAATAATATAAGGGCGTATCCAGCCTTTGGTAATGGGAGAAATAGCAGGCCCATATAGGTCCCGCGCAGTTGTCCTCGTAGAATATGCCCTCCGGAAAGCGCAGCCCATGGCGCTCTATCACCTCCCGCCTGTACAATTTGGTCACCAAGCTGCCAAAACGCAGCAGCAGGTTCTTTCTCCTCTCCTCTGTCATGGGGCCGCATTGATCCAAATCCGCCATAGGCACTCTGACCCCGGGATCCATACTCTGTCTGGAGGTCAATTGATACTCACAGCCCACTACATCCGCGCCGCTGCGGCGGGCCTCCTCCAAGAGCCTGGAGCAAAATTCCGGGCTGATCCAGTCATCGCTGTCCACAAAGCCCACCCATTCGCCCCTAGCCTCTGCCAGCCCGGCGTTTTTGGCTCCGCCCTGGCGGCGGTTCTCGGGAAGAAAAATGCCCTTGACCACGGCCGGATGGGCTGCCATATACCGCCTTATGATCCGGGCTGAGCCATCGGTGGAACAGTCATCCACGGCCAAGATCTCCAACCGCACGTTCTTCTGCGCCAGCAGGGAATCCAGACAGTAGGCCAGCTTGCCCCCAGCCTCCATATTGTATACCGGCACTATCATGGACACTTCCAGATCCCTGACTTCCCCTCTCATACGCCCCTCCCTCAGGCCAGACTGCCCTTTTCCAATTTTGCCTTGCCCTCTTCCACCCTGTAGACCAGATCGCATTTCTCTATGGTTTGCAGTCTGTGGGCGATGATCAGCAGGGTTTTTCTGCCTTGCAGCCGGTTGATAGAACCCATAATCGCCGCCTCAGTGTCATTGTCCAGTGCTGAGGTGGCCTCATCCAGTATCAGCACCTCCGGATCGTGGTACAGCGCCCGGGCTATTCCTATTCTCTGTCTCTGCCCCCCTGACAGTCGTATGCCCCTCTCCCCTATGCCCGTATCCAGACCCTCCGGCAGGCTGCGGACAAAAACATCCAGCTGCGCCTCCTGCAGCACGGCCCATATCCTCTCCTCGTCCACCTCCTCAGACGGTATGCCAAAGGCCACATTGTTGCGTATGGTATCATCCAGCATAAATATCATCTGGGGTATATATCCCACATTGGCCAAAAATCCTCTATATCGGTCTGACACCTCCCGGCCGTCAGCCAGTATCCTACCCCCCTGTGGCCTGAGCAGTCCCAACAATATATCCACCACCGTACTCTTCCCCGCTCCGGAGGCGCCCACCACGCCCACAGACGCTCCTATGGGTATCTCTATATCCGCCTTGTCAAAAATCCTCTTCTCCGTACCGGGATAGGCATATTCTATGCCCTCCAAGCATATGCTTTTGTGTATGGGCAGCTTCTCCGTCGGGGCAAAATCCTCTAATGCCTGCTTGCCCTTTCTCACCTCTTCCTGGAGATTGTCGCTGACACCCATAAAGAAAGGTTCAAAATATGCCAGAGAATTGATCTGATTGTTAATCCTGTTGACACAGGGCAGCAGGATCAATGCCGAGGCAGCAAATACCATAATGGTATCCATCATCTTCTCCGGCTCCACACCTCTATGCAACATCCACACCATATACCCCATCATGGTCATAACACAGGCTGTTTCTATCAACAGCTTGGGTATGGCATTGTACAGGCTATATTTTTGCACGGCATCCACATAACCCTTGCCGCATTGCACATAGGCATCGGCAAAATATTGCTCCCTTCCCTGGACCTTGACCTCCTTAATCCCCTGCACTGTCTGGGATATCCACTTGAACAGACGGCTGTAATAATGCTGATTGTCCTCCCCCGCCTTGTGCAGTATAGGTTTGAGCACGGTCTTGATGGCCAGCAGCAGTGCCAGCAGCACTCCCCCCAGCAATAAGGTCATTACCCCATCCTGAAAAAAGCAATAGCTGACCAGGAAAGCCAGCACTATGCCATCGCTGGCCAAATGCAGCAGAGAGAGTATCAGCGCATACATATTGTTGACATCCGAGGTGATGCTTCTCTGTACTACAGCTGTATCCGCATGGAGAAAAAACTCATAATCCCTGCGCAGATAATTCTTCATCATACGCTCTGAGGTGCGGAATTGGTTGGTATATACAAAGGCCAGTGTACATTTCTCCTGCAGATATAAAAAGCTGTTTTTGACTATAAAAACGACAATCAGCAGCAGCATAATGGCCATGGCAAAGGTCTGGCGGGACCCGCCCCCCATCCATAGGTACAGGCGGCCGGCCAGCGCATTTTCCACTATGGCGTTCTCATCCATAATCACGGCCATCACCGGCACGATCATGCCCACGCCGGCGGTCTGCAATACCGCACCCACCAGCATCATAACCAGCAGGCCCAGCATAGCCCGTTTTTGCGCGCCGTCCAGCAGACGGTTGAGTTTTCTCAAAATTTTTCCCATATGCCTATCCTAGCCTTTCCGGGCGTAAGCCTGTCCAAAGAGCCATGCCAAGCCTTCTCTGTCCAAATGCTGACCTATGACCACCACCGAGGTCTGCTGTGCCTCCTCTATGCCGCTGATCATATACTCCCCCTCCACCAGGTCAAAGCGCAGGGACTCCCGGCCGGCTGGAAAGAAACCCTTGGCCCGCACCACCTTCCCATAGGCGCCTCGGATCAGCCACTCCAGAGCATGGGCCAGACACTGGGCATTGGGCATACACAGACTGTCAAAGCTGATATTTTCCAGGTACTGCTCCTGGGGTACCGTATGCTGGACTATGGCCAGCCGCATATCCTCCCCCCTGCCCTCTATCAGCAGCTCCCTGTGCAGCAGCTGTTGCCAAACGGCAGGATCCCAGCCGCTGTAATGGCCCAGGGGCGCTTGTATCCCCTCAGGCAAATGCAGGTCATCCAATATGGCCTGATACTCCTGGGCGCTCAGCCCCTCAGATTTGCTCAGAGCCACCATACCCGCCGTATACAGTTGATTGGAGAAGTACTCGCCGAAATCCCGGCGGCTGTTCCGGTAGTTTTTGGCATCCACCAGGCTGATGGGCGCCAGCAAGCCTATCTGTCCATAGACCACCTTGCGCAGCTGCGCTATGATATTGCCCGGCAAGGCCACGCCACTGGGTTCTACAATCAGATAATCCGGGTTCAGGGAATTGGCTATGGTCAGCACGGAATGGGTAAAATCCAGATTGAGGGAGCAGCATATGCAGCCCTCGGACAATTCCCAGACCTGCATATTCCCATTCCTGGCGCCAGACTCCAGAAGCCTGCCGTCCACGCCCAGCTTGCCAAACTCATTCTCCACAATCACAAACTGCCGCCCTGTCATTTCGGCCATCTTTTGGATAAAGGTGGTCTTGCCCGCTCCCAAAAATCCAGAAATCATCAGAATTTTCATATATTTCCTCCAATGGCCATATACAGGAGAGGCCCACCTGCAAGAAAGCTGCCACAAGGCGGGGAGGCCCCTGCTTTGTGGCAGCCAAATACGCTATGTCTGTATGAAAGGCGTTTGTGCAGCCCCTAACTAGATGGTAACCACCGGCTTGATCAGATCGGCGGGCTTGTCTTTCATAAGCATCAAAGCATCCTCTACATGCTCAAAGCCCTTGAACCTGTGGGTCAGCAGGGGTTTTACGTCCAGCTTACCGCACACCAGCAGACTGGAAAGCTTCTCCAACCGCAAACGGCCGCCGGGCATCAGTCCGCCCACGATCATCTTGTGCCCCATGCCCACGCCCCACTCGGCCCTGGGTATATTCACATAGGTCCCCTCGCCCAGGTAATTGACATTGCCTATCTTGCCGCCGGGCTTGAGGCACTTAATCACCTCTTCAAAAGTTTCCACACCGCCGCCGGCCACTATAGCCTTGTCCACTCCCTTGCCGCCGGTCAGCTCCAGCACCTGCTTGTCTATGGAGCCATCCTTGTAACCTATAAAATCCGTTGCGCCATAGAGCTTGGCCGCATCCCTGCAAACCTGCCTGGTGCCTACGGCCAGAATCCTGGAGGCTCCGCGCAGCGCCGCTCCAGCCACAGACATCAATCCCACAGGACCTATGCCCACCACCAGAACGGTATCGCCGAACTGTATGTCCGCCAGCTCTGCTCCGTGGAAGCCGGTGGGAACCATATCCGAGAGCATGCAGGCCTCTTCAGGGGTGATGGAATCCGGCAGATGTGCCAGGTTGGCGTCCGCATCATTTACATGGAAATACTCGCCGAACACGCCATCCTTAAAGTTGGAGAACTTCCAGCCGGAAAGCATGCCGCCGGAGTGCATGGGATATCCGGCCTGAGCCTCCACAGAACCCCAGTCCGGGGTGATGGCGGCCACCATGATCCTGTCGCCTGGCTTGAAATCCTTTACCAGAGAGCCTACTTCCTCCACAACGCCGCAGCCCTCATGCCCCAGGATCATATTGTTCCTCTCGCCTATGGCTCCCGCCCATACAGTGTGTACATCCGAAGTACAGGGGGAAAGCGCCAAAGGCCGAATAATGGCGTCGGTAGGACCGCAAACCGGGCGCTCCTTCTCTATCCAGCCCGTTTCGCCTATACGAAGCATCGCAAAACCTTTCATTGCAACCAACCTCCTTTTCCAGAAACTGTGTTTACCGGCCGTGGGATCTGCCTCCCAACCGCCAGAGCTTTACTCTTGTATCATATCAATTCTACCCCAAAATTTCAAGCAAATTTCACAAATAATTTGCCCAGGATTTTTCAAATATATTCATTTTGCCTATGTATGGATGGTTCCTCATATTTATCCAGGAAATCTGCGCCCAGATAACATACCTCTCTGGCAAAGCCTATGCCTCCCATCTGCGTCAGCACGCCCACCGCCTTGTGGAAGCTGCAGCCCGGCAGCAAATTCAACACCTCCATAGGCACTGCCGAGGGTATCTGGGGTATATGGGGAAAAGCCTGCCGGTAATCCAATGCATCTCGGGGATGCCCTTTTAGAAAGACCCTGCCCTCGGCAGCATAAGCCTCTATCAAATCCCCAAAAATTCGCCTGCGGGTGTCCAGATCACACAGCGGCTCCGTCAATATCAGTATGCGCCTCTCCTCCCCTTGCTCCTGCCGAAGCAAGTCCTCCAGCGCCGCCTGATCCTCTACAAACACACGAAGCAGCAGTTCCCTCTCCTCCCTGCCAAGCCTCTGCTCCAGAGGTCTGCGGGGTACTTCCTTATAATATTTGCAGGCATGGCTGATCGCCCCTATGGAATTGACCTCCATATCCAGGCAGTACCTGCCATAGCCATTCTGCACAAAGAGCAAATTCAGATATTTGGAGAGAAAGGCCTTGAGCCAAAAATGTCCCCTGTTGTCATACCTGGCCGCATCCAAATGGACCAGACAGTCCAGCCCGTCCTCTAGCGCGTGGTAATAGATACGGTTTTGGTTCAGATAATATCCTATGGGATCGGAGTCGCAGAACACATAGACCTGCTTGTAGGCCCGCAGATCCACCGGCACATAGGGCGCCTCCAACCGGGCATACTCCCTGGTAAAGCGCATACGTTTCCACAGATGGCCCAAAAATCCACCGCCCGGCCTGCGCAGAGGCGCCAACTCCGGAAAAAAATCCTCTCGCTTCTCATCAAAGGCTATAACTTTTTCAAACAAATATTCTTTTTCGATGCGGCTGCCCAGTTGGCCAAAGTCCGTGGACATGGAACTGAGCATAATATCCGCGCCGCCGGCCCTGTCCTCCAAGGCCAGTTCCTTGAGATGGGATATGTACACATGATAAAACGTATGGCAAATATAAATCCTCTCCGCCGCCATTTGCTCCTCCTAAAAATGCACTATGACGTATTCACCCCCATCCACCACAGAGCCTGGGCTAGGGAAGGAGGGCAGTCCCTGGGAAAGCGCCTCCGCCTTTGCATACCATTCCACTTCCGTCCAGGGTCGGAGGGTCCAGCCATGCATGGAGGCAAATTTGGCCAGCTCTGCATTGCTCTCAAAGGCGTACTTGCCCCATTCAATCACAGACAGCGCCGGGGTCTGGGCCACCCACACCCCCTCCGGCCTGTAATACTTCTCAAGCACATGGGGATCTACCCAGGCCGACAGCCTTTGTAGGCGGTAGAACAAAGGCGTGTTATACTCCACATAGGTGTTTTTCAGCAGAGATACGGGTATGCGGTAACTGCCTGTAAAGACCACAGGCCGGCCAGACCAGCCCTGCTGGGACAGATGATGATCCACCCAGTCCATGGTAGATATGGCCGCCTGGTATTTTTGGTAATCCACATAAAACCACTTATTCATCTCTAAGGCCTGGGCCAACAGCAACAGCGCCACGGCCAGGACTGCCAGGCGGCGCATCCCCCTATACAGCGCCCGCCTCCTCTCCAATGCACGGGAACAGGCCTGCCAGCCCAGCCAGAAGCCAAAGGCCGTCCACAGAGGAACGAATTGGGCAGAGCGGTACAATATTACCTGGCCTACCACTAGCAAGCTATGGGAAATCCCCAAGGCCAGGAGAAGCAAGGGCAGCATCCACAGATCCTTATTCCTCCAGGACAGCCAGACTGCCGCCGCCAGCGCCAGCAAAGAGGCGGCCACATACAGCGCTATGGGCTGATAGGCCAGGCCAAAGATGCCATAGAGCAGCAAATGGCGCTTGACCAGCATGACCAGATGGGAGGCCGCATCCGACCGCCCCAGCCAGCCCCCCACCTCCGTCAAACTGCGGTTTCTAGCCAGCTCTTTCATGGGCTCCAGATGAAACGCGGTCATGCATATCCATACCGCTGCCATACGGCCCAACATGGCAGCCCCGGCAGTGAGGCCGGCCAGAGCCAAGCGCCCCAGGGGTTTCCACATATCTGCGGCGGCGCCTTGCCCCTGTATGCGGCCGGCCAGCAGCAGGAATACGCCGCCCACCAGGTATACTATCATAAAAGATTCATAGCAGCCTATGGACAGAGTCAGCCAAATCGCCGCCTGGGCCAAATGCTCTCCCACGGCCAGATGCCCTGCCCGACCCAACCGGATGGGCAGATCCCACATATCCTGGGTTTTACACAGCGCCAGGCCGCCAAAGAGCAGACCCAGACCCACGCCATTGTGCAGATAATACGTCAATACCTCGCTCCAGAGAGGCTGGGTGGCCAATATACAGGCAAAGAGGACATAAGACCGGCGCGCCCGGCCCCCCTGCTGGCGGTAAAAGGGCAGGACATAGACCATGGAACCCAGTCCCAGCGCGGCCACGCCCAGCAGATCTGGGAGAAAACCGGCAAATTCCGCCACCGGAAGCAGCTTATTCAACAAATAAACCACCCAGCGGCCCACTACCACGGCCAGGCCATCCTGAAAATACAGGCCATAGGGCGTATCGTCTATGCCCACGGTTTCATGGCTCAGCAGATAGCCATAGGCCATCAGCAGTACCAGTGCCATAAGCAGCCAGGCCCGACTCTCCAACCACAAATATTTGAAATCTTTTATTCTGGAACGGTAATTGTCCAGCATGATCTCCTCCTACTGCCTGCGCTCCAGCGCAAATACCACAAAATCATAGTACATATGGGAAAATTCCAGCACGGGTCGGTAATCATACCTCTCGGCATATTGATAAGGTTCCTGGCCCTTGAGGCCCAAAAACCAAAGCCTGCCGCCCCTCTCCTCCACCTGCCCCCACTGGGTCAGGGCCTCGGTGTTTGGAAAGGGCAGGGAATAGAGCTTGTACCCATAGAGGAAATATGCTTTCTCGGGATAGTATACGCTGAGAAAGACACTGTGCTCCCCTCCGGCGGCTATGCTGTCCGCCGCCTCCACCTGGCTGTCTACAAAATCCTTGTAGATCTGCAATCCACTGTCATATTCCAACCGCAGCTCCGATGCATACTGTAAAATAAAAATGCCCAGAGCCATCGCCAGGCTCAGCGCCGCCGGCCGCAGCCGCATATGGGCCAGGCCATATGCCAAAAACAGAACCCACATACCCATGGCGGGAAAGACATATCTGGCCAGAAATACCGGATTGACATAGACGGATACGCCTATGCCCACGGCGGCAGTCAACGCCAGGGGCAACAGCCCCAGCGCCGGCGCTGGCATGGACTCCCGGCGCATGGCATCCACGGACCAATATGCCCAAACCAGAGCCAGGGCCATGCCTCCGTAGAGAACTAAGCCTATGGGCGTTTCTATGGCGGAAAACCACTCCTTCGCATAATCCACAAAGGTATAAATGCTGGGCGCCGCCTCCATGGCCCTGGCTCCGGAATCGTTGGCCACCCGCAGGGCCAGCTGCCGCACAGTCACCGCCAGCCAGGGGGAGAAGAGCAGGGCCACGGCCAGGCCTTCCCGCCAAAAGGGCCTCCATAGCTCCTTGCGCCCCCGCCTCCATATGGCCAACAGAAAGAGGACATGGGCGAAAAAGGCTATCATCATGGCAAAGGTATGGGAGTATACCACACCCAGCGTACTCAAAAAGAGCCACAGCCACTTCCGGCCAGTGCCCCCCCGGCTCCATATATCCCATATCAGCAGGTGCATGGCTGTGGCCAGGAATAGGGCCATGGCATACATACGCACATTGCCTGCCTGTACGCTCATCAGCGGCATAACCAGGGACAGGCCGCAAAAGGCTACAGATACCCTCCGGCCAAAAAGGGCGCGCACATAGATTTTGCCCAACAGCAGATAGGCGAGCATCATGGACAGGGAAAAGACCTTTAAGGGCCATATAGCCCCGCCGCCCAGATGATATACGCATTTTAGCAAAAAATAATAAAAGGGAGAGTGGTCATCCACAGCCGTGATATAGACCAACCGATTCCAGCTCTGGGATACCATGGCATAGGAATATGCCTCGTCATACCAGAGATTGTCTGTTATGGAGAATACGCCCCAGAGAAGCAGGCCCGCAAGGGGCAGCACGCGCCAAAGCCATTCCTCCGCTCTCTCATGATCCAGTCTGACCATACCGCCTCCTAAGATTTTTCTCCATAGTATAGTAGCATATTTGCCGCCAAAGGTATAGCCGCCGGCGACTTGACAAATCCCAGCCTTTTAATTATCCTTTTTGGCAGGGGAAGGCCCCCCCTTCCCCTGGCGGACCGTCTTAAAGGCGGTCCGTTTTTTTGTGTTCCTGCGCTTGACAAGCGGGGAAGCATATGGTAATCTGCATACATTGTTAGTTCTAGCTAACTATTGTGCGCCCTGAAAAGGGCAGTTTTTTGCGCTGCTGGTTAGCACCACCTAACCTTTGCGGCCCTTTTGTCAAGGGAGGATGAGATGAGCGTGGTCATCATAGGCGGCAACGACCGCATGAAACGCCGCTACCAAGAGGCCTGCGAGAGCTATGGACACAAGGCCAAGGTATTCACCCAGCTGGAGGCATCCATGGCCCGCAAGATAGGCCAGCCGGATTTGATCATCCTGTTCACCGGCACGGTTTCCCACAAAATGGTGCTCAGCGCCATCTCTGAGGCCAAGCGTTGCAATGCCCATGTGGCTCGCAGCCACTCCAGCAGCCTGCACGCTTTGCACGATATTTTGGCCGCCTGTTAGTTTATGCTTACTGCCTGCATAGCCAGGGGTAGAATCGCAAGGAGGATGTGATTATGAAGAAAGTAGCCATTATCTATTGGAGCGGAACTGGCAATACCGCCGCTATGGCCGAACTGGTGGCCCAGGGCGTACAGGCAGCCGGTGGGGAGGCCCAGGTATTCGCCTGCGACAGCTTTGCCCCCGATCAGCTTGGAAATTTTGACCATTTTGCCTTTGGTTGCCCCTCTATGGGCGCTGAACAACTGGAGGAAACGGAATTTGAACCCCTGTTCCACTCTCTTCTCCCCTCGTTAAAGGACAAGACCTGCGCTCTTTTCGGCTCTTACGGATGGGGCAATGGGGAATGGATGGAGGACTGGGCTGCCCTGTGCAGGGAACACGGGCTCTACCTGGTTCAGGACGGAATCATCTGCCAGGGCGCTCCGGAAGGGGACGTGGCAGCTGAATTGCAGTCCATGGGAAGGGCGTTGGCATAGACAGCCAAAGGGCCTGGAGGCGCAACACCCGCCTCTAGGCCCTTTCTTCTCGCAAAAAATCCCTTATGGCCTGCATGGACAGATCCAGGGAGGCAATCTCATCCGCACAGCGCTTCAGCTCCCGGCCTATGGTTTTCTCATAAGCCACCTGATGCTTGTACCGTATGCCATGTTCCAGTGTGGCCCAAAAATCTATGGCCATGGTACGCAGCTGTATCTCCAGGCGCAGCCCTTCCCAATCCCCTCCCCGCATCTCCAGGAGCAGATGCAGGCTTCTATATCCATTGGGTTTGGGTCGGGATATATAATCCTTTTTCTTGACCAGAGTCCACAACTCCTGAGCCTCTATCCACTGGGCCAGGGCATAGACATCGTCCGTGTACGCGCAGACAGCCCGCAGTCCTATGGTATCCCCCAAATGCTCCAGCGCGGCCTCAGCCGTAGCAGGCAGGCCCCTTTGCTCCAATTTGGCCATAATGCTGCCGGGACTTTTCAGCCGGGATTTGATATACACTATGCTGTGCAAGGATTCGCTCTGCGCATAGCTCTGGCCATAGGATTCCAGCCTGCGCCTGGCCGCCTCCATAGCCCCCTCCAGCTGGGCCAGATAAGGTCCGTAAAACTCCACCGCTTCCATATGTTCTCCTAAGACTTGACCGTTATCACCGGCAAAGCCGCCATCACCGACAGCCCCCCCAGCTTGCCCTCTTCCTTGCAATCGACGGCAAAGGCCGCCGGATCTTTCTCCGTCAGCCTGGCCTCTATTTTTCCCTTATGTGCCAGGGTCACGGCCTTGGCTATGGACAGTCCTATGCCATAACCGCCGGTCTGCCCCTCCCGGGCCTCATTCATGCGGTAAAACCTGTCAAACATATGTTTAATCTTCTCCTCCGGCACACCCTGGGCTTCATTCCATACCTCCAATTGGGCCATTCGCCCCTTTTTCCGCAGCTGGCAGTATATATACTTTCCCTCCGGGCGGCAGTACTTGATGGCATTTTCCAACAATACCGAAATCAGCTGGCCCAGCGCCTTGGCATCCCCCCTCATCCAAATATCCGGACTGATATCCCCATAGAGCAAACGCCCCCGGCTCCTTGCCAGGGTGGAAAAAGACTCCAGCATCTCCTGTACCAGTGCAGAGAGATGGACATCCGCCTTTTGCAGATTGCCCGACTCCTCCATCTTGGACAAATATACCAGATCATTGGTCAGCTCACTGAGGCGCTTGATCTGCTTGTGTATGTCCTCTATCCACTCGCTGGGTCCCACCTCCATCTCCAGAACCTGGGCATCCGCCTCTATAATGGCCAATGGAGTTTTGATCTCATGGCCTGCATCCGTGATAAAACGCTTTTGCTTTTCATAGCTGTCGCATATGGGCGACAGGATCTTGGTGGAAAAGAAGAGCAGCAGACCAAACACACCCCAGAGTACAAC
Source organism: Acetatifactor sp. (assembly GCA_041838515.1). Classification (GTDB taxonomy): domain Bacteria; phylum Bacillota; class Clostridia; order Lachnospirales; family Lachnospiraceae; genus JBGYPP01. The sequence goes on along the minus strand of JBGYPP010000029.1, from coordinate 33,859 downwards.
AAAGGCTATGGCTGTGCCGGCGAGCATAAATAGCTGTAAACCTACAAAGCTGGGACGGCAGTCCACAAAAATGATCCACTCCTCCTGCCCCTGCTGCACACGCAAAAAGCGAAATCCCTCCAAAAATCCTTTATTCTTCCCGCTCTCCCTGGCCAGCAGTCCAAGGGCGCGGCTCTCCGCCTCCTCCAGCGTGACCACTCGCCCCCTGTAAAGACTGGCCTGGTCTAAGTCCTCCCCCTCCACATACCGCAGGGCGAAGAAGCTGTTGATCCACTCCCAATCCCCCTGCAATTCCAATGAGGCATCCAGCTTGTGTATGGGGCTTCCATCCTGGATCCGGCTTCTGTTCTCCCACAGGATTTCTAAAATATCATCCGCATCCAAAACAATAAACAAATAATTGACTCTGTTGGCCACGCCGATCAGCAGGGTCAGCACTATGGCCAGGGACAATAGGGATACACCTATGAATTTCCAGCGGAGTTTTTTGATCATGGCACCTCCTCAGGCATTTTACACCTTTGCCAAACAATACCCCTTCCCCTCTATATATGTCAATACACAATCTCCTTGTAGGCTGCGTATCTTCTTGTCCAGATAACTGCCATACACCCGCACCAGGGCGGCATCTGCCTCCCCATCCCCTGCCCAGAGCTTTTCCAATATCCTCTCCAGGGGCAGCTCCCTCTGGGGAGAGAGCAGGAGCATCTCCATAAACTCCAGCTCCTTTTTGGCCAGAAGAAGGCTGCCGTGGGGAGTGGACAGCTGCTGGCTCTCCGTATCCAGACGGAGATTGCCCAGCCGCAGGCAGGTATCCCAGCCCTTGCCCGTGCGTGCCATGGCTCTGATGCGGGCCACTAGCTCCCGGCCGTCAAAGGGCTTGGGCAGATAGTCATTTGCCCCCATCTCCAGCCCTGCCACCCTGTCCTCCACCTCGGCCTTGGCCGTCAGCAGCAGCACCGGCAACGTATTTCCCTGTCTGCGCAGAGCTTCCAGCACCTCCAGCCCTGTCTTGCCGGGCATCATCACATCCAAAACCGCGCCGTCAAAGCGGCCGCTCAGCAAACTCTCCAGCGCCTGTTCTCCATCGAATACGCTCTCCACCTCCAGGCCGCTCCTCTCTAAGAGGATCTTCACCGCCCTGTTGAGGGAGGCCTCATCCTCAGCCAGCAATATGCGCATGCCCTGCTCCTTCCTCAACCCCGGGGATTGTACTCATAGACAAATATGCGATAATAGCTATTTTCCGTTTCAAAAGCCTCCTCCCGAATCAAACGCAGACCCAGAACTTCCCCTTTGGATATGTAGGCTGCGCTTAGCAAAAAACGTCCCCCCAGCCGGGAAAAGGCCTCCATATCCAATTCTAGATCTTGATAATAAAATCCGCCCTTCTCCACCGTATAGTACCCGGGTATCTGGGCGCTGAACAGATAGACCCTGTTGCCCCAGCCATCGTAGTAATCCCGCAAATAGTCGCTCTTTTCTATCTCTTTTGCGATAATTTGGCGAAATGCCCGCTTGTACGCCAGGGGATAATTGTTGGAATACCCATCAAGGGCATAAAAACCTGCTGCCAGCGATGCCGCAGGGTCTATGCCCAGGCTGCCCACCCTGTACGCTGACAGAGGCTGTCCGGTATACGCCTCCAAATAGGCCGCCACCTCCTCCATCACATCCACGGCATAATATTGGGCATAGCTCATATGCTTGGAGGCCGGATTTTTCCACTTGGAGAGATTGGCTCGCAGGTGGCCGGAGGAGGCCATATCTCCCATGCCCAGACCCAGACCCAGACCAAAGGCGGCCAGAAGGCTCCATACGCAGATCCGCCGCCAGGCTATTGACTGCCTCCACTGACAGAGCAGGCAGGATAAGAGATAGGCATACCAGCCATACCAGCTAAGAGGAGCCAGCCACAGGATGCGATTTGCCTGAAAGGCTCCCAAGGCTCCCCAATCCTGCCGCCAGGACACCATCCAAGCCCCATCCCAAAAGGCCGCCAACGCCGGCAGTGCCAGACAAACTCCGGCTCCAGCCCAGAGCCGGATGCGCTCTCTCTTGGACCCCTTTCCGGCCAGCCAGAGCAATGACGCCAGCGCCGCCGGCAGCGCATAGATATGGTAACTCTGGCTGTGATTGCCTCCGTAGAGCAGGTACTGGCAAAATTGTTGCCACCACGGCTGGGCAGTCAGCAGAAGGTGGGCCTTATGCCCCTGCTCCCGGCCCAGCACGGAGAACAGCAGCCCCATATGCCCCCATAGATAGGATGCCGTCAGCAGTATGCCTCCCCCCAGTGGCCAGCATAAGCGCCTAAGCCCCCTGCCGGCCAGCGCCTCTGCCGCCAGAGCCAGCGCCCATAGGCCCAGCACGGCAAAACCTACCAAGACCAAGGAGGACATACTGGCAAACAAAGCACAGTACAGCAGCAGAGCCGCCTTTCCTCTCCCATTTCCCTCTCGGGACAGGCCTAGATATGCCCAGACCAGCAGAGGCAGGCCATATTGGCTCCAGCCGTATACTGGCAAAAAGGGCAGCATGGCATATGCCAGGGCCAAGACCGCCCTCCAGAGCCTAGACTCAGGGCCATATCCCAGCAACAGCCACATGCCTGTATAAGCCAGAGCCAGGCCCATGGCGTATAGGCACATATACAAATGCCACAGGCCGCCGCCCATCACCTCTATGGCCATATACAGCGGCACAGCTAGGGGCGCAGGGGGCTGGAGAGCGCTCTTGCCCACGCCCCCCAGGAATTGGGGCAGACTCTGCCCTCCCCAGTTCTCTGCCTGTAAAAGGTAGGATATCATTTCCCCATCCAATTGGTCATGATAGGGTATGACAGCCCCCTGGCCCAGACCCGCCATCAACAGCCATGGCGCAAAAGCCAGGGCCAGACCCAGCCAAAATGCACGCTTGTCAACCAGATCCCAGCAGCGCTTCCCTAGTCGCATACACCAGCACCACATATTCTTCACTCTCAAATACCACTTTTCCTCGGGCCAGACTATCCATATCCTTATACTTGCCAAATTCTTCCCGGGTCAGCGCCAAAAAAACCTCCCCGCCGCCCCCATAGGCCTGATCATAATATTTGTGAGGTGAGGACCAGAGAAAGTATTCCCAATCCCCTCCCAACCCTGGACCAGGCTGGACATTGGCCACCTCCAGCCTCTGATCCGCCAGTTCCGTTAAAATATTGCCATTCCAATAGCTGGCATAGCCAAACTCCCAGCCTCCGGCCTCCAAAAAGGCAGCCACCGCTTTTTTTCCCTCATTTTTGTCCACCATAGCCAGAGAGTAATACGTCTTGGCAGTGGCCAACAGCAGACACAGGGCCGCCAGGCCGTAAAGCAGGTTTCTCTCCCCCTTTTTGGCTGCCAGAGGCCAAAGTGCCGCCGCCAGAGGCAGGGCCAGAGCCGCCGACGGAAGAAAATACCTTGGTACTATGGTCCCTTGGGTAAACACCAGCACAAAGGCTTCCATGGCAAAGGCGGCCATGGCTAGCGCCAACAGAAAACCCTCCCGGCCCCAATCCGCCTCCTGCACCCATTTCTGCCTGTGCACCAGCGCCTTTCTCAGCGCCAGCCACAGCAGGCCCAGGAGAACTACCAGGACCAAGGCCAGCGAGCTGACCATGCCCCGCAGGCTGAGAACGGCCGCACCGGGTATGTAACCAAACAGCATGAATATGCTGCCCAAGGCGTCTTGCAGCCTGGGCCATAGATTGCCCTGGTAGATGTCTATCCAGCGCACACCCTCATAAGTGACAAAACTGTATTCCTTGGATATCCACAGCGCATTGATCCCATAGCCGGCCACGCAGCAGGCCAGGGCCTCCAGCGACCAGAGAATACGCCCGGCCTCCCGGCTCCGCCAAAATCCCCCGTCCAACCGCCCCTCAATGCGAAAACTCTGGAAAGCGCCGGATATATAAGCCATAGCCAGGGCTGCCGCCACAAGGGGCAGATAAAAGGAGAGCAAATACCGTATGCCGCTCATGCCCAAAATCAAGGCCAAAAGGCTCTGGGCAGGTGCCGCCCACAATGCAGACTTTCCCTGCTCCAATTGCCAGAACAGCCCCAGCGCCAAAAATTGCAGCATAATGTGAAAAATATAGGTATTCCCCATCTGCATATGCAAGGCGGAAGTTTCCGAAAAGGGCAGCAGCAGGGGTATGGCTGACAATATTTTCACATGGGAGGGCAGGGCCAAGGGGCGCATACTATATCCATAGGCAGCCAGCAGCAAAAGATAACTCAGGCCATTGGCGCACAGCCTGACCATGCCCCAGTCTGAAAAGAGGCCAAACAGCGGACGCATCAACAGTTGTGTATACAATATACGGAATTCCGTTGAATAATACCAGGCCTTATGGCTGATCCAAGCTCCCTCGTCCCAGAGCAGCTTGGAAAAAATCATCTCCGCCGCCATATCCGAGTCCAGCCAATGGCTGCCCCATAGGAAATTGGCCGCCATCAAAAGTGCGAATGCGCCGCCCAGGGCCAGCCAGGCCCATACTGTCCACTTCCTGCTGTTCACCGACTCTCCTCCTTTGCCTTGGCAAATCCCCCATACAGCCACACAAAGAGTATGGGCAGGCTCCTGCCATAATGCATACGGCCTGCCTCTCCCAGGCTGAGAAACAGGGCAAATCCCATTAAAACGGCCAAATCACCCAGACACAGGCGGCAGAGGGAGCTGCCCCCTCTGACCAGCCGCCATATCCACAGACCCAGCGCCAGTATATACAACTGGCCGCCCAGGGCGAAGTGCCGCCTGGCCAAACCTGGCAGCACATCCATAAAGAGGCCATACCAGGCACCCATGACATTCTCCCACCCTCGTCCCGGCCTTTGCCACTGCCAGACCAGCGGAGGACAGATATAAGCCGCCGCATCCTGAAGCCAGCGGCCGACAGCCTCCTTGACTCCCAGCTCCAGTGATCTCCGGCACATGGCGCCATAGACCACCCACTCCCTGCCGGGATAGGCCTGATGCACTTTCTCCGCCCACGCCTCCAACTCTGAAGGGTGCCCCGCTATATACTGCGCATAACCCGCGTCCAGCGCCTCCTTTACCTCCCGGGGCCAGTGGGAGTAATATCTGGCCGTATTTGGCCAGACCAGCCGCTTTGCCGCCGTCCAGCCCAGATCCGCCCTCCAGCCTCCCCGAGGCCGGCTGTCCAGCCCATAGGGCAGCCCCAGCAGAAGCAGAGCCAGAAGCAGCAATAGGATGTAATATAGCGCCGGGCGGGGCTCTTTTCCCCTTCCGGCTTGGCCATCCTCCCAGGCAGACCCAATGACGCCACCCTCTTCACTATCCGCCGGTACTGTTCTACGCATCCACAGAAAGCCCAGCTCCATATACAGAGCCATATACGCCGCCGCCGCCGGCCAGACCAGGGCCAGCAGGGTCCAGAGAACCAGGCTGCCCCGCCAACCATGGCCGCCATGGCTGCGCTCCCATGCCAGCATCGCCAGCACCAGAGCGCTGCCCAGAGCATAGGCCTGAGGGGTCAGCAGAGTCTGAAGCATCATGGGCGTTGCCAGGGACACAGCCATGGCAAATCCCATATCCAAATTCAGGGATTTGCCATCCTTACCCAGGCCAGAGGATTTTGGCTCACGCGCCAGGCTGTGCGCATAATAAGCTACAGCCGCCAAAAACAGACCCGACTGCAGGGAGTAGATCCATAGCCCCGCCGGCAGCCCCCACGCCCGGGCCAGCCACACTGCCGCCCGGGCCAGACCATGGTACAGCAGCCCTCCATCCCAATTCCAATCATAGGCGGCCCCGTCCAACAGGCGCTTGGCGGCCTCAGATTCCGGCAAGCGGCCACCCTGATGGTATATCCAATACAGACTGAAGATCAAAAGGCCGACTACCACAGATTGCCAAGATGCTTCCAGGCCTTTTTCCAGTTTATGCCCCCACTTGCCACCCATACCGCCGCTCTATTCCTCTCCTCGGCCACTGGCAAAAAACGCCTCTACCTGCCGGGCCACATATGCCCTCTGCTCCTTCTCCAGTCCGTAGTACAGAGGCAGCCGCAGCAGCCTCTCACTCTCTCTGGTGGTATGCGCATCCTCCCCGGACATCCGACCCCAGCGCAGTCCGCCGGGCGAGGAGTGCAGGGGTATGTAATGAAATACGGCCATCACGCCCCGATCCTTGAGGTAGGATATCAGCCTCTGCCTCTGGGCCAAATCCCGGCACTTGATATAGAACATGTGCGCGTTATGCTTGCAATCCTCCGGTATTACAGGCAATTCCACCAGCCCCTGGCCGGCCAGGGGGCTAAGTGTCTTGTAATAATCATCCCAGATCTCCAGGCGCTGCGCATTGATTTTTTCCGCCACTTCCAATTGCGCATAGAGATAGGAGGCATTGATGTCCGATGGCAGATAGGAGGATCCCATGTCCACCCAGGTATACTTGTCCACCTGGCCCCGATAAAAACGGCTCCTGTCCGTTCCCTTTTCCCGGAGGATCTCCGCCCTCTCGCCCATTTCCCCATCCTTCAGCAGAATGGCGCCTCCCTCTCCCATGCTATAATTCTTGGTCTCATGGAAGCTATAACAGCCCATATCCCCCAACATGCCCAAAGCCCGCCCCTTATATTCGGCCATCACGCCCTGGGCCGCATCCTCTATCACCCATAGCTTGTAGGCGGCGGCCAGCTGGTTTATTTTGTCCATGGAGCAGGCCACGCCGGCATAGTGTACAGGCACTATGGCCCTTGTACGGGTGGTGATGGCGGCCTCTATCTTTTCCTCGTCTATATTCATAGTGTCCGGCCGTATATCCACAAAGACAGGCACAGCGCCCCGCAGCACAAAGGCGTTGGCCGTGGACACAAAGGTAAATGAGGGCATGATGACCTCATCCCCCGGTCCTATGTCCGCCAGCAGCGCCGCCATCTCCAGCGCATGGGTGCAGGAGGTGGTCAGCAGAGCCTTGGCCGCTCCCGTTCTCTCCTCCAGCCAGCTGTTGCATTGCTTGGTAAATCCCCCGTCACCGCAGATTTTTTGCCTGTCTATGCACTGCTGCAGGTACAGGGCCTCCCTGCCCGTAGAGGGCGGCACATTAAAATTAATCATCTTTTTACTCCTTTGGGCCAAATAGTACAAATTTTTTATTTTGCCAGAGCAGGACATATTCCCACCGGCTTATGGCCTGGGATATCAATTCCAGCTTCTCCTCCGCCTCCCCGGCCTCCATGCGCTGCCAGCTCTGCCTCTCCAGCAGAACCAATGGCCTCTGCTCATCTGGCAGGGGCAGCAGATTCTCTATACCCCGGGCCATCACCTCATAGTGGTAGGAGGGCAGATCTGGCCAGGCTGTCAGCACAAAAGGCCTATCTAGATAATAGGGCAGGGCGGGTATGTTGCCATAGACCAGCAAGGACTTTGAGGCATACTCTGGAGCTTGCATATGCAGACTCAGGGAGGAGAGGGCCTCCGCCCTGTCCGGCGCCGTGCGCATATGCCGCAGCACGGCATTATGCTCTATGGGCGTATGCAGATTCTCCCCGCCATCGCTCTCCGAGAACACATACACCCAGCCAAAGGCCATGATTTGCCAGGTGGCCGCCAGCAGCAGGGCCGCCAGCAGCAGCGCCGGGGGGCTGGGGCTAAGCCAGGGCCTCCGCTCCTTTTCCCTCAACATGTCGCTGCGCCAGGCCATCAGCCGCCTCCACAGCGCCCATAGCAGAAAGGGCAGGGCAAAGAAAAGATTGTTGATAGAGGCATATAGATGGTTGTTGCTGCCTAAGGGCGTCAGCACAGCTATGGCCAAGGCCATCCAGGCCAGCAGCCTTTCTCTTTTTGTGATTTTTTTATCAAAAACTGCCTTTGCCGCCAGGACCAGCGCCAGGCTGAGAAAGAACACCGCCCAGGCAAACACGGACATCTTGGTGCTGTACTTGAGATTGAACATATTGCGCATCATCAGAAAATAGAGCAGGCAGGGTATGCCCAGGACAAAGGCCAGGCGCTTAGGCCAGAGCCAGCGCCCCCTGCCGGTAAGCGCAAAGGCGGCCCAGCCGCAGGCCAGCGCAGCCAGCATATAGGCCAGCCAGATAAAACTTTGCAGATAATTTTGCAGCTGATAGATAATCATAGAGTACAGTGTGTAATCCGAGGCCTGAGATGGCATGGCCAGCAATCTGCCTATGCCCTCTATATAGGCCCGGGGCCCATAGGCCAGGCTGATGGCCAAAAAGGGCAGGGCCAAGCCCAGAGCATATCCCCCCAGGCTGTACAGCGTGTATCGCCAGCTCTTGCTCCAGGCCGCCGCCCTATCGGCGGGCCGGGGCAGCCAGATATAGGCGTAGACCACCAGTATCAGTGCGGCCTGGCTGAGATTGGGAAAGCGGACAAAGACATTGGCACCCAATAATACGCCGGCCGGCGCCAGCCAGCCGGGCCTCTCCCGGTCCAGCGCCAGGAATATGCATACGCAGGCCGCAAGCAGCAGCGCATATCCCAGATAATTGTACAGCAGCGCCGTAGGACACCAGCAGAGGCTGACTGCCAGCATCTCCCCCCAGAAGCACAGGGCCGGGTGTATGCCCAAGACCCTGCGGGAGAAGGCATAGCCGCCCAGGGCCAGGCCGCTGACGATCAAACCCGTATACAGGTTCAAGCCCAGCATGCTGCGGCCCAGGGGCAGACCGGTCAGCCAATGCCCCAGAGCATTGGCCAGATAGGTGCCAAACACCCACATCCTGTCCATATGCTCCATAAAGACAAAATTGCCGTAATTATATCCCGTATCCCACCATTCCACGCCCAGCTGTATATGCCGCAGGGGATAGAGGAGAAGCACAAGGCAAAACAGAGCCTCCAGCCAAGCCTTTGCGCTATTTTTTTTCATCTGCGCGCCCTCCAGCTCTTATAGCCGCATCCAGCCTTTCCAGCCAGCCTCCCATCCTCCGGCACACAGGCAGACTGCCCGCCAGAATAAAGAGCCGCCGCCGCAGGGCTTCCACCGCCATGCCAGCCAGGTAGACGACACCTATCTGCAGGGGCGCCAGCCACAGCCGCCAGCCGGCCTCCACACCCAGCCACACCGGCCATCGATAGCGCAGCAGTATATGCTCATGGAGCAGGTACACGCCTAGGGCGGAGGCGCCGGCCGGCAGTATCCAACGGCCCCAGGAGGCTGGGACTCTCAAGCCTAAAAACCCGCAAAACAGGCCGCAAGAGGACGCCAAATTCAAAACATGATTGTATCCGGAGAGGACGGGAAAATACTCCCCCATCCACCCCCAGCGCAGGAACACCAGCCTATTCAGCATCCACAGGCCAAAAATCCCAGCACTGCAAAAGAGATACCAGCAAAATCCCCAGGCCTGCATCCTGACCCACCATCGGCCGGCCACAGAGGAGGCGTCCTCCCCCTCCCATCGCCGCAGACAGGCACCCACCAGGTATACGCAGAGCAGCCAGCTCCAGTCATATCCCAGGCTGTCTATCTCCAGCCGCACCGGCAGCAGGCTCTTTATCACGGAGTAAAACAGCAAAAGTAAAGCCGTTGCCGCATACAGCGCCTGCCTGGGCATTCGCGCCAGCGCAGCCTCCAAAAAGGGGGTGAACAGATACAGCGCCACATAGGCGGTGGCAAACCAATAATGCCGCATTTGCACGGGAAAGAGATAGTGCAGCCAATGGTAGGTATCCGCTGCCTGGGAAGGCAATGCCCCGGCCAGCCAGAACACCAGAGCCGTACCCAGGGAGTAAAAAAGGATCTGCGCCCATAGGGCCAGCGCCTTTTTGCTGCGGAAAGGGCTGACCCCTCCGTAATACCCGGTAAACAGCGCAAAGACATTGACACTGGCCAGGCACAGCGCCTCCAACGCCCAGTATAGCGGCTGCCAAGCCCCCCAATCCCCTCCCGCCAGATCCGCCAAAATACCGCCCTTAGAGAGCAGGTGCAGACCCACGATCATACACATGGACAATACCCGCAGCAATTCCATATGCAATTGTCTTTGACTGCCCTCACTACGGCCCATAGCTTCTCCCCGCCTCCCAGGCTACTGGGTGCTTTCCCTTATGATATAGCGCGGCCTGCGCTTGACCTCTTCATAAATCTTGGCCAGATAGTGGCCTATAATGCCCAGACTGACCATGACCAGGCCGCCCAGTATCAGCAGCAGCAGTATAACAGTGGTAAATCCCTCCACAGAATTGCCCCGGGCATAGCGCCAAAGGGTCTGCGCTCCCATGACCAGACTGACCATGATGGTCAATATGCCCAGCAGCGTTATCCCCTGCAAGGGAAGTGTGCTAAAGGAGCTGACATTGGTCAGGGCGTATCGCACCAAGGCACCCAGGGACCATTTGCTGGCCCCAAAGGCCCTGGCCTCCACCTGGTACTCCACCGTCGTCGTGCGAAATCCCACCCAGAAGCTCAATGCCCGGAAAAAGGTATTCCTCTCAGGCAGCGCCAGCAGTGCCTCCACCACCTTTCTATCCAGCAATTTGAAGTCCGAGGAGGAGCGCATATCCATCTTCATCAGACGGCTCATCAGCCAGTAGAACAGGCGGGCTGACAGGCCATAGCCAGCGCTCTCCCTGCCCCTCTGGCTCTTAATGCCCTCCACCACCTCATACCCATCCTGCCATCGTTTCCACATCTCCAAAATGGTTTGGGGGGGATGCTGCAAATCTGCATCCATGACCACCACCGCATCCCCGGATGCCTTGGCCAGCCCGGCAAAGATTGCCGCCTCCTTTCCAAAATTCCGGCTAAAGGACAGGCCCCGGATACGCGCATCAGCCCCGGCCAGCTCCCGCACCCTGGCATAAGTATCATCCTTGGAGCCGTCATCCACGAAAACCAGCTCATAATCTATACCCGCCTGCTCCAGAGTGGCCTGCAAGGTCTGCGCCACATACTGTATGCCGGCCTCCTCATTGAATGCGGGCAGTACTATGGACAACTTGGCCATGCCCCAACCTCCTCTACTCTCTATTTTCCGTCTTGATATACATTATGCCGTCTATCACCTGTAAGGAGTCCTCAGCGGGAAAGCTGCCCATACGCCTGTACCTGGGGTCATAATACATCTCCTTCATGGCCTCCGGCGGCAGGATATGCAGACTGGCGCCCAGATAATGCCGCATAAACTCCCTGTAATTATCCCCCCTATACAGCAGCCAATCCCCCTGTATGCCCAGCATGGGTGCCGTATGCTCTCCGGTGATATCCGTTAAAGGGTAGGACTCCTCCCCCACCACGCCCACCATGGCTATGGGCATGCCCGCCACATAATCCGGATGCTGCTCTATGCGGTCCAGCAGGCGCAGACAGTAGGCATAGGTTTTTTCGTATTTTTTCTGCCAATTTCCATAAGCTACATTATCCAAAACCACATAACTCCACAGCCATATCCCCAGACTAACAAGGCCCAGCCCATAGAGGATGCGAAGCCAAAGCCCTTGCATATCCGCCCTATCCTTCTCCAGCACAGCCAGAGCGAAAAGGGGGAATAAGGCATATTGGTGGCGCATCAGCATATGATAATGGAGCTGGGGGGATATGGCCAATATACCGTTGGCGGCTAAGGGCAGAGCCGAAAGACAGAGCAACAAACACAAAACCCAGAGAGCCGCAGGCCTCCTCTGTCCTCTGGCCCGCAGATGCCCCAGCAACAACAGCAGACTCAGGAGCAGAGCTACGGCTCCCAAAGCAAATACCTGAGGTATGGCTATGCCTGAATGAAAAAAGAATCCCAGGAAATCCCCATATACCAACCGCCAAAAGACCGGATCCGCCAGATGCCCCAGCCCCTTGCTTCCGGCCGACTGTATCCCCTGATATGTGTCCAAATCCTTGCCTTGCAAGGCCAGCATAGCCTGCAGCAGCAGCCAGTACATACCGGCGCCGCCCAGCCCCAGCAGGCCAAAGCGCGCTGCCACCACAAGTCCGCCCCTAGGCCCCTTTTGTATGGCGGCGCGGGCCAGGGCGTACAGTCCCATCAACAGCACAAAGGATATATATGCCTGATACACCCCCAGGCTCAAGGCCAGGCAGAGCATGGCCGCCCATAGCCTCCTCCCCCCTTTCTCCGCCAGAAAGGCCGCAGACACCGCCAGGAGCAGCCCCAGCATATATCCGTCCAGCGTGAATACATAGGCAAAGCCGGAGGCCATAGAGGGAAAGGCCGCCAGAAAGGCGCCGCACAAAAACAGGGAGGCCGGCCGGCGCAACTCCAAGAAATCTGCCAGCATCCAGGCCGCTAATCCCAACCAGATCAACGCCAAAACGCCTATCAGCCAGGGCAGCGTATAAAATCCGGAGAGGCCGCAGGCCACAATCAGGAAAAATCTCCCGGATCGCACCATATTCTGGTCAAAATACATGCTGTCCAGCCCGTCGTGGTTGGGTATATCCGACAGCATAGCCGGCATATGGCAGAGCAGGCCCACAGCCAGCGCTCCCAACAGCACATATTTTCCCCTGTTCCGCCAAGCCCGGCTCCAACTTTGTTTTCTCCCATGCAGCCACTGTTCTATGGCTCTCTCCCATCCGCTCACCGTATATCCTGACTCCTTTGCCGGAAAATATTACTTACCCTGTAACACCTGTTTCCAGGCAGCGGCCACCAAGGCCTTTCCCTCCTGGTTCAGATGCAGCCCATCCAAGGTATAGGTCTGCCACTGGGCCTGTCTATCCAACAGCGCATATTGATCCAAAAATTCTACGCCCAGCTCCCTTGCCACCTCCTGCATCTTATCCCTGTAATCCTCCAGGGTCAGGCCCAGGCCATTGGGATCCTCTCCCGTACTACCCCTGTGGGGATACCAGCTGTACAGAGGCCCGGCCAGCAAGATACGCAGACGGGCATTTTTCTCCCGCAGGAACTGCACGCTGCGCCGCAGGGCTCCGGCATAGCTGCAGCTGTGCTGGGGCTGCCCAAGGATTTCCAAGGGCGTATTGCTGTGGTAATCATTGACTCCATGGGCTATGACCACCCACTCCACACGGGAAACATCCACCTGGGAGAGGTACTCCACCCTCTCGCCAAAGTACTCCGTGGCATTGTCTGTGATATGCAGGTTCTTTTGTACAGAAAAATCCCCGGCCGCAATGGAGCGGGCCAGACTGACCATAGAGAGCTGATCCATGGCCTTGCCCTCATCCCAGTCCGGATCAAACCTGGCCATGGCACTGCCGCCAAATGCCGCATTGCCCACCTCCCAGCCAGTCATCTCCTCCAATATGGCAGATATGCTGGCCGCCTCCTCCCGGGCCTGTATGCTGTCGCCAAAGACCAGCACCCGGGGTACGGGCGTTGCGCCCACCCTGCCCTCTCCGGCCAGGAATAACCACCCTCCAGCCGCCAGCCACAAAACGGCTGCGGCCAAGGCTGCCAAGCCCCTTGTGCGGCCGGGGGATCCTGCCCCCTTCCTGGTATTTTGCTCCATGCATTGCACCTCTGTTTACCTTAATATCTCATTATAGCGCATTTCCTCCCAAGCAAAAAGAGATTTGCCCCCAGGCCTATGGCTGCCTAGAGGCAAATCCCTTTTTTATTTCCACATCTCCCACGTTCCTAGCCATGTCCTCCAAGGCCATGCGCTCTGCGGTCTAATTCTGCGCTGTCTTCACCAGGTCATATTTGACCAATTCCATGCGCAACTGTCCGTCGGCCACAAAGGAAATCCCCTCAGAGGCTATATCGGTGTATATAGTAGTGGTCATTACCTGTTCACCATCATTGATGAATATCTCAGCGCTAAAGCGATCCAGGAGCAGGCGTAGCTTGATGCGCCCCTCCTGTCTGCGGATCTGGCACTCCCTCTGGTGATGGGCTGCCCGGCGGGTTCCGGAGTACCGTCTATTCAGCCTCAGCACAGATTCGTAGGGGCGAAATTGGATTTCCGTATAGAAACGGCTATCCTGGGCAAAACGCAGGGCAAATTCCCGGTACATGGGCTGATCCTGGGCCGGAGCTATCTCTATCTCCAAATCCAAACTCCTGCCCCGTATGCCCTCCAGCTCCAAACCACCCTCAAGCTCTACATGGCTGTACGCCGTCCTATTGCACCGCAGGCTCTCCAGTTCCCGGATGGGCTTTTGTATAATGCGCCCCTCCCGCAGGTACAACTCCCTGGGCGTGGTCATCTGTCCAAACCAAGGGGTTTCCGGGCCGTGCAGACGGCTGGTATCCCAATTCTGCATCCAGGCTATCATCACCACCCGCCCGTCCGGCGTATATACGGTTTGGGGTGCGTAGAAGTCAATGCCATAATCCAAGGCCTGATAACCTTCCTCCAGAAAGCAGCCGGCCTTATCGTCAAATCCGCCGACAAAGCCTATGGTGCCGTTTCCATTTTCAAACTCCCAACCCTCAGCCAGCATATCCATGGGACTGCAGATAAGGACGAACTTTCCGTCTATGCGGAACATATCCGGACACTCCCACATAACGCCGAAACGGTGCCGGTTTTCCTTGACTATGCATTGAAACGCCCAGGAAAATCCATCAGGACTGGAATACAACAATATCTGCCCGCTGCCGTCAGCCGCCCTGTTGACCACCAGGCACTGATAGCTCCCATCCGGATTTTTCCAAAGCTTTGGATCTCGAAAATCTGCCTTGCTGCAGCCCTCGGGGATATCCTTTTCATCCAAAACGGGATTGTTTTCATATTTTTCGTAATCCCTGCCGTCACCTATGGCCAGGCACTGGGTCTGCTCATCTCGAAAGCTGCCGTCCTCCTGCTCCACCCTTCTCACCGCTGTATACATCAACAGCTGTCTGCCATCCGGAAGCGCCACGGCGCCTCCGGAAAAGCATCCATCCTTGTCATAGGGCCGGTCCGGGGCCAGCGCGGCGGGCAGGTATTCCCATCGGATCAGATCCTTGCTCACTGCATGGCCCCAGTGCATGGGCCCCCAATAGGGTTCATAAGGGTAATATTGGTAGAAGAGATGGTACTCTCCTTTATAAAAGGAGAATCCGTTGGGATCATTCATCCAACCTGTTCTAGGAGATAGGTGAAAAACAGGCCTCTCCTTTTCGTGTATACTCTTCTCGGCCCTCTCTTCATACTCCCGGGCCTCACTCAAAGTGTGGCGCATCTTCACCCTCCTTTTACAGCTTTTCAAGCTGGAATTGTTTCCCTATTTTGCATAAAATGCGTCCAAGTACTTTTGGAATACGCCCAGATAGGCCTCCAGGTCATAATCTTCCAACTCTTGTATGTACTTATCCCAGTCCGCATCGGTAAAGCCATTCATTATCCATTCAGATTTGTAGGCATTGATGGTTTTTTGTATGTCAGGCTGCAGCGTTGCCAGACTCTCGGTATCCTCAGCGGACATAAACACGTTGGGGTATACATATTTTGTATTCATATCCGGAGTATAAATATCCTTGATCCAATCCAAACGGTATTGCGCATCGTCCGGGCAGGTTACATATACATCATAGTACTCATCCAATATGGCCAGGGGTCCGCCTACGGCTTCTGCCTCCCTCACCTCTACCGGAGAGGCATCTCCCAGGGGCGCATGCTTCAGCATGGGCTCTCCCTTAGAATTTTGGCTAAGCTCGAAAATGTCAAATCCGTCTTCCTCTCCGTAGGTTCCCCAGTTGTTCTGAGGAGATTGGAAGGGGTCATACATTTGATCCAGCCATGCGCAAACCAGGGCGGGATTTTTGGCGACAGCCGTAACCACACACCGTCCCCTGTCAAATCCGCTGGTAAAGGAACCATTTTGGGGGGTGATATTTCTGGTGTCCGCCGTCAGTGCCGGCAGGGGCACCCAGTCCTCCAGATTGTCTATATTGGCCACATCCCAGGTAAAGCACACGCCGTAGCGGCCGGACTTACCCTTAGATACGTAGGTGGACCACTCTTGGGTAAAGGCCTCCGGATCGATCAGGCCCTGGGCATACAGAGAGTGCAGCCAAGATATGCCCTTCTTGTACCCCTCCTGGGTGGAGGTGCATATCACTTTCAAGTCATCTGTTACAGCTATATGGCGGCCCTTGTCGGTATCCCCATAACCCTCGCCAAATCCATTGATCAGTATGCTGGGATCTTGAGCTCCATCATTCACAATGCAGGACATAGGAATAATGCTGCCCTCAATGCCAAATTCTGACTGAATAGCCGAGGCGTTGTCCCTAAATGCGATCAATACCTGCTCAAACTCCTCCACGGTGGTGGGCATTTCCAGACCCAGGAAGTCCAGCCATTTTTTGTTGATAAAGCTCATATGATCAACCGTCTGTATGGCCGTCTTTTCCTCTCCCAACTGCTCTATCCAAGGCAGCGCCCATATATGGCCATCTGCATCCGTGCTCATAGCCCTATATTCCGGATATTTCTCAAATACTGCGCTGAGATTGGGCATATATGCGTCTATATACTCTTCCAGGGGAATAATAATGCCCTGGTCGGCGTACTTGAGCAGATCATTGTCGGAGAACCCCGCCGAAAAAACGAAATCGGTCAATGTCTTGGGGTTTGCCATGCTAAGAGAAATCTTCTCCCCCCACTGATCCCCTTGTATGGCAGTCCACTGTATCTCCACATTGGTTTTTTCCTGCAGACGCTTAAAAATCGTGCGGTTGTTCGGATTGGACTCCGTATTCACCGGGTAACTGGTCATACCCGTCAATGTGGCCTTTTCCGCCAAGGGAAATTGCAAAGTGGCCACATCCACCTCTTGCAGCTCTCCGCTGTTGAGCTCCACATTGCCCCCTCCGCAGGCCGTCAGGGACAGGGCCATGCCGGCGGCCAACACGCCTGCCACAGCTTTTGATAAGGCCTTTTTCCAACACCAGCTTCTCATTGCTTCCTCCTTTTTTTTTCGGGCTTGCCAGCCCAGCTCCATCGCCTCTCCTAACCTTTGATGGATCCCGCCATGATGCCTGAATCAAAATACTTTTGAAAGAAGGGATACATTACCAAGAGGGGCAAACTGGAGATAATAATGGTTGCATATTTCAAAAGTTCTGCCAGCTGCGCACGCTCGGCAGTACTTTGAATATCGGATATCATACCCGCATCCGGCTGGTTCTGTATCAATATAGAGCGCAGCACCAACTGCAAGGGCTGTTTGGCCGCATCGTTCAGATAGATCATGGCATCAAAGTAGCTGTTCCACATACCTACGAATTGCCACAGCGCCAATACAGCTATCACCGGAGTACAAACCGGCAGCAGAATTTTAAAGAAGTACACCAGTTCATTGGCCCCGTCTACCTCCGCCGCCTCACTCAATTCACTGGGTATGCCCTGGTAGTAGGTACGGGCAATGATCATATTCCATACGCTGAAGGCCCCAGGCAGGATCACCGCCCATATACTGTCCAGCATACCCAGATTGCTGATTAGCAAGTATGTGGGTATTAACCCGCCGCCAAAAAACATGGTAATAACAAATATTACATTGAAAATTTTTCTCCCCTTAAAATCCGGCCTGGACATGGGATAGGCGGCCAAAAGAGTAACGCCTACAGACACAGCGGTAAATAACAAGGAATATATGACAGCGTTTCTAAAGCCCACCCATATCTGCGCATTCGACACCACCCTCTCATAGGCAGTCAAGGTCCAATGCTCCACATTAAAGGTAATGCCCTTGTTTTGCAGGGTTACCGGATCCATAAAGGATGCCACGATGATGTATATCACTGGTACGACTATGGCAATGACAAACAAGCCCAATAACAGATATCCGCAGGCAAGCAGCATCTTGTCCTGCCAGGAATATCTCCTCAACCCAAACCCTTTTTTCATATGGCCTCCTCCCTACAAGCCCTTGCCATCGTTCATCTTGGCTACGACCTTGTTTACCACCAGAAGCAGTATGATATTCACTACCGTATTAAACAATCCAACCGCTGTGGAAAAACTATAATCGCCGTCCAGCAGGCCCTTCTTGTATACATACGTGGCGATGATCTCTGAGGTACCCATATTCAAGTCTGTTTGCAGCGCATAGGCTTTCTCAAAGCCTATGCTCATAATATTTCCCGCCTGAAGGATAAACTGAATAATCACCACATCCTTAATAGCCGGCCATTCCACCGCCTTGATCTGCTGAAAAATATTCGCCCCATCTATGATGGCCGCCTCTTTCAACTCCTGGCTGGCATTGGAAAGCGCTGCCGTGTACATAATGGATGCCCAACCTGCTCCCTGCCAAATGCCGCTGGCAATGTAAATGGAGCGAAAGGCCTCCGGCATGGCCATAAAATTCAAATCCGTTCCCAGCAGCAGGTTGACGGGGCCTGTTATGGAGAGAAAAATCCGCACCATACCGCAAAGCACGATAACCGAGATAAAATTTGGCAGATACAAGACCAGCTGTATCTTCTTTTTTATGCCCTTGCTCTGTATCCGGTTGAGCAAAAATGCCAGCAGTATGGGTACAGGAAAGCCCCACAACAGGCCGTAGGCGCTGAGCTTGAGGGTGTTTACCAGATACTCCGCAAAATTGGGGGATGACAAAAACCTCTCAAAATGCTTGAAGCCCACCCATTGGCTGCCCAAAACCCCTCGTATGGGGTTGTACTTCTGAAAGGCTATCAAAATGCCTCCCATGGGCACATAGCGGAACAACAGAGTCAAAAACAGGGCCGGCAATAAAAAGATCACATATAACTGCCAGTGCTGCCTTATATATAGGAGCGTATTTTGCCAGCTATCCCTTTTTTTCTTCCCTTGTGCCAATGATTGCGCGCCCATGCTCATAGGAACCCCCTTCCCAACCACTTGCCTTTTCCCAATGCTCATGCTGTGTTTCAAATGACAACTAATTTTGTGTGTGAATGTACAGTAAAAATACCATACACCATACATTATGTCAACTATAATTTTTTACATTTGAAACATTTTTCTTGTTACATATTTCCTATTTCGGACTTTTTTTCACAGGAAGAACTTTCCCGAATCGGACAGTCTTATCTATTTTTTATATTTTTTACACTCATTTTTACATTTGACACATTCCTCCTGTATCAATATAATGTAATTGTCGCATCCGGTTTTTTCAGCAGGAGGAACTTATGGCAACAAGGGTTACTATTCAAGACATAGCTGACGCTCTAGGACTTTCCCGCAATACCGTTTCCAAGGCCATCAACAATACCGGAGTGCTGGCCGATTCCACCAGAGAGAAAGTCCTGATGAAGGCCATGGAAATGGGATATAAGCAGTTTTCCTATGTGACTATTTCCGAACCGGGAAAATCCGGACTGTCCTTGGCCGCGCCCAAGACAAAGAACGAAATTGCACTGTTTAGCACAGTATTTTTAGATAACTCTCATTTCTCCTCGACCTTGCTGGATAAGTTTCAAAGAGAGATGGCGCAACTGGGTTATAGTCTAACCATTCATCGTATTTTGCCTGAGGAATTAAGCAGCCTGTCTTTTCCCGCTTCTTTTTTTGAAGAGAGAACGGCCGGCATCGTTTGTGTAGAAGTTTTTGATATGCCATATGCGCAAATGTTATGCGAACAAAATATTCCATTGCTTTTTATCGATTCACCGTCTGCAGACGGGCAGCAGAATCTAAATGCAGACAAGCTGTATATGGACAACAGCTCCAACACCTACCTTTTCTGCCGGGAAATGGCCAAAAGGGGCAAATCCCGCATAGGCTTTATAGGTGAATCCCTGCACTGCCAATCTTTTTTTGATCGATATATGGCCTATAGAAATGCCTTATACCTCCTGGGCCTGCCCTGTCCGGATGCATATTGCATCACCAAAAACAAGGAGGGCGTACGCTATCCCTCCTCCGAAGAGTATAAAGAGTATCTGTTTTCACAACTCTCCCAACTAAAGACCATGCCGGATGTTTGGATATGCGCAAATGATTTTGTCGCTCTAGATGTAAAAGAGGTGCTAAAGACCTTGGGATACTCCGTACCCCAGGATGTGTATCTCTGCGGATTTGACGATTCTCCCGAATCCAGAATTACCAGTCCCACCTTGACCACCATACACATACACAGTCAAATCATGGGGTATTCCGCCGTCCAGCTGCTGATATCCCGCATCAACGAACCCTCGCTAAACTTCCGCACCCTGCACACGGAAACCAGCCTGGTGTATAGAGAATCCACCGGGGACTAGCCTCTGCCATAGGAGGAGGAATATGCTAAAGCGCCTGCTGGATCCGGACAATCCCATTATGCAAATGATCACCAAGATCACCTTTTCTGCCTATTTGCATTTGCTCTGGCTGCTCTGCTCCCTGCCTATATTTACCATAGGCGCATCCACCACCGCGCTGTATTATGTATGCCTCAAAATGGCAAACAACCAGGAGGGGAGTCTTACCCGGGATTTCTTCCACTCATTTAAGGCCAATTTTCGCCAGGCGACAAAAATATGGCTGGTGATGCTGGGTGTGGGCATAGTGCTGGGCATAGACGGATATGTACTCTACCACCTGCGATTTGAGAATATTTTTTGGACTCTCTGCACAGCCATTTTTTTCTTGGTCTTGGCAGCCTATTTCATGGTTTTTTTGTATATTTTCCCCCTGTTGTCCAGATTTCACAACAGCAGTCTGGCCATGTTCAAAAACTCCCTGATGATAGGCATGCGCTTTCTGCTTTGCACAGCCCTGCTGGCTTTTATACACATCTCCCTAGCCATAGTGATCATCCGTTTTTTCACGCCTGCCATAGTCTTTGGCATGGGGCTTTGCGCCCTCCTCTGTTCCTATCCACTCTCCCCCATTTTGGCCATGTGCGAGGAAAAAGCGCCTAACAGGGAAGAGCTGCCGGAGTCCTGCCAAACCGAGGAGGAGTGATATGGATCTGCTCAGCCAAATGCTCTCGGAAATAAAAAAAATTCGAGATCTTCCCCAAAGGCAGAGATGGGGATACATACTCGATTACCACAAAACCTTTCTGGCACTTTGTGTTCTGGCCTTGTTGGCAGGGGCTTATGCGATATACCACCGCAGCTCCTCCAAAGACATCCTATTGTATACAGCCTTGGTCAACATCGCTCCCAGCCCGGAATTTGCCGCCTGGCTGGATACAGAGTATCTTGCTCAGTCTGACGGCTATGCGCTTACCCACAAGATCCAGCGATATGAAAATTTATATCTGACAGAGGATAACTCCAGTCCGCATTTCCCCTATGCCCACGCTTCCAGCTTGAAAATCCTGGCCTCCATCGAAGCCCGGCATCTGGACCTGGTGCTTATGGACAAAGAAGCTTTTGACGCCTTTGCCCAAAATGGATTTTTGTACGATCTGAACGAGGCATTGGCAAAGGCCGCCCCCGAATGGAGGCAACGATTATCTCCTTATCTCACAGATAATATTGTCCTCTCCGATGACGGCCAACCGCCAAGCTCCCAAACCAAAGCCTTTGGCCTCAATCTATCCCAGTCCAAGGGCATTTCTTCCTTTCAGATGAACGGCACGATCTATGTGGGTATTATTGCCAATACGCCCCGTCTGGATGCCGCTTTGGCATATGCCGCCTATCTCTTTGGATGAAAGGGAGGCTATATGCCCATACTGCCAGCCTCCCCCCTACGGTCTATTCCCCATAGATCTTCTCCCAGATATCCCGGTTCTTGTCATGAATATTTTGCAGCTGGGCCACCAAATCATCCGCCCGTCTTTGCAGCTGGGCATTTTCCTCCTCGGCCTGAGCATAGTAACCCTCTATAGCCTTGTCCAGCTCGTCTATGCGCTGCTGTAGCTTTACCAGCACCTCCTTCTCCTGGGCGCTGAGGTTCTTGGAGGCTTGGATATGCTCTATATAAGTCTTGGCCGACTTTTGCTCCTCGTTGGATATGGTTTCCACCTTGAGCCACAGATCCGTATGGGTGTCAAACAGCTTTGCCCTCTCCTCAAAGGCCCACTGCGCTCCCTGAAGCACCCTGGCCGTAGCGGCCTCTATCTGGGGATTAATGGCATTCAACTCCTCATAGATAGGCGCGCTCAGCGCATCCTCCTTGGCCAGCCTATCCTTCTCCTCCTGAGTCAGCCCGGCCTGCTTGTTGGCAAAATCCGTCAGGCTGTCCTGGTAATCTGACGGCAGGGGCGCCTCTTCTGACTGGGGAGCATTACTCATAGGCGCCGCCAACTGGCCCGGTGAGGTCTTGTACCTCGGCTCCTCGGAATATGCGCCCTTGCTGGAACGCAGTATATTTAGCGATTGGTCCGGCATCTCTCCCTTTGCAGCCATATATGGTCTGGCCTGGACCTCCTGCCACTTGGCCGCCTCCGCCTTTTGCGCCATGCGGTGCAGGGTCCAGCCACCTGCCACCACGCCGGCCACTGTGCAAATCACCAGAGCCTTGGTACAGTTCATCCATATTTTCTGCATATTCTTCCTCCTTTTTTCGCCTGTGGCGCAAACTTTTGGCTTATGCTTCCGGCCCAACCTGGCTCCGGTACGCTTTTGCCCTTTGCTTAATGCCAGTATATCCCAGGCTCCGGAAGAAAATCTCCAAAAAATCGAGGTAAAACTGTGGCAAAACTGCGGCAAAGTCCTCTCCCTCCGGCCTTATTCACCCAAGGGCAGCCAAAGCGCAAATTCCGTCCTGCCCTTTTGGGAATGGACCTCCAACTCTCCGCCGTGCATCTGCGCGATCTCCTTGGCTATGGCCAGGCCTATGCCAAAATTGCCCCCCCGGCCTTTGTAAAAGCGCTCGAAAATATGAGGTAGATCCTTTGTATCTATACCCTCTCCATCGTCTATTATGCTGACTCGCAGCCAGCCCTCCGCCGTCTCTGCCTCCAGCAGCAGGCTCTCCCTTGCATAACGCTTTCCATTGGACAGGAGATTGCTGATAGCCCGTTCCAACAGCCTCTCATCCCCCCATACCAATATCCTCTCTTTGGGAAATGCGTGTTGTATGTCTATCCCCCCCTGGGCCGACTGATCCTGCATATACCAGGATAGTTCATAGAGCAGCTCCTTGATATCCAGCTCCTCCCAGGCCATCTCCTCCCTGCCGCTGTCCATTTTGGAGAGAAAGAGGATCTCATCCACCAGGCTGGCCATGCGCTGGCTGTGGCGAATGATAATCTCCGCTGACTGTGCAACATTTTTGATCACGCCGCTCTTCAGCCCCTCTCCGTATCCCTGTATGGCCATCAGCGGCGTGCGCAACTCATGGGAGGCGTTTTGAAAGAATTGCTTTTGACTCTCCTGGTTTTTTTGGATTTTGGCGGCCATGCGCTGTACCACCTCCAGGGCCTGGGCAAATTCCGCATAAGCCATTCCCGGAGCCTCCATCTCCCCGGCCTGTCCAGAACCCAGCTGCCTAATACGCTCTCCCAGTATGGCAAAGGATCTGTCCAAACCCCTGGCCATCATCCATATGGCCAATAGGCTAAAGCAGCCCAAAGCCAAGCCCAATACGAGCAAAATCTTGTTGGCCATTTTCAAAAAATTGTGCAGCAGGGTGATATTGATATAAATGCCCACCTTATAATTGTTGCCCTTAGACTGGGTAATAAAAAAATCATCAAATTCCCCTTGATAGGTATAGGTTCTTAGATAATATACCTGATCCCCCAAAAACAAGCTACGCCCCCGGCCCTCCTCCTCGGACCAACCCTGTATCTGGGAGGCAATTTGCACATTTCTCTCCCATTCCGCCTCCTCCGCCCAATCCCGTCGGGGATAGACCAGATTGCCCTGTGCGTCTAGTATACAGTAGTGTACTTGTATGATAAATTCACTCTCTTACGCGTAAAATCCCTCATATTTTCCATTTTCGTAGTAGGTGTCCAAACTCTCTTTCCATTTGAGTATGTGCTTGGAGGCCTCCTGTTCCACATACAGGCCAAAGGCCCAGGGAAAGGCCAGCACCAGGATCAGAAAGGAGGAGAATATGACAAAGGAGGGCAACAGGAACAAACGGTTTTTCAGTCTGCGCACAGCCCCCTCCTTATACCAGGCGGAAGCCGAAGCCCCAGACGGTTTCTATACCTGCGCTGCTGCCGGCCGAGAGCAGCTTCTTCCGCAGCCTTTTAATAATATCGTCCGTGGCTCTGGTTTCCACAAAATTGTCATATCCCCAGACGGCGGAAAGCAGTTCCTCCCGGGAGATAGCCCTGTCCTGATGCTCCATCAGATACGCCAGCAACGCAAACTCCGTATTGGTCAGCCGCAGCTCCTCTCCCCGACAGCAGGCCTGCTTTTGCCTGGGCCGCAGGAGCAGGTCGCCGAATTCCCAATGTGCGGCCTCCTCCTTTTTCTGTCCCATCTCCACCCGCCTCAGCATGGCCTTTACCCGCAGGGCAAGCTTTACCGGAGAAAAGGGTTTGGTGAAATAATCGTCGCAGCCCAGAGTAAATCCCGTGATATAATCCGCATCCGTATCCCTGGCCGTCAGCAGCAATATAGGTATGGAGGATTTCTTGCGTATGGCGCCGCAGAGGCTCAGCCCATCCCGGCCAGGCATCATTATGTCCAATATGACCAGATCCGGCTCCCTCTCCAAAAAGGCCTGATATAAGGCCTCCCCATCTTCAAAGGCCAGAACGGAAAAACCCTCCTCCGTCAGAAAGGAGCAGAGCAGATCCCGTATATCCTTCTCATCATCGGCTATATATATCGTGGGCATAAGACCCTCCTATTCTTATGTCCATACTAGGTTTGGCCTTTATGCCCTGTCAATATGACACTGTACAAAATAAGAATTGTTTATAATTGCTTCCCCAGCTCCCGGCCTTTCTCTCTAGGCTCGCTACAGCAGCGAAATATGCTTCCATTCCCCCACTGGAAAAATCCTAAACTCTAGGTGGCATCTCCTTTTACATGGCCTTGCAGCTGCTCCAGCACCTCCCCTATATCCCCATCTATGCACAGGCCTCTGCCCTCCAATTCCTTAGGACAAAAAGTCTCTCCATAGTTGATGCAGGCAAATATAGCCTCAGGATTGGACAAGGCCATATTCCAAAAGGGATATTTGATAATCATTGGGGTATTTCCGCCCACGCCCAACTCCAAATACAGCACCCGGCCCTGACTGTGCCTATCCAGAAAATCCCCATAAGCCTTTGCTGCCCTATGCCAGCCCGCATCCTCTACAAAGCTGTTGTCCACCCGCAGATTCATGACTACCGGACTGCCATCCTCCGGACACCGGGGGATGAGCCTGGCCGGCAGCTCCATGGATAACTGCCCATGACCTGGCAGCTGATATACGCCCTTACTGTCTTTCTCAAAGCCCTGGGCCTTCATAGCCTCCATCACCCATGCCTCATTGTCATACGTTCTGCCCGTATGTCCATCTGCGCACTGAAACAGACCGAAATCCCCTTGTGTATAGAATAAACGTCCTTTTTCTGCTCCCGCCTTTTGGAATTGGTGGTCCACATTGGTGGTGATGACAAAATACTCCTTTCCCTCCAGCAATCTCAGCAGTTCCTGATACACCGGCCTGGGCGCATCCACATACCTATTGAAGTAGATATTTCTGGCCCACCAGGCCCATTGTATCTCCTCCTTGGGAAAGGGGTAAAATCCCCCGGAGTACATATCCCCTATGCCATAGGCCTGGGCGAAATCTGAGAAATACCGATCAAACCTCTCCCCGCTGTAGGTAAATCCCGCAGAAGTGGACAGGCCTGCCCCCGCCCCCACCACTATGGCCTCCGCCTCCTTTATGGCTTCTGCCAGCCGGCAAATTCGCTCCTGCCGGCCGCCCTCTCTAGATGCCCAGCCTCCTGACCGCAACCGGGCTCCTTCCAGGCCCATGTCTATGCTGCGCCTGTAAGCGTCTTTTTCATCTTGATAAAATTTCTTCATAATACTCCTTATCCTTGTCCAAATAGACATTAAACACTATCCTGTCCATATGCTCCCCGTGTACATCCATCCAATCCGAAACGCTTTTGATAGCTATCTGTGCCGCTCTGCCGCCAGGGAACCGGAATACGCCTGTGGATATGCAGCAAAAAGCCAGGCTGCGTATTCCATGCTGCAGGCACATATCCAAAGTCCTTGTATAGCAGTCCGCCAATTCCGCCTCCAGGCTCGCCGTCAAATCCCCATAGACTATGGGGCCGGTCACATGAATAACAGAATCGGCCGGCAGATTGTAGGCCGGAGTCAGCATGGGCAGGGCTGTGGGTTGTTCATACTGCCGTCCGTATTTTTTTCTGGCTTCTTCCATCTGCCTATGACATTCCAGCCGCAGCTGCACCCCGGCAAAGCTATGTATACAATTGTCTATACAGTGGTGCCCTGGTATGAAGCACCCCAGCATCTGGGAGTTGGCCGCATTGACTATTGCGCCAACTGCCAGCCGGCTGATATCCCCTTGCCAAAGGCAGAGCTTTTCCGCCCAGCCATGGCTGCTGCCCAGAGCTTGCTTTACCGTGGGTATCTGCTCCAAATCCACCCTGCCCCGCAGCCTGGCCTCCTCCTGCAAGTACGCATCCTGGCAGCTCTCCACCTCCGGGGGCAGAGGCTTGGGCATGCACACATTCATCCACCTACGCAATTGCTCCTTTTTTTGCCGCCCATCCATGCCCGCCGGCATATCCTGCTCTCCCTCCCCAAGTTCCAATGCCTCTCTGCTAAACCATTCCACCAGGAAATCCAGCCTCTCCTCCTGACTTCGCCTATCCTCCTGACTTCGCCTCTCCTCCTGATTTCGCCTCTCCTCCTGATTTCGCCTCTCCTCCATATTCACCTCCTCTCCACTGCTTTCTCCGGACAGACAGCCAAGCAGTTGCCGCAGTGCAGGCAATGCTTCTGTTCTATGATAAAGGGCAGGACATCTGTCCGTATACAGTCCTGCGGACAGACCTCCCGGCAGCGACCGCAGCCTATACAGGCCTCCCCTATTCTGTATCTCCACCCCTCTGCCTCCATACCGCCAAAGGTAAAGCTCTCCCTCTCTATGGGTTTTTTGGACAAATCAAACCACTCCCCCTTTCCCTCATATATTTGGAATACTGTCAGAGCCTGCCTGGCCTCCGGCTGAGGGTAGATACTATACATATAGGGATTTTTCTCAAACAGCTTCTCCAATCCGACCTGCCCTAGCTCCCTGACCCTGCCTTGAACAGATATGGCCTTCCTGCTCATGGTATCCTCTCCCTCCATGGCCGTGAAAGCCATATGCGGCCTGGCCTTTAACCTGTCATACAGGCTCTTGCCCCTGGCCGTGAGAAAGTATAGCGTTTCGCCATCCGTGTCCATCATATCTATGGCCGCCGTCACCGGATATCCTCTCCCATCTACCGTTGCCACGATTACCGTATGTATATTTTCTACTATGTAGCGCAGATACTTTTCACCTCCCATAGACCCCTCCATTATGATCTCCATACTCTATTTTCGGATATGTCCTGTCCGTTTTCCCCCTGAAGCTATCTTCCACACTGCCAAACATATATTCTCCATTCTCTATTCTCTATTCTCTATTGGTAGATGTAATAATTTATATTACATCTACCAATAGCAACTATACCGCTGTTAGCTCTAGATGTCAATATTTATATTACAACTATTTTCCTGCAAAAAAAATACCCGTCAGCTCTTTGCTGACGGGTATTTTTCTGTTCCCGGCGGGATTCGAACCCACGGCCTTTCGCTTAGGAGGCGAACGCTCTATCCTGCTGAGCTACGGAAACCGGTCTGGTCATTCTTTCTCATAGTGGAGAAAGCCCTGCAACCAGATATTGCCCTTGAAGCGCCGGCCCACCTGAGGTTCCCCAAACAAGTCTATTATATTGATACAGATATCAAATGTCAACTCATTCGTACAAATAGTCAACAAATATATTCTCTCCTCGGTCAGCGCATTGACTCTCTCCTCCACCTGGGTAATCTCCCCCAGCACGGAGTATTGGTCGCATTCTATGCCATAGGGCATGATATAGCTGTCCACCAATGTAAATATGTCCTCCTGGGTGATCCTACGGTTAATCTCATTATAGGTATCCATATCCTCGGTGGTCAGACTCTCTATGGCATCCTCGTCCCCTCCCTTGGCGGCAGCGATCAGCGCATTACGTTTGGCTATACGCTGTCTGTCCATATCCCTCTGTATCTTATTCTTGCCTATGGGCATCATAATTCTGCCTTCCATGGCAAGTCCAGAGAGGGTTACCCCCTGTATTTTTTGTTTTTCCGCTTCCAAATGCAGCCGGCGTATATAATCCAAGCGGTTCTGTATGGCAAAAACCAGGCTCACCCCCACATTTGGGTCATCACAAGAGCCGGCATAGGCATCCTTGTCTGCCCTCTTTTCCACCGTCACCTCTTCCCTAGTGGTAATGCCCCGGCCGCGCAAATAAGGATAGAAATGCTCGATAAAGAAATCCTTTTCCCCCTCTATCTCACCGCAGACGATGATGCCCAGCCCCTGACTCAGGGGCCGGACAAAATCGGCCAACACTATGCCCTCCGGTGTAGCTGCATGGTATACGCCCTTGCCCCCCCGGATAATGCTTTGCAGAAATTCCCGCATTTTTTTCCTGTCTGGCCTCTGGGAAAAGCCTATGGCTTTCATCAATTTGTGCATATCTACCTATTCTTCTCCAAGGCAAGCGCTGGAGCCTATCTAGGCTCCAGATATTCCATATTGCCCATATACGGACGTAATTTCTCCGGTATGCGCACCCTGCCATCCTTTAGCAAATTATTTTCCAAAAACGCAATCAGCATCCTGGGCGGCGCCGCAACGGTATTGTTCAGCGTATGGGCAAAATACTTGCCGTCCCGGCCATGTACTCGAATCTTCAACCGCCTGGCCTGAGCGTCTCCCAAATTGGAGCAGCTGCCCACCTCAAAATACTTTTTCTGCCTAGGGGACCAGGCCTCCACGTCGTAGCTCTTTACCTTGAGGTCCGCCAAATCTCCAGAGCAGCACTCTATGGTGCGCACAGGTATATCCAGATCCCTGAACAAATCCACCGTATTTCTCCATAGCTTGTGGAACCAATGTACGGACTCCTCCGGCTTGCACACCACTATCATTTCCTGCTTTTCAAACTGATGTATCCTATATACGCCCCTCTCCTCTATGCCATGAGCACCCTTTTCCTTGCGGAAGCAAGGGGAGTAGGAGGTCAATGTCTGGGGCAGATGCTCCTCCTTGATTATGCTGTCTATAAATTTGCCTATCATGGAATGTTCCGATGTACCTATCAAATAGAGATCCTCTCCCTCTATTTTGTACATCATTGACTCCATCTCCGCAAAGCTCATCACCCCGGACACCACATGCTCCCTAATCATAAAAGGAGGTATGCAGTAAGTAAAACCCCTGTCTATCATAAAATCCCGGGCATAGCTGATCACCGCCGAGTGCAGCCTGGCTATATCTCCCATCAGGTAATAGAATCCATTACCCGCCACCTTGCCGGCGCTTTCCAGGTCTATGCCCTCAAAACTCTCCATAATCTGTGTGTGGTAGGGTATGTCAAAATCCGGAACCAAGGGTTCTCCAAATTTTTCCACCTCCACATTTTCCTTGTCATCCCTGCCTATGGGTACGCTGGGGTCAATCATATTGGGTATGACCAGCATGATCTTCTGTATCTTTTCCCCCAGGCTCTTCTCCTCCTCCTCCAGAAAGGACAGCCTTTTGGCATTGCCCTCCACCTGGGCTTTCAATGCCTGGGCCTCTTCCTTCTTTCCCTGAGACATGCACTGCCCTATTTGCTTGGATAGCGCATTCCTATCCTTGCGCAGATTGTCCGCCTCAGTTTTGTACGCGCGCAGCTGCTCATCCAACTCTATTACCCTGTCCACTAGCTCCCATTTGTCCTCTTGGAATTTTTTTTGCAAATTTTCCTTGACCGCCTGGGGATTTTCCCGCAAAAAACGAATATCCAGCATATTTCCTCCTATAATACTTTTTCTATAAATAAATGGGGGATTTTGAGCATATCTTTTATCACTTCCCCTTGTACACTGTTGCCATACCTGTCCTCGGTAATACGCAGCACTGGCCTATCCTGAAAATTTTTGTTCTGTGCTATGACCAGGCCTATCTCCCCCTCTGAGGTCAGAACGCTGGTACCCACAGGGTAGACAGCGGTAAAGCTTAGAAATGCCTCCACTATCTTACTGTCGTATTTATTGCCGCTGTTGACCTTGAGATATTCCACCGCCTCATGTATCTTCCCCTTGCGAAATCCCACGCCACATATAATTTCATCAAAGCTGTCGCAGACATTGACTATGCGGTTCTCTATGGTCAGATTGGCCGTTTTCAGGGGAAATCCCGTGCCGTTTAGATACTCATGATGATTGAGTATGATACTTTTGCTCTTATCCGAAATCCATTTTTCGGCCATCAGCGTGCTGTATCCATAGACCGGATGCTTTTTGAACTCCGTCCTCTCGTACTCACTCATCTCCTCTAGATTTCTGTCCAGATAATTAATGGCTATATAGCGCAGGCCAATGTCATGGAGCAGGCAGGCTACGCCCATATCCTGTACAGTTTCCATATTCATGCCCAACTTTATGGCAGTTAATATGGAAAGGGCGCAAACGCTAATGGAGTGTTCATAGATATCCGCCGTCCTCTCCTTAATATCATATACCTTCTCCAGCAGCTCCTTCTCCTCCAGCATAGAGTTGATGATGGTGGATGCGCTCTGCCCCAGGCTTTCCAATTCTTTATTATTGTGGTAGGTATGCCTTTCCAGTATGGATTTTACCTTTTCCTTTACATCCTTCTCCACTTCTTGCTTTAATATGGTAATTTTGTGCTGTTCCTGTGAGCTGAGCTCCACCCACACTTCCTCTATGCCCATGGAAGACAGCTTGGAGATAAACTCCTTTTTCAGTACTGCTCCCTCCTGCAAGATAATCTGATAATCCCAGGTCATTAACGGCTTAGCCAGTATATCGTTGTCCTCTATCTCCTCCAGACGTTTGACCTTCATTTCCTCCTCCTCTCCCTTTTATTCTATTCGACTAACTCTCCCATAGCCATCTCCAGCGACTGGCCCTCCTCTCTGCCCAGACCGGTAGGGCATATACCCCTTTCAATCTGTTTGATGTATACATAACAACCCTCTCTGTTATGTACAGAGTTGAGTATAAATCCATTTTTTTCCTGATCCAGCATACAAAGGCAAAAACTCAGTTTTCCGCCCATTTGCTCAAATGCGTCATACCGTACCATGGCATACTTTTGAAAGCTCCTCCTGGAGTAATCCATCAATTGCCGGATCTCTGCCTCTTGAGCGGATTGTCTGGAGGCAATATAGACATTTTCTTTCAGTATCCTCTCTATCTTGTCCTCCAGGCTCTCCCCAGCAGCTCCCCTGACCAAGGCTTCCAGGCGTTTCTTCATTTTTTTGTTCTGCCAATGCAACACAGCCAGCCATATGATAACACACAGCCAGAGGGCTATGAAAATATACAATATATGGATTCCAGCCACTTCCACCCCATAGACCAGGGAGGCCGGATCATTGCCACTGACCATCTTTTCCTCCTCATAAGCCATAGCCGGAGGGAGCTCCATTTGTTAGGAAGATATCTTCCCCCAGCCATATTCTTTTTTTAGCTAGATTGTTACAACCTCTCACCTAGCCAAAGACTATCTCCATCACTCTGTCTAGATCCTCCTGGTTGTAAAACTCTATTTCTATCTTTCCTCTTCCTCTGCCCTTTTCTTGGATATTTACCTTTGTTCCCAGTCGGGTTTTTAATCTCTCTTCCAGATCCTGGTACAGTGCTGAGGATTTCTGCCCCGGCTTCTCCTCCCTCTTGGGCTTGGATCTGTCCTTGATGATCTTTTCCACATCTCTAACGGAGAGCTGTTCATCAAACACCTTTTGGGCCAGCTCCGCCTGCTCTTCCTTAGAATCTATGCCCAGCAGCGCCCGGGCATGGCCGGAGCTGATCATATCCTCCACCAGCATCTGCTGCACTTCCTCGGATAATTTTAACAATCTCATGGAATTGGTAATGGCTGTCCGGCTCTTGGACAATCTCTCCGCTATTTGGTCATGCTTTAGCCCATGTTCCTCCAACAGCCTCCTATATGCCCTGGCCTCCTCTATGGGATTAAGATTTTCTCTCTGGATATTTTCTATAAGAGATACCTCTAGCAGCTCCTGGCTGTTGTATTCCTTAATCAGTATGGGTACCTGGGCCAGTCCGGCCTTTTGGGCCGCCCTCCATCTCCTCTCCCCGGCTATTATTTCATAGTAATCCTCCCTTTTTTGCACCAGTATGGGCTGTAGTATACCGTATTGCCTAATGGAGTCTGCCAACTCCTCCAGCGAATCCTCCTCAAAATGCCGCCTGGGCTGCTCCTTGTTCGGCTCTACCTCCGATATTCGGATCCAGAGTATATCATTTTTCTCCCTTTCTCCCTTGGTTTTTCCATCAGCGGAATGCATTTCTGTCTGAACTCCCCTGTCTGTGCCGCCCATATTACTGGGTATGAGTGCATCCAGTCCTTTTCCCAATCCCTTTCTAGCCATAAATACTATCTATCCCCTTTTATTGTTTATTATTTGCCTGTATCAATTCCTCTGCCAATTGCAGATATGCCTCTGCACCAGCCGATTTGGCATCGTATTTGTTTATGGGCAAGCCATGGCTAGGCGCCTCTGCCAGCCGTATGTTTCTGGGTATCATAGTGGTGAATATCTTGTGGCTCAAATGGCTTTTCACATTTTCTACCACCTGTACAGAGAGGTTGGTTCTGCCATCAAACATAGTAAATACCACTCCCTCCATCTGCAGCTTTGGATTCAATCTCTCCTTGACCAAATTCACTGTATGAATTAGCTGGCTCAAACCCTCCAGGGCATAGAATTCGCACTGTATGGGTACTAGTACGCTGTCCGCACATGTCATTGCATTGATAGTCAGCATATTTAGTGAGGGAGGGCAATCTATGATGATATAGTCATAATCCTCCTTAATGAAATCCACTTCCCTCTTTAATATATATTCTTTTCTGTCTATGCCTATCAGCTCTATCTCCGCTGCCGCCAGATTGACATTGGCCGGAAGTATATCAATATTGGGCAACACATTCTTGATCATACAGTTCTTGATGCCCTCATCTCCCAATATCAATTCATATATGGTGTAATCCAGTGCATTCTTCTCTATCCCAAAGCCACTGGTGGTATTGCCCTGGGGATCTCCATCGATAATCAATACCTTCTTTCCTTTTTCCGCCAAGGAGGCTGACAGATTGATAGATGTAGTGGTTTTGCCTACTCCGCCTTTTTGGTTGGCTATAGCTATGACTTTTCCCATGTATCTCCCCTTTAGAATTTGTTTTCTGGTATTATACCATTTTTTTGTGCTTACTGCTATGGAGATTTTGCCCTAGTATTGTTTCACGTGAAACAATGATTTCTTCTATGATTTTTTTGTGGGTTGCCGGCTTGTGAGAATCTCTATGATATTTTTCAATTATTGAATTTCCTGAATTGCAAAGAAATGCTCTAAGCGATAATAAACTTAATAGGTGATGATGAATGGTGTAATATCATCTTTGTTTCACATGAAACATTTCGTGGATTATTATGCTTTACATACTTGTTAATTATGTGTAATAAGTCATCTTTTATTATTCAGAATTATTAAAACTGACATGATTAAATAAATCCTAACTTAGAAGCAATTCTCAAAAATCGGATTATATCTTACTGTATCGATAAAACCTCGTACACATAGCAATAATAAATTAATGTCTATTGTCATCGCAGATTGTAAAATGAAGTTGGACATCTGAATAAAATAAAGATCCATGGCAGGATCTTTGGTAGAATGTAAGTCACCACAACAAACTTTCTACAGGAGAATCTCCACCATGGACCACTCTCATTCTACCACAGCTTCCCATATAAAAGGCAAACATCTTTCGTATGAGGAACGAGTTCTTATTCAGAT
>JBGYPP010000028.1:0-2564 GCA_041838515.1 Acetatifactor sp. | reverse complement strand
GCCCTCCTGGTCCAGGTCCACATCGTTGGCCACAAAACGGTGCCGCCCCAGCATCTGCTCCACCACAGGGTGGCGGCCCTCCCGGATCTCCATACGTCCGTCCGTGGCCAAGCGGGGACGCACATAGGCCTGCTGTTCAGACACCAGCGCCAGAGAGGCGGCCACATCCAAGGAGGCCAAAATAGCCGCAGTGGAGAGTATGCGCCCTGCAGCCGCCTGTATGGTATCCCTTATCTGGCAAAAAGCCTGGTATTCCAGGGCGCAGAGCCGTTCCTTGGCATGCAATATGCCATCCTCCAGTTCCTTGAGCCTGGGCGTGGTAAAGCGCTCTCCTCCGCTGAGGGTCTGGCGCCGTATATAATCCTCCGGCACCTGGCCCAGATTGGCATTGGTGATCTCAAAATAATAACCAAAGACCCTGTTGAATTTGATCTTTAGATTTTTGATGCCGCTTCGCTCCCTCTCCTGGGCTTCCAGCTGGGCCAGCCATTGCTGGCCGTCCCGGCTGGCGCTGCGCAGCCTGTCCATCTCCTCATCATATCCCTGGCGAATAATGCCTCCCTCACGCAGGGCCAGGGGCGGTTCCTCTTCCAAGGCCTCCTCCAGCAGGATACGCAGATCCTCCAAGCTGTCCAGGCTCTGACCCCATAGGCCCAGCTGTCCCCTGTCCAGCGCCAGCAGCTGTGCCCGTATGGCCGGCAGGGGTTCCAGGGATATCTTAAAGGCCAGCGCATCCCGGGGGTGGAAGCTCTTGTACACAACCTTGCCCAGCAGCCTCTCCAGGTCATAGATGCGCTGCAGGTCCTCCCGCAGCGCATCCCTGGCCATGGGATCGGCGTTCAGGCTCTCCAGCGTATCCAGCCGCTCCTCTATGGCCTCCGGATCCACCAGCGGCTGTTCTATATATGAACGCAGCAGACGGCTGCCCATAGCCGTTTTGGTCTTGTCCAGCACCCAGAGCAGGGATCCCTTTTTTTGCTTATCCCGCAGGGTTTCTGTCAATTCCAGGTTGCGGCGGGTGGCGCCGTCCAGCAGCATATACTTGCTGCCGGTATAAGGCCGGATTTGGCAGATATGCTCCAGTCCGGATTTTTGGCTCTCCTGTATATAGGCCAGCAGCGCTCCGGCTGCCACCGCTCCCTGGGCAAAATCCTCCAAACCCAATGCAGACAAATCCCTGGCTCCAAAGTGGGAGAGCAGGGTTTTTTGGCAGGCTCCTGGCTGGAAATAGGATTCGGCCAGGGGGCTTAGGCGTATGCCCAGCCTGTCCCGCCACTCCGCCAAGGGAGCCCGGCTCTGTTCCATGGCCTGGTTGTAAAGTATTTCCGCAGGCTTAAATTTGATCACCTCATCGGCAGCCATGGATATATCTGACACCTGCGTAAGGACAAATTCCCCAGTGGTGATATCCGCCGTGGCCACGCCATAACCCTGGGGCAGGGCGCAGAGGCAGAGCAGATAGTTGCTGCGGCCCTCATCCAGTGCCTGTATATCGATATTGGCCCCAGGGCTGACTATGCGGGTCACCTCCCGCCGCACCAGGCCCTTGGCTGTTTTGGGATCCTCCACCTGGTCGCAAATGGCCACCTTAAAGCCCTTTTGCACCAGCCTGCCTATATATCCGTCTGCGGCATGGTAGGGTACGCCGCACATGGGAGCCCTTTCCTCCAGACCGCAGCTCTTGCCCGTCAAAGTCAGCTCCAGCTCTTTGGACACCAATAGCGCATCCTCGAAGAACATTTCATAGAAATCCCCCAGACGGTAAAATAGTATGCAATCTGGATATTGCGCCTTCGTTTCCATATATTTTTGCATCATAGGGGTCAATTGGGACACGGTATCCACCCTTTTCGCCTTTCCCATACGCTGACTGGGCGCTGCAGGCCGCAAAGGCCCATTACTCTACTCTGCGCCCCTTATAGTAAAATCCATGGCATTCCTCCAGCCGCACATGACAATAACTGCCTATGTTTGTGGCATCCCCGGGAAAATGCACCAGCATATTATTGGAGAGGCGGCCGGTGACCATGCCGGTCTCCATGTCATTGACCTCCTCCACCAGCGCCTCCATCACGGCTCCCTGCCACAGGCTGGCGCGCTTCTTGGCCTCCTCCTGCACGGCCTCCAGCACCCGGGCGAAATGTCGGCCTATTTCCTCCTTGTCCAGCTTCTGCTCCATGGCCGCCGCCGGCGTGCCGCTGCGGGGGGAGTAGATAAATGTAAAAGCATTATCATATTCCACACGGTGGATAACATCTATGGTCTGCTCCACATCCTCCCAGGTTTCTCCGGGAAAGCCCACAATAATATCTGTGGTCAGCGCCATATCCGGTATCCTCTGCTTAATCCTCAGCGCCAGATCCATATATGCTTCCCGGGTATAGCGCCGGTTCATGGCCTGCAATATGCGGTTGGAGCCGGATTGCAGGGGCAGGTGCAGATGCCGGCATATCTTTGCTGAGACCGCCATGGCCTCTATCAAATCCTCAGACAGATCCTTTGGATGGGAGGTCATAAAGCGAATGCGGCGTATGCCCTCCACTTCCTCCAGGCGGCGGAGCAGG
>JBGYPP010000027.1:0-6392 GCA_041838515.1 Acetatifactor sp. | reverse complement strand
GACTTGGCAGGAAGAGTTTAGGTGGAAGAGTCCGTGAAAAGAGGGTCTGGATAGGAAGAATCCTGGAAAGGAGAGACTTGGCAGGAAGAGTTTAGGTGGAAGAGTCCGTGAAGAGAGGGTCAGAATAGGAAGAATCCGGGAAAGGAGGACTTGGCAGGAAGAGTTTAGGTGGAAGAGTCCGTGAAAAGAGGGTCAGAATAGGAAGAATCCGGGAAAGGAGGACTTGGCAGGAAGAGTTTAGGTGGAAGAGTCCGTGAAAAGAGGGTCTGGATAGGAAGAATCCGGGAAAGGTAAATCAGGATAGGAAGAATCTGCGCAGAAAGAGTATGGGAAAGGGGAGTCTTGGCGGGAAGAATCTGCATAAGGAAAGTCCGTTCAAAGAGAGCCCGGTTTGAATAAATCTGTATGTAGGCCAGGCAAGCGGTATCCGGAGGACGCAAAATGGGAGGGGGCGCCCCCTCCCATTTTGAAAAAGCAGTATTCCGGCCCAGGGCTGCCGGACGGCAGCTTTGCCCGGAGCTAGAGCAATTCCAACCCCATGGCCCTTGCCGCCTCAGTGACTCTCTGGGGCCAGAGGGAGCTTTGTACCTCTCCTATATGGGCCTTGCGGAGAATGAACATACAAATGCGGGATTGGCCCAGGCCGCCGCCTATGGTTAGGGGCAGGCTCTCATCCAGTATGCCCTGTTGGAACGGCAGAGAGGCACGCTCCGGGCAGCCCGCCTGCTCCAATTGTCGAAGCAGCGCCTCCCTGTCCACCCTTATGCCCATACTGGAGATTTCCAGGGCTATGTCCAGCAGGGGATAGTAGACCAGTATATCCCCGTTGAGGCTCCAATCGTCATAATCCGGCGCCCGGTGGTCATGGGGCTGTCCGTCGGCCAAGGGGCTGCCGATCTGCATAATACACACAGCGCCCATCTCCTTGGTAATGCGGTACTCCCTTTCCTTGGGGCTTAGTTCGGGGTAGTGCAGGGCCAGCTCGCCGCTGGTGATAAAGAAGATTTCCGGGGGCAGGATTTCCTGTATATAATCATAGTGGACGGCCATATTTTTCTCGGCCAGCCGCAGCACCTGATAGATGTCCTTGACCACGGCCTGGAAATGCGCCAGGTTGCGCTGCTCTTTGGTGATAATCTTCTCCCAGTCCCATTGGTCCACATAGATGGAATGTATGGCATCCACCTCTTCATCCCGGCGTATGGCATTCATATCCGTGTATAGGCCGCTATCCAGAGCAAAGCCATATTTTTTCAGCGCATACCGCTTCCATTTCGCAAGGGAGTGGACTATCTCCCCGATGCGGGGGCCGCTGGCCGGGTTCTGATCCGGGCAATGGGGAATATCAAAGCTGACCGGCCTCTCCTTGCCGGTGAGATTATCGTTCAGGCCGGAATTTTGATCTACAAACAGGGGGGCAGTGACCCGCAGCAAATTCAAACGCTTGGCCAGCAGGCCTTGGAATACGTCCTTGAGGGTTTTGATGGCCACCTGGGTTTCATACAGTCCCAGCGCGGCGCGATAGTGGGGCGGTATGGCTATGGGGCCCAGGGGGCTGTTGGCTTTTTCGTCCATAATCCCATTCCTTTCTAGGACATATCCTAGTCCTAAAGGCTTAGTTATGTATGCATTGTTGTTTTGTTATACCATTTTTTTGGAGCCAGGCGCAAGCCTTAGGAGGGTATTTTTTCCCAGGCTTTAATGTTACAATAGTTGGAGAATTGTCGTCCAAGGAGCAAAACCATGATAAAATTTGCGCAAAAACCCCTTGAGGGATACAAATGCATAGATTTGTTTGCCGGCTTGGGAGGCTTTCGACTGGCCATGGAGTCTATGGGAGCGGAATGTGTTTTTTCCAGCGAGTGGGATAAACAGGCACAAAAGGTATATGCGAAAAATTTTGGCCATATGCCCCATGGGGATATCACCCTGGTGGAGGCGGCATCCATACCGGATCATGATATACTCTGCGCCGGTTTTCCATGCCAGGCCTTTTCCATCAGCGGCCGCAGGCGGGGCTTTGCCGACAGCCGAGGGACGCTGTTCTTCGAGGTGGCCAGAATTGTGGAGGAAAAGAGACCCAGGGTGGTATTTCTGGAGAATGTGAAAAATTTTGCCACCCATGACGGGGGGAGGACCTTGGCTGTGGTGCAGGCCGCTATGGAATCTCTGGGATATGAGGGCAGCCACAGCGTGCTGAGCGCCTTGGATTTTGGCATACCCCAGAGGCGGGAGAGAATATTCCTGGTCTATTTCCGCAAGGGGGAAAGCCGGCGGCCTTTTTCTTTTCCTAAGCCCTTGGAGCGGCGGCGGCATGTGGAGGATATTCTGCTGGAGGAGGGGGCGGAAACGGTCCCATTGTATGTGGACAGGGAGGATATGGTGTTGGAGGCGGAGGATGGCGCATACAGCGCCAGTCGAGCCATACGCCTGGGGTATGTGAACAAATGCGGGCAGGGAGAGCGCATATACAGCGTGAAAGGCATAGCCGTCACCTTGTCAGCTTATGGCGGAGGGGTCTTTGCCAAGACGGGGGGATATCTGATAGGCGGACGGCCCCGGAGGCTGCATCCCCGGGAGTGCGCCAGACTGATGGGGTATCCCGATTCCTTTGCCCTGGCCGAGAGCCGCAACCAGGCCTATCAGCAGCTGGGCAATTCTGTGGTGGTGGATGTATTGCAGTATATTTGTATACAAATTGCCATCTCTCTGGGCATTTATCCAGAATGACATACCATATGACACATGTGTCATTGTGGATAACTTTGTGGAAAGTGTGGATTTAAGGGGTAAAAATTTGTGGATATGACATTGACGTCATAAGTGGATAAGTGGATAAGTCATGGAGATGGGGATGGGATATAGGCAGAACCGACCCGGTCAACAAGGGAAAATCTGGGATGTAGGAGGCTTGAGGCGGTATTATTTCCCCTGGGGAGGCATCCGGCGGGAGGATGTGGTATACTGAGAAAAGGATGCCCCGGGCAGGGCTGGCGTCCGGGTATGCAGGGGCAAGCTTCTGTGTGGGTCCGGGGTCTGCGGAATTTGTGTATTTAACTAAGAATCCTATGGGTATGGCGGGTTCGCAAAAAAGGAAAGGCAGGGAGGGCAAGTACATGTGGGCATTTGAGAGGGTGTTTTATCAGGTATATCCCCTGGGTTTTGTCGGGGCCAGTTATGAGAATGACGGATCCGCGCCAGGAGAGGGGAAAGGCATAGGGCGCTTGGCCCAGTGGATAGGGCATCTGAGGGATTTGGGTGTGGGCGCTGTGTATTTTTCGCCTATATTCTATTCCGACAGTCATGGGTACAATACCCGGGATTTTGGCTTGGTGGACAACAGGCTGGGCAGCAATGGGGAGTTTGCCGCCCTGGTGGCGAAGCTACATGAAGCGGATATCAAGGTGGTATTGGACGGCGTGTTTAATCATGTGGGCCGGGGATTTGGCCCCTTTTTGGATGTGCTGCGCAATAGGGAGAACTCTCCTTATCTAGACTGGTTCTACCGTATAGACCTGGGGGGGCAGTCCGCCTATGGGGATGGGCTTTGGTATGAGGGCTGGGAGGGGCATTACGATCTGGTCAAATTGAACCTCCGCAATCCCGCCGTGCGCGCCTATCTGCTTTCCTATGTGGAGAGGTGGATAGAGGAATTTGGAATAGATGGGCTGCGGCTGGATGTGGCCTATAGCCTGGAGCCGGACTTCCTGCGGGAGCTGCGTGCGCTGGCGGATGCCAAGTACCCGGATTTCTTCTTGCTGGGGGAGATGATACATGGGGATTATAACCGGCTGGTCAATGCCTCCATGCTCCACTCCGCCACCAATTACGAGTGTTATAAGGGCCTGCACAGCAGCTTCAACAGCGCCAATCTCTTTGAAATCTGCCATTCCCTGCAAAGGCAGTTTGGTCCGGAGCCTTGGTGCCTGTATACGGGCAAGCATTTGCTCTCCTTTGCGGACAATCATGACGTGGCCAGGCTGGCCAGCGTTTTGCAAAATCCTAAGCATCTGCCCCTGGCTTATGCGATGCTCTTTGGCATGCCGGGCATACCCTGCATCTATTACGGCAGCGAGTGGGGCATAGAGGGGCAAAAGGGAAATATGGATAGGGATCTGCGCCCGTATATAGCTCAGCCCCAGGGCGGACCTTTGGCGGAGGCCGTGGGCAGGATGGCCAAGGCTAGGGCGGCATCCAAGGCTTTGCAATACGGAGGGTACCGGCAGGTGCTTCTGACCAACAAGCAGTGTATTTTTGAAAGAAGGATAGAGGGGGAGAGGGTGCTGGTGGCTGTGAATATGGATCAGGAGCCGTATACAGCGCATTTTGATGCCGGCTGCGGTCTGGCTCAGGATTTGATCAGCGGAGAACAGCACGATTTTGGCGGAGGCAGCCTGTTGCCGCCTTACAGCGCTTTCTTTTGGAAGATGGAGCGGTAGATGGGCCGGCCCGCCGGCGCCTTGCCCCTGTACAGCAAGGCGCCGGCGGGCCGAGATATAGGACCATGCTGAGGTGGAATGGATAAGTCAGCAATTTTGAAAAGCGTCTGCCCTCTCCGCAGAGCGAGTTTGCGCTCCAGACCATGAAAGATCCCTATGTGTTTGATTTTATTCCGTTCAAGGAAGGGATGCTTGAACGCGATATCGAAGAAGCGCTTGTCAGAGATGTGACGAAGCTGCTGCTCGAACTCGGAACCGGATTTGCTTTTCTGGGGAATCAGTACCACCTTGTTGTTGGCGGAGACGATTTCTATCTGGATTTGCTGTTCTATAACCTCAATTTAAGATGCTATGTCGTTATTGAACTGAAAGCCGGAGACTTCAAGCCGGATTATGCCGGAAAATTCAAATTCTATCTCTTTGCGGTAGACGGCATCCTAAAAAAAGAAAATGATAATCCGACGATAGGATTGCTCCTCTGCAAGAGCAAGAACAATGTGGTAGCGGAATATTCCCTGAAGGATATCTCAAAGCCGATTGGCGTCAGCGAATATAAAATCACGAACAATCTCCCGGAAGATTTAGAAAAGCAACTGCCCTCCGTAGAAGATATTCAAAAACGCATAGGAGGAACGGATTATGAGTGAGATTACATCTGCAATCGTATCAAAAGTATGGGGCATTTGTAATCCCCTCCGGGACGACGGCGTATCTTATGGAGATTATCTGGAGCAGCAGACCTATCTGATCTTCCTGAAAATGTCCGATGAGTATTCCAAACCACCTTATAAGAGGGAAACCGGTATTCCGAAGGGTTATACATGGTCGGATATGAATACGCTTAGGGGCGCGGAACTGGAAACACAGTATAAGAACACGCTCGAAAAACCTGGAGAAGAAAGCGGCATTCTCGGTCAGATTTTTAAGGGCGCAGTTAATAAAATCAGCAATGTGGCGCTCCTCTATCGCATTGTTCAGATGATCGATAAAGAAAACTGGGTGGCTATGTCTTCCGATGTCAAGGGCGAAATTTACGAGGGCCTGCTCCAGAAAAATGCGGAAGATATCCAAAGCGGTGCTGGACAGTATTTCACTCTCCGTCCGCTGATCAAAGCTATGGCAGAGAGTGTCCGACTGGAGCCGGGAAAGACCATCGCAGATCCCTGCTGTGGGTTTCGTGTCATAATAATGACAGAGGTAAATAGTTCAGTAAAATCAAAGGTTTTGAAGCTTCTACCAAAGTTAAAAACTGAAGAAACTGATGGTTTATGTGTTGCTTAGAGCCGTTATCTACCAAAATAATGGTTGTAAGCAGCACATAAGCCGAAGAGAAAAAGAGGTAGTGTATGCGATGGATATTAAAAATTATATTATTCCCGATTAGTCTTGTCTTATCAATTCTGACTGCGTTTCTGACATTCTTACTTGGTATAGGAACAGCATTACTGTATATCGTTATGGTGTTCTGCATATTTGGGGCGTTAGCATCTTTCATTCAAGGAGAAGTCGGAATAGGTATATCGGGCTTGGTCATCGGTTTCCTATTTAGTCCTTATGGACTTCCGATGTTAGGAGCAACTGAGATAGCATTTATTGAATTGATAAATGGGAAGATTAAAGCGGTGTAGACAAATTAAAATTTGATGAAGGAGGTGACAAATATGATAATGCCAGAAAAAATTGATATAAGTATGTTTGCCCCATGTGGAATGAATTGTAAAGTTTGTTATAAGCACTGTTACCATAAAAAACCTTGTGCTGGGTGCTTGAATAGTGATAAAGGAAAACCTGAACATTGTCGTAAATGCAAAATAAAGGATTGTACCAAAGCAAAAGCATTATCATATTGTTTTGAGTGTACGGAATATCCATGTAAGTTGATTATAAATCTTGAAAAAAGTTATAACAAACGATATCAAGCAAGCCTTATAGAAAATAGCCATTTTGTTCAAG
>JBGYPP010000026.1:0-3964 GCA_041838515.1 Acetatifactor sp. | reverse complement strand
TGCATGTGTTAGGCGTGCCGCCAGCGTTCATCCTGAGCCAGGATCAAACTCTCATGTTTGAACGTATGGCATGCGGCCCTGCCTCGCGGCATGGCCGTCTTTTTTCCGGCCGCCCGCCTTGCGGCGCGCTGCCGGGTAGTGCTGTATGTCTTCCTTATCCGTTCAGATGTGCATTGCTATTTAGTTGTCAAAGCGCTGCCGGACCCTTTGGGCCCTCCGCCGCCCCCCTGCCCGGACTGTGCCTGGCTGGTGGCAACTTTGATATACTAGCACAGGGGGCTGGCGCAAGTCAATACCTTTTTTACAAAAAATATACACAGACCATTACATTTTAAGGAGGGTCATCAAAGGCGACCCCTGCGCATGCTCTATTTATCCCCAAACCTTAGACAAACTCCAGCCTGCTCTTACGCGCTGGAAGCAGCAAAATTTCAATCTTCAAAATGGATTTTTCAAAAAAATCATGGCAATATAGCCTAACCCGGACAGCCGAATCCGAAACAAAGCTCACCTCTCTCCCGCCCGTCCATCCCCTAGGAACCGCCTCCTCAGCCTGGCCAGCGAAAAAAATATGGGGCGGAGGGGCCGCAGAGCCAGCCACAGGCGGGAATAAGCCCTATACAGCAAATTTTCCTCCCCATAAGCAATTCCCTTGCGGACAAAGCCCCGCATCACGCCTATTACCTGCTCCGGGCGCAGAGGCCCCTCTACCTCCCATTGGTTATCCCCGACAAAGTATATGCCTTGACGGTTTATTTTGACCACCCTGTGCAGCACCAGCAGGCCGGAATCCCTGCG
Source organism: Acetatifactor sp. (assembly GCA_041838515.1). Taxonomy (GTDB): domain Bacteria; phylum Bacillota; class Clostridia; order Lachnospirales; family Lachnospiraceae; genus JBGYPP01. Next base: position 3,166 of record JBGYPP010000026.1, on the reverse strand, counting down.
GTATAGCGCCACTTGTCCCCGCCTCAAAGGCCCGGATGGCGTCTCCAAAATCACCCTGTCCCTGCCCGGAGTCAAAAAAGGATGCATGCTGTATCCCTGGGGCGACAGCTCCACCCCGTGGCCCTGTTCCAGCAATTTCTGCACATCCGCCTTTTGCCCGGAGGCCATTTCCCTCCCATCCATAGATCAAAACTCCTCTATCAATCGGCCTATCTCCCCCTTGTCCAGCAAGCGGCATCCCTGATCCCCCACGGCATACACCCGATGACAAAGTTCCAAGGCGCTGGGCCTATGGGTGGTCAACAGGCATATTCTCGGATAGGTATGGCGCATGATATTTTTTAAAACCATACGCTCCGTGGACACATCCAGTGCCGAGCTGGCCTCATCCAGGAGCAGGATGGGCGCCTTGCGCAGCAAGGCCCGCGCTATGGCCAGCCTCTGGGCCTGCCCCTCGGAAAATCCGCCTCCCCGCTCCTTGATAAGGCTGTGTATGCCGAATTCCAGTCGGCTGACAAAATCCCAGGCGCAGGCCAGCCTCAGTGCCTCCTCTATTTCCTCATCTGTGGCATCCGGCTTTACATTGCGCATATTCTCCGCAATGCTGCCGGACAACATAGTATTCCCCTGGGGAACATAGGCAAAAAACTGCCTGGCTGCCGGAGTCATTTCCAGGCTTTCCCCTCCGGCCTCCAACCATATCCTGCCGGTCCGGGGATGCAGCAGGGCCAAAAGCAGCCTGAGCAGGGTGGTCTTACCCTCTCCGGAGGCACCTACCAGGCCTATGATTTCATAGGGATGGGCCTCTATGCCCGCACCGCGAAAAACCTGGGCGCCATTTTTATACTGATAATCCACTGCCTCCATCCGCAGGGATATGCCCTCCGCCCTATGGGCAGCCAAAAAATCGCCGGCCTCCCCCAGGGCGGAATAATCCTCCTGGGGCATTTCCAACACATCCATCAGACGGCCTGCCGAGGTGGTGATGGTGACTGCAGAGGGAGCCAGGGAGGCCAGGGAATGCAGAGAACCGGAGAGTGTGCCGGAGAGTCCGATCAGCATGGTCATGGTGCCATAGCTGATGGCCCCGCTCCAGACCCTGTATATGCCCCAGCCATAAGAGAGGTAGTAGACCAGCAAGCCGGACACGCCTAGCAGCAGAGTTGTCCATACAGACATGCGTGCAAAATCCAGACGCATATCCATCAGCTCTTTTTGCAAATTTTTCAGCTTCTCTCCATATAGCCTCACCATATCAAAGGCCTTGATGGTCTGAATATTGGCAAAGCTTTCCTGATGAAAGCCCGACAACCTGGCTCCCATGGCTGCGCTTTTTTTGTTGTTGGCCTGCAGCCGCGCCAGCAAGGGCTTGGACAGCAGAACGCTGACCGGTATGCTAGCCAAAGCCAACAAGGCAAAGGTCAGATCCTGACAGGAGAGAACCACAAAAATGGCCACAAATCTAGAGGAAAAAATCAGCAAATCAGGCACCCAATTTAAGATTCCCCCGGAAATCACCGCCGTATCCGAGGTCCATCGGCTGAGCAAATCCCCGGTGTGATACTCTGTCAAAGACTCCCAATCCGTGACCAGCAGCCTTTGAAAGAATACGGACTGTATCTCCTGGTTGACCTTGAGGCTGATCCAGGAAGAGAAAAAACCGCTCAGCTGGGAGATGATCATACTGCCCACAGCCAGCGCCGCCATAGTGCCAAAGGCCACGGCCAGCGCATCCTCCTTGTGGCCGGTGATGATGTCCACCAGATCCCGGGTGACCATACCCGTCCATATGGCCATGCCGCTGCTGGCAAAGCCCAGCGCAGTATAAGCCAGCATGACCAGCCAATACTGCTTGGCATATCCATAAATCCAGAGGGTCTGCCGCCACATTTCCCGCAGACGCCCCTCCCGTATACGCCCAAAGTAAAATTGTACAGTCCGTATCCACTTAGCCATGCAAAGCTCCCAAATGCCGGTCTATATGCTCCTGTATACAATATACGGCAGAATGGGATTTGGTACAATGCAAATCCCAAACCGGCAGATCCCTGACCAGCCTGCCGGCAAATTCCAGCTGGGCCAGCGCCATGTCCCTGGTCCAAAATGGGGATATTAGCCTCTGATACACGCCCAATTGCCGCTTGTCCGGGGATAGGGATTTGACCATATCCACCTCCCCCTTATGCAGCAGAATAATACCTCCCAAGGGATAACTCTTGGGCGTACAAATGCCCGAGGTACCACACCAGGGCATGCCCTCCACCCTCCAGCCCCGCCCATGCTCTTTGATCAAATTCAGATCCCCGTTGAGCAGCTCCACCCCCAGTGCGGACTGCCACATCCCCACATGGGTGGACTTGCCCATACCCGAGGGGCCGGAGAAGAGCCAAGCCCGGTCCTTATATACCAGGGAGGCCGAATGCAGCGCATGGCCACCCTCCCCCTGGGCCAGACAAAGCACGGCCAGGCGAAGGGCAAAATACAACTCCTCCCCGGCCTGGAATCCCAGACCTCCCGGACAGTACAAAACCGCCTCCGGAACAGCACCTACCAGGTATTCCATACCTTGCACATGGGAATTAAAGGGAAATTCCACGGCATACCCATGCCCATGGGCATATACCTCCATCTCCCTGTGCCGCAGGATCAATTCAGCATCCGGGGGCAGTTCCATAGAAACCGGCAGTATATCCACACCATAGGTATGTACACCCGGAGGAGGCTCCTCCACCCAAAAACCCTCCATGGCCGGCAGGGGCAGTCCGCCCCTCCAGCTCAGCTCCAGGCAAAGGCCGGCCAAGGACAGATAAGCCCGGGATGCATCCGCCTCCCGCCATCCCCCACCCCTCCTCTTAGCCCAGGCTTTGACGGCAGAAAAAGGAGCCGGTATGGGACTTGCGGGAATCTGATCCATAAAATCCTGCACATCCTCCGGCAAAACCTGCCCTCCGTCCATGCCCGGCAAACCGGAGCAGGCCCTCGCTATGGAAACAATATCCTCTCTGGCCTCCATGCCCCGGAATATCCTCTCTCCCAGCGCATCCAATTCCCAGGCTGGGCAAAAATCCGCCCTGGCCTGGCCCCAGGGCAGCAAATAAGGCACACCCTGCAATCTGGCCGAAAAATACTGTATATCCTTGAGCAAATTTTTTCCTCCATGAAAATG
>JBGYPP010000025.1:0-7339 GCA_041838515.1 Acetatifactor sp. | reverse complement strand
AGGCAGGCCGTGGTGTCGGCGGCCTGCGACCACAGCCTGCTTGTGAGCCTGGAGGAGAATGTTCGCAAGGGCGGTTTTGGAGAGGCTGTGGGCAGTATCATCAGCGATAGGGCGCTGGCCCTGGCGCATCTGTCCATATCCTTGCCGGACGGCTTTGTGGAACACGGCGCCGTGGATATCTTGAAGGAGAAACTGGGGCTGTCCGCCGAGGCGGTATGTCAGAGGATACGGGAGGCATATGGGCAAAAAGGAGAGGCTGGACGTACTGCTGGTTCAGAGGGGGTTTAGCCCCTCCAGGGAGAGGGCCAAAGCCAGCATTATGGCGGGGCTGGTATTTGTGGACGGGCAGAGGGAGGACAAGCCTGGCGCGCTCTTTAAGCCCGAGGGTTTGGAGATATGCCTGAGAGAGAATCCCCTGCCCTTTGTCAGCCGGGGCGGTTTGAAGCTGCAAAAGGCGCTGGATCTGTGGCAGATGGATCTGTCCGGCCTGGTGTGTATGGATGTGGGCGCTTCTACGGGGGGGTTTACCGATTGTATGCTCCAGAGGGGGGCCTCCAAGGTGTATGCCATAGATGTGGGTTATGGCCAGCTGGATTGGAAGCTGCGCATCGATGAGAGGGTGGTGTCCATGGAAAAGACCAATTTCCGCTATCTGAAGCCGGGGCAGCTGGCGGAGCCGGCGGATTTTTTCTCCATGGACGTGTCCTTTATCTCTCTGGTCAAGATGCTGCCGCCGGCCTGGCCTCTGCTGTCGCCCGGCGCCAGAGGCGTTGTGCTGGTCAAGCCCCAATTTGAGGCCGGCCGGGAATTGGTGGGCAAGAAGGGAGTAGTGCGCCATCCCCATATCTGGGCGCAGGTGCTGCGCAAGGTGATGTTTTTTGCCGGGGCATGGTCCTACCAAATATTGGGCCTGTCCTATTCCCCTATACAGGGACCTGAGGGCAATGTGGAATTTTTGCTCTGCCTCCAAAAGGCCAAGACGCTGCCGGAGCCAGTGGAGGGCAGAGATTTTGAACAAGAGTTTGCAAAATCTTCGCAGCAGGGGCAGGAGGCCCGGGATTATCCGCTGGAGGAGGCCTGGGAGGCGCGCTTGGCGGCTGTGTGCGGGGAGGCGGCTGGCGCATTTGGATTGTAGCCTGGGAGGGCGGCGTATGCGGAATTGGATGATCTATGCCAATCCCACCAAGGCTGGGGCTATGGCCCTGGCAGAGGAAATCCGTGGGTATCTGGCATCTAAGGGCTGCCGGGCGCAATTGTGGACCCGAAGCGGGCAGCCCCTGCCTCAAGAGGGCATGGATGCCCTGCTGGTGCTGGGCGGAGATGGCACCATGCTCCAGGCGGCCAGGGACAGCGGCTGGAATACCCTGCCCTTGATAGGCGTCAATCTGGGCACGCTGGGGTATATGACCCAGATTGAGCCGGAGTCTTATAAAACCGCGCTGGACCAGCTGCTGGCCGGGGAGGGGAAGATACAGTCCCGTATGCTCTTGCAGGTAGAGGTACAGCCTCGGGAGGGGGAGGACGGCAGGGATAAGGCCTTAAACGATGTGGTTTTTACCCGGAGGGGGCCTTTGAAATTGATCACCTATGATGTGCATGTCAACGGCGTGTTTTTGTGCCAATACCATGCGGACGGCATATTGCTGTCCACTCCCACAGGGTCTACAGGTTACAATCTTTCCGCCGGAGGACCTATAGTCCATCCGGGGGCCAGGCTGCTCCTTCTCACGCCCATATGCGCCCATACGCTGAATCAGAGAAGCATAGTGCTGGAGGCCAAGGACAGGGTGGAAATCTCCATTCCCTTATCCCGGTCCGGAGCCGTGCAGGAGGCGGAGCTGGTCTGTGACGGAGGCGCGCCGGTGGCTCTGCGCTCAGGGGATAGGGTGGAGGTGGCCGCAGCCAAGGAGGAGCTGGGACTGTTGCAATTGGAGGGGCTGGGTTTTATAGAATTGCTGCAAACCAAGATCAAGGCCTAGCCGGAGGGGAGACATATGCGTTTTGGAAAGCGTATGCGACAGGAGAAAATACGGCAGATACTGCAAACGGGCATGGTGCGTACCCAGGAAGAGTTGGTCAGGGAACTGTCTGAGGCCGGCATGGCCGTGACCCAGGCCACGCTGTCAAGGGATATACGGGAGATGGGCATATACAAGCTGCGCATGCCTGGAGGCGGCTCGGCCTGGACCAGTCCGGCGCCTCAAGAGGAGGCGTCTGCTTTGGAGGAGGGACGGGAGGAGCAGGAGGCCTTTTTGCTCCTGTTCAAGCAGGCCTTTGTGTCCATGGAGCTGGCTATGAATCTGGTGGTGCTGCGTACCAGCGCAGGCATGGCCATGGCTCTGGCCACGGCCTTGGACCAATTGGGTTTGGAGGGCATGCTGGGCTGTGTGGCTGGGGATGATACGCTGTTTTTGGCCGCAAAGGGCCCGGAGGAGGCAGAGGCCCTATCCCGGGACTTGTCCCGTTTTTTGGGCTAGGAGGGCATATGCTGCAAAGCATACATGTGAAAAATTTGGCATTAATCCGGGAGGCGCAGTTTACTCTGGGGCCGGGCTTGAATATTTTTACCGGGGAAACCGGGGCCGGCAAATCCCTGCTGCTCTCCGCCCTGCATCTGGCTCTTGGAGGGCGCTTCGAAGCCTCCATGCAGAGGCAGGGCGAAGGTGAGGTATGGGTGGAGCTGGTCTTTTGCCGGGTGGGGCAGGAGGCGCTGGCCAAGCTAGAGGAGCTGGGGCTGCCTCTGGATGAGGACGGCGTGTGCATATCCAGGCGTATCAGCCAGGGCCGCAATACATGCCGCATCAATGGGGAGATGGTCCAGTTAAAGACCCTCAAGGATGTGGGAGCCTTGCTGTTGGACATACACGGCCAGCATGAGCATCAATCTCTTTTGGGAGAGAAAAAGCAGAGGAATGTGCTGGATGGGTACTGCCAGGAAGCGCTGTCGCCATATTTTGAAAGCCTGGGCGGTGTTTTGGCCCGGGTAAAAAGCCTGCGCAGACAGCTCCAGGAGGAGAGCAAGGACGAGCAGACCCGTATGCGGGAGAGGCAGTTATACCTCCATGCGCTGGAGGAGATAGAGCAGGCCTCCATGGCTCCGGGAGATGACCTGGCCCTGGAGGAGGAGTGCCGCCGTCTGGCCCGGGGGGAGAAAGGGCGGCTGGCCCTGGAGGAATGTGGGGAGTGCTGCCTGGGAGAGGAGTCTGGAGCCGGCGCACTGTTGTCCCGAGCCCTGCGCGCCCTGGCTGCAATATCCCCTCTGGAGGGGCTGGAGGCGGAGATTTATGGGGATCTGCAGTCGCTGGATGCGCAATGGGGGGATCTGGCCATCAAGATCGCCCGGGCGCTGGAGGAGCGGCAGTCGGCTCCCGGCGCCTTGGAGGAGGCCAGGGAGAGGCTGGAGCGTATAGAGCTGTGCAAACATAAGTACGGTGGCGGCATAGAAGCCGTATTGGAATATGCCGGCCAAGCCAGACTGGCCTTGGAGGCTTTGGATCATTACGAAGAGCGCATGGAGGGCATCTTTGAGGAGTTGAAGTCCAAGGAGGCGGAGCTGGTGGATTTGTGCAAGAGCATACACCTGACCCGCAAGGCGGCGGCCGAGGATTTGGGCAAAGAACTGGCCGCCTCCCTGGCACAGCTGCATTTCTTGCAGGTGGATCTGTCTGTGGAGGTGGAGGCCACCTCCAGCGTGGGTCCAAGGGGGTATGACCGGGTGGAAATTCTGCTCTCCACCAATCCCGGGCAACCCAAAAAGCCCCTGGGCCAAGTGGCCAGCGGAGGAGAATTGTCCAGGATTATGCTGGCGCTCAAGACGGTGTTGGCGGCCAAGGATCCGGTGGACACATTGATATTTGACGAGGTAGATTCGGGCATCAGCGGACAGACCGCCTGGAAGGTGGCTGCCCAGCTGGGGCGTCTGGCCGCAGCCCACCAGGTGATCTGTATCACCCACCTGCCCCAGATGGCGGCCATGGCGGATGTGCATTTCCTGATATCCAAATCCCTGGAGGGGGCGGAAACCCGTAGCCATATCGCCCTGCTGGGGGAGGAGGAGAGCCTGCGTGAGCTGGGCCGTATGCTGACCGGGGAAGAGGTGACGGAGGCTGTGTTGGAGAATGCCAGGGAGCTTCGCCTGTCGGCGCAGCAGGCCAAGTCGTCTTAGGCCGGGATATGGCTGGCAAAATCTTTCTTTGATTGGCGGCGGATTTGTTGTATGATGAGTGATATGGGTATGAATTGTAAGCAAGCAGAAAAGGTGATGTTGGATTTTGTCCGCGGGGAGATGGATTACAAGACCCTGCGGGCTTTTGATGCCCATATACAATCCTGCCCCTCCTGCCATGAGGAATTGACCATACAATTTCTCGTGCATGTTGGCTTGGCCAAATTGGAGGAGGGAGAGGCCTTTGATCTGCAAAAATCCTTGGAGGACCAGATGGCCAGGGCCAACAAAAACGGAAAAATGCACAATAGGATCATCTATTGGGGGCTGGGATTGGAGGCCTTTGGCATAGCGCTGATGGCGGGCATTATTTTATGGATGCTTTTGTAGGGGGGGGTATGGCAGACAGGGAGCAGGTGGCTGCGGCCGGCAAAAAACTGGTTTTGATAGATGGATACAGCATTATCAACAGGGCCTTTTACGGCGTGCCGCCGTTGAGCGATGGCCAGGGCAGGCCCACCAACGGCCTCTACGGTTTTCTCAATATTCTGTTCAAGATATTGGAGGAGGAGCAGCCCCAGTATCTGGTGGTGGCTCTGGATGCCCATGCGCCCACCTTTAGGCACGGCATATTTCAGGACTATAAGGGAACCCGCAAGTCCATGCCTCCGGAGCTAAGAGAGCAGCTGCCCCGGTTTAGGGGCCTGCTGGCCGCTATGGGAATTTTGGCCATAGAGCAGGCCGGGTATGAGGCGGATGACATACTGGGCAGCCTGGCCCTCAGGGCGGCCGGCCAGGGCATGGAGGTCTGCCTGGTATCCGGTGATAGGGATCTGCTGCAGGTGGCCACCGACATGATACGGGTGCGCATACCCAAGACCAAGGGCGGGCGCACGGTTGTGGAGAATTATGACCGGGCCGCAGTCCTGGAGGCTTACGGCTGCGCCGGGGCCGGTTTTGTGGATTTCAAGGCGCTGATGGGGGATGCCTCGGACAATATACCCGGAGTGCCAAAGATAGGGGAAAAGACTGCGCGCAGCCTGATAGAGCAGTACGGTTCCCTGGAGGGCATATATAGCCATCTGGAGGAGATAGGCAAAAAGAGCGTGCGGGAGAGCCTGGCGGAGAACAAAGATCTGGCCTTTCTCTCCAGGGAGCTGGCCCGGATCTGCACTGCCATGCCCCTGGAGCCGGACTGGGAGTCGGCCAAGGCAGAGGGATATTTCAATCCGGAGTCCTATAGATGGATGCAGGAGCTGGGATTCAAACAATATCTGAAAAAGTTTTCAGGAAACAACATTGATTTAAATAAAATTACTGATAATAACTCCGCCCATTCCTGGCCTTTACCCCGGTCAAAGCCGGCAGCCGGGCAGGAACCGGTTCCGGGCCGGGAGAGCGCAGACAGTGGAGTGCAGGAGAAAAACGCCCCGATGCATGGGGGGGAGGAGGGGGCGTATCAAAGTGTCAGCCAGGAGGAGCTGGCCTCCGCCCTGGAGATGCAGCTGGCCTTATCTGGGGGGGACCCCTGCCCCATGGCTTTTTGGATATGGGGTCAACCCGGGGCCTTTGGCGGCATGGCTTTGGATGTGCCCGGACATGGCCTGCTCTGGGCGGATGGCTGTGGCGGAGCCATAGGCGGAGCTTTGGCCAGGGCGCTGGAGTCCTGGGGCCGCGCCGGAGGGCTGTTGGGATTTGGCCTCAAGCAGTTGTACAGTTTTTTCCCCGGCAAGATGGAGAGCCATGGAGATGTGGATGTGCAGTTGGCCGCGTATCTGCTTGATCCCTTACACAGCGATCCGGATATGGCGCAGATTGCCCAGACCTGGCTGGGGCTGGCTCTGCCCCCCCGGGAGGAATCCGGGGAGGGGGATTCGGCGCTGGCCTGCGCCTATGCCCGTGCCATAGCTGAGGCGGTGCCCCGCCTGGAGGAGGCGCTGAGAACCCAGGGCATGGAGGGACTGTTTGCGCAGATAGAAATGCCTCTGGGTCTGGTTCTCTATCACATGGAGAGGGAGGGCATATGCGTACAAAAGCCCCAGCTGCTGGCCTTTTCCGACGAATTGGGAGAGGGCATACGCCGCCTGGAGGCGGAGATATGGGATCTGGCAGGAGAGGAATTTAATATACATTCCCCCAAGCAGCTGGGGGAGATCCTGTTTGGCAGGATGGGTCTAAAAGGCGGTAAAAAGACCAAGACCGGGTATTCCACCGCCGCTGACGTGTTGGAAAAGCTGGCCTTGCGGCATCCTATAGCCCAAAAAGTGCTGGAGTTTAGGACGCTGGCCAAATTGAAAAGCACCTATGCTGACGGCCTGGCGGCATATATAGAGGAGGACGGCCGCATACACACCCGCTTCCATCAATGCGTCACTGCCACCGGCAGGCTCAGTTCCAGCGATCCCAATCTGCAAAACATACCCACACGCCTGGAATTGGGCCGCAAGCTGCGCAAGGTATTCGTTCCCAGGCCTGGCTGGCGTTTTGCCGATGCGGACTACTCCCAGATCGAGCTGCGCATATTGGCGCATATGTCCCAGGATGCCAAATTGCTGGAGGCCTACAGGCAGGGGCGGGATATACACGCCATTACCGCAGCCACGGTCTTTGGCGTACCCTTGGAGGAGGTCAGTGACAGGATGCGCCGCCACGCCAAGGCGGTGAATTTTGGCATAATCTACGGCATCAGTTCCTTTGGCCTTGGCAGGGATTTGGATATTATGCCCGGGGAGGCGGCCAAATATATGGAGCAGTATTTTGCCTCTTATCCCCAAATCAAGGAATTTCTGGATTATTTGGTCAATTCGGCCAAATCCAAGGGATATGCGGAGAGCCTCTATGGCCGCCGCCGGCCCATGCCGGAGCTGGCCTCCTCCAACCATGTGCAGAGGGCCTTTGGGGAGAGGGTGGCCATGAACGCGCCCATACAGGGCAGCGCCGCAGATATTATGAAAATCGCCATGATAGGCGTTTTTGCCGCCCTCCGGAAGCAGGGCCTGCAGTCCAAGCTGCTCCTGCAAATCCATGACGAGCTGCTGGTGGAGGTGGCTCCCGGTGAGGAGGAGGCAGTGGAGCGCATACTGCGGGAACAGATGCAGGGTGCGGCAGCGCTGTCTGTGGATCTGGAGGTAGATTTTTCCATGGGGGATAGCTGGTATGGCGCCAAATAAGCGT
>JBGYPP010000024.1:0-10651 GCA_041838515.1 Acetatifactor sp. | reverse complement strand
GCTTTTGGGGAATTTGCCCGTCTGTGGGAGGAGATGGCGCAGGCCCTGGCTTCCTGCCGCCATCTGGCCTTTCCCGGCCTGGGGGAGGCGGCGCAGGATAGGGGGAAACTGCTGATATCCACGAGAAAAACCCATTTGTCGGGCAAGCGGTTCTATGATATGCTATGGAATGATTACGGCTTGCAGCTGGAGATGGCAGGGCCGGACTTTGCGCTGGCCATGTTTACGCTGGCTGACGGAGAGGCGGCTTATGGGCGGCTGGTCCGGGCCTTGCTGGAGATAGATGCCCGGCTGGAGGATGCAGCGCCGCCCTCCGGGCTTGGCTCCTGGTGGGGGCTGAGGCCGGCCGGGCGCATGGCTCTGGAGGCCGCCTGGGATGCGCCGGGGCGGCTGGTGGCGCTGGCCCGGTCTGCAGGCCGTATCTGCGCCCGCTGTATCACGCCCTACCCTCCGGGCGTACCCCTGCTGGCGCCGGGGGAGGAGATAGATCAGGCGGCCATAGGCGTATTGGAGGCTTATCTTGGCGCAGGGTTGTGGCCCCAGGGTCTGGAGGGGGCAGCCCAGGCTCCGCTGATACCTGTGGTCTGAGCGGAGGGAAAACAGAGGACATCCGGGAATTTACATACATATCCTATTGTTTGGTTTTAGGAAAAGGAGAGAGGGATGCGCAAGACCAAAATTGTTTGTACCCTAGGGCCGGCCAGCACGGATCCGGAGATTCTGCGGGAGCTGATGTCCGCCGGCATGGATGTGGCCCGGTTCAATTTCTCCCATGGGGATCATGAGGAGCAGGCGGCCAAGTACCGGATGTTTGACCAGGTGCGCCGGGAGATGGGATTTTCTATAGGCGCGCTGCTGGATACCAAGGGGCCGGAGATACGCCTGGGCAAATTTGCCGAGGGCGCGGTGGAGTTGGAAAAGGGCCAGGAGTTCGTCCTCACCTGTGAGGAGGTGGCCGGAGATGCCGGCAGGGCTACGATCAGCTATAAGGAGCTGTGCCGGGATGTGCAGCCAGGCAGCCGCATACTGATAGATGATGGTCTGATAGGCATGGAGGTGCTGGCTGTGGAGGGCGGCGACATACGCTGCCGTGTTATGAACGGGGGCCGCGTATCCAACCACAAGGGCATCAATGCGCCCGGCGCCGTATTGTCTATGCCCTATCTGAGTGACAAGGACAGGGCGGACATACTCTTTGGCATAGAGATGGGCTTTGATTATATAGCCGCCTCCTTTGTGCGCAGCGCGGAGGATGTCCTGGCCATACGCGCCCTGTTAAAGGAAAATAACTCGAATATCAAGATTATTTCAAAAATTGAGAATATGCAGGGTGTGGACAATATAGAGTCCATACTGGAGGTGTCTGACGGCATTATGGTGGCCAGGGGCGATCTGGGCGTGGAGGTGCCGCTGGAGGATGTGCCGGGCCTGCAAAAGAAGCTGATCAAGATGGCAAATGCCGCCGGCAAGCATGTGATCACCGCCACCCAGATGCTGGATTCCATGATGAAGAATCCCCGGCCCACCCGCGCCGAGGCGACGGATGTGGCCAATGCCATATATGACGGCACCACGGCCATTATGCTCTCCGGTGAAACGGCTGCCGGCAAGTATCCGGTGGAGGCTGTGGCCACCATGGCGCTGATCGCTAAAAAGACGGAGGCGGATATAGACTACCGCCGCCGGCTGGCCCGGACCTATGCTGAGGACAAGGCCATTAAGAGCAATATCACCGATGCCATAGCCCATGCCACCTGTGCAACGGCCATGGATTTGAAAGCCAAGACCATTATCACCGTCACCATGTCCGGCTCCACGGCCGAGGCCATATCCAAGTACAAGCCCGGCTGCGCCATCATAGGCTGCGCCCTGAATGAGAGGGTGGCCAATCAGCTCAATCTCCTCTGGGGCGTGCGTCCTCTGATTCTGCAAGAGGAGAAGGATGCGGAGAAGCTCTTTGCCCGGGCGGTGGAAGAGGCCCTGGCCAAGGGATATGTGCACAAGGGGGATGTGGTGGTCATCACAGCCGGCATGCCCTTGGGAGTAAGCGGCACCACCAATATGCTCAGGGCGGTAGAGGTGTAAGCGCCTATGGGCAGAATTGTCTGCCTGATGGGCAAGAGCGCATCAGGAAAGGATACCTTGTATAAGGCCTTGTTGGGTACGGGGGCTTTTGCCCCCGTGCTGCCCTATACCACCCGGCCCATGCGGCATGGGGAGGCGCAGGGCGTGGAGTACCATTTTGTAGATGAGGCCGAATTTGCCCGCCTGGAGGCCGGGGGCCTGGTGGTGGAATCCAGGGAATACCAGACCATTCATGGGCTTTGGCGGTATTTTCTGGTGGATGACGGAAGCTTGCCCCCCAGGGAGAGGGATGCGTTGCTGATAGGCACGCCGGAGTCCTTTGCTTCCATGGCCGCATATTTCGGAAAAGAACACATGTTTCCAATCTGGATAGATCTGGAGGACGGGATGCGGCTGCAAAGGGCCATAGACAGGGAAAAGGGCCAGGCCAGGCCGGATTACAGGGAGTTGTGCCGGCGGTATCTGGCCGATGAGGAGGATTTTGCTCCGGAGAAGCTGCAGGCGCTGGGCATAGAGCGCCGTTTTGAAAATAGAGATTTGTCCGCCTGCATGGCGGAGGTATTGGAGAATTTGGGCATAGGGGCGTGAAAAAGGAGGCGGGGCATGGATATCAAAGCCATAACCGGAGCGGGACAGCTGCAGGCGCCAGAGGGCAAAGCCGCCCGTCCGGCGGAGGAGGATTTCCGCTTTGCCCTGGCCAGCCGCATACAGGAATCGGAATTGCAGACCAAGCTGGCCCTGCTGATGGACAGGATACAGGAGGAGGGCAACCAGCTGGCCAAGAGGCGGGATGTCAAGGACATGCGGCATTACCGCAGCCTGGTCAAGGAGTTTATGAATGAGATCATCAACCGCTCCCATTCCTTTGCCCGGGAAAATTTTCTGGACAGGAAGGGGCGGCATAGAGTATATGGCATAGTGCGGCTGGTGGATGAGAATTTGGACCAGCTGGCGCAGGAATTGATGAAAGAGGAGAAGGACAATCTGGCCATATTGGCCAAGATAGGCGAGATACGGGGACTGCTTTTGGATTTGTTCACCTAGGGGGGAGTGCTGCGTGGCGCGTTTTGAGGATATAGTCGGCCAGGAGGCCATGAAAGAGCATTTTCGCAATATTTTGGCATCGGGCAAAAATTCCCATGCCTATTTGTTTTGCGGAGAAAAATCCAGTGGCAAGGAGTTCGTGGCCAGGGTCTTTGCCATGGCGCTCCAGTGCCAGCAAAGCCGTCTAAATCCCTGTCAGGAATGCCATTCCTGCCGGCAGGCTCTGAGCAAGAACCATCCGGACATCATCACCCTGCACAGGGAGAAGCCTGGCACCATCAGCGTGGAGGAGGTGCGGGAGCAGATTTCCCAGGATGTGCATATCAAGCCGTACAGCGGCCCGTACAAGATATATATAGTGCCGGAGGCGCAGAAAATGACGGTCCAGGCGCAGAATGCGCTGTTAAAGACGCTGGAGGAGCCGCCGGATTATGTGGTCATACTGCTGCTGGCTGACAGCGCCCACACCATATTGCCCACAGTGCAGAGCCGCTGCGTGCAGCTATTGATGAAACCGGTGCCTGAAGGCCGCCTCAAGGCCCATCTGATGGAAAATCTGGGCGTGCCGGATTACAAGGCGGCGGTGTGCGCGGCTTTTGCCCGGGGCAATGTGGGCAGGGCCAAGGATCTGGCCCGGAATGAGGATTTTGAACAGCTGCGGCAGCATGCCATAGCCCTGGCCAAGCATGGACGGGAGATGGATGTGACGGAAATCATGGCCGCCGTGGGGCAGATGGAGGACGGGCGGCTGGGTATGGATGAATACTTGGATATGATGGCCGCCTGGTACAGGGACGTGCTGCTGTTTAAGGCCACCCAGGACGGGGGCGGCGTGATCTTCAAGGATGAGCTGCCCTCCATATCCGAGGCGGCCAAGCGCAGCAGCTATGGTGGTCTGGAAGAGGTTTTGCAGGCCATAGAAAAGGCCAAAATCCGCCTGCGGGCCAATGTGCAGGCCAAATTGGCCATGGAACTGCTCTTTTTGGAAATACGGGAAAAGGGATAGCTGGGGAAGGAGCTTTGGACATGAAAATCGTAGGCGTGCGTTTTAAGATAGCCGGCAAAATCTATTTCTTTGATCCCGGAGAGAACCATGTGGCCAGGGGGGACAAGCTGGTGGTGGAAACCTCCCGGGGGCTGGAGCTGGGCACGGCGGTTTCGGATATACAGGATCTGCCGGAAGAGCAAATCCCCCATGCTCTCAAGCCCATAGTCCGCCTGGCCACGCCGGAGGATGTGGAGAGGGCTGAGGCCAACCGCCGCAGGGAAAAGGAGGCCATGGCCATGTGCCGGCAAAAGATAGCCGACCACGGCCTGAAGATGAAGCTGATCGATGCGGAATGCACCTTTGACAATAGCAAACTTTTGTTCTATTTCACCGCTGACGGACGGGTGGATTTTCGGGAGCTGGTCAAGGATCTGGCTGGGCTGTTTCGCACCCGCATAGAGCTAAGGCAGGTGGGCGTGCGGGATGAAACCAAGATGATAGGCGGCATAGGCATGTGCGGCCGTCCCCTGTGCTGCCATAAGCATCTGTCCAATTTCCTGCCCGTGTCCATCAAGATGGCCAAGGAGCAGAATCTCTCCCTCAATCCCGGCAAGATCTCCGGGGTATGCGGCCGATTGATGTGCTGTCTGACCCATGAGCAGGAGACTTATGAGGAGCTGAATAAGACGCTGCCACCCATAGGCGCTTTAGCCAGAGATGCCCAGGGCGTGGAGGGAGAGGTCATCCATGTCAATGTGCTGCGCCAGAGGGTCAAGGTGAAGGTGGACACCGGAGAAAACAGGGAGGTAAGGGAATACGAGGCCTCCCAGCTGGAATTTGTGGGCAGGGGACGGCGGCCCCGCAGGGAGGAGAACCCGGCCGGCCTGGAGGAGCTGTCCCGGCTGGAGCAGCTTGAGAGGCAGGAGAGGCAGGAACAGGGCGGTGAGGCCAGGCCTCCCAGGAGGGAGAAGCCGGCCAGGCAAAACCGGCATCAGACAGGCGCAGAGAAGCCCTGGGCCGGAGGAGAGGCCAGGAGCGGCCGGGGCCAGAAGGAGTCTGCACAGGGCAGGCCGGCCGGCGGCCACAGGCAGTTTGGCGGAGGCAAAAACGGCGGCCAGCAGGGAGGCCAGGGGCGCAGTTGGTCGGACAAAGCTGCAGGCAGGGATAGAAAGAGGGCTTTTGAGGGGAAAGACGGACACTATGGGAATTGAGTTGTTGGAGGGGGAGAGATTGGATGATTTACAGCTGCACGGCTTGCATATCATCCAAAACCCCAAATACTTCTGCTTTGGCATGGATGCCGTCCTGCTCTCGGGCTTTGCCCGTATCCGTCCTGGGGATAGGGTTCTGGATATGGGCAGCGGCAATGGCATTCTCCCCCTGCTGCTCTCGGCCAAGAGCCGGGCCTCTTCCATAGTGGGGCTGGAGATACAGCCGGCCTGCGCGGATATGGCGCGGCGCAGTATAGCATATAACGGCCTGGAGGGCCGTATCTCCATGGTGGAGGGGGATATTCGGGAGGCGGCTGGCATTTTTGGGGCCGCTTCCTTTGATTGTATCACTTGTAATCCGCCATATATGAAAGAGAGTCACGGCTTGGCCAATCCCCGGGCGCCCAAGGCCATAGCCAGGCACGAACTGTTGTGTGATTTTTCCGATGTGGCAGGACAGAGTGCCAAGCTGCTGAAGCCGGGAGGGTTGTTTTTTTTGGTACACCGGCCCCGGCGGCTGGCGGAGCTGATCACCGTCCTGTGCCGGGTGGGCTTGGAACCTAAGCGTATGCGCTTTGTCCATCCATATATGGACAAGGAGCCGAAGATGGTACTGCTGGAGGCGCGTAAGGGCGGGGGTGGGGAGTTGCGCATAGAGCCGCCCCTGGCCCTGTTTTCGGAGCCGGGCGTGTACAGCCGGGAGGTGCGGGAGCATTATGGATTTTGAGGAGGGGGCGCATATGGAGGAGAAGCAGCCGTCCGGCGGCGTGGGGGCCTTGTATCTGTGCGGCACGCCCATAGGCAATCTGGAGGATATGTCCCTCCGTCTGGCCCAGACCCTGGCCATGGCGGATGTGGTGGCTGCGGAGGATACCAGAAACAGCCGGAAGCTGTTGCAGGTGTTGGGCCTGTCCAAGCCTTTGGTCAGCTATCACGAACACAACCGCATGGAAAAGGCTCCCGGGCTGGTACACGCCATGCTCCAGGGCCAGAGGGTGGCCCTGGTCAGCGATGCCGGCATGCCGGGCATATCCGACCCCGGAGAGGAGCTGGTGGATCTGTGCCACAGCCAGGGGGTGCCGGTCTATGGTCTGCCCGGACCTAATGCCGCCATTTTGGCCATGGCGCTCTCCGGCCTGCCCGGCCGGCGTTTTTGCTTTGAGGGCTTTTTGCCCCGGGAGAAAAAGGAGAGGCGCAGCAGGCTGGAGGAGCTGGCCGGGGAGGAGCGGAGCCTGGTCTTTTATGAGGCTCCCCATAGGCTGGCAGACTGTCTGGAGGATATGCTGGAGGCCTTTGGAGAGAGACGCATATCTCTCTCCCGGGAGTTGACCAAGAAATTTGAAGAAACCCGGCGCATATCCCTCTCCCAGGCGGCGGCCCATTACAGGGAGCATACGCCCCGGGGGGAGTTTGCGCTGGTGGTGGAGGGAGCTGCCCCCTCTGCGCCGGATTGGAGCGGCATGGACATAGGCGGCCATATGGAGATGTATCTGGCCATGGGCATGGATGCCAGGGCGGCCATGAAGCAGGTGGCCAGGGATAGGAAACTGTCCAAGAGTGTGATTTATAAGGCCTGGGAGAACCTAAAGGGCCGGGAGGGGGATTGATATGGAGTTTTTGCGTTCTTTGGCCCTGTTGCTGGGC
Organism: Acetatifactor sp.; assembly: GCA_041838515.1. Lineage (GTDB taxonomy): Bacteria > Bacillota > Clostridia > Lachnospirales > Lachnospiraceae > JBGYPP01. The sequence continues at coordinate 3,679 of JBGYPP010000024.1, read as the reverse complement.
ATTTCTTTGGCCGGGGAGGTGCTGGAGCGGCTCATCCCCCTGCCGGTGGCGGCGGGTATTTATGGTATGCTGATCCTGCTGGCCGGATTGATCAGCGGCCGCATCAGCTTGGCCAGGGCGGAGAAAGCCGGCAATTTTTTGTTGGAGATCATGCCTCTGCTCTTTGTGGCGCCCACTGTGGCTATAGTGGGGCAATTGGAGCTGCTCAAGGGCTTCTTTCTGCCCATGCTGGCTATCAGTCTGGCCACCACCATACTGGTATTTGGTATCACCGGCAAGACGGCGGATTGGCTGTTGGGCAGGGGAAAGGGGGATGGCCATGTGGATTGAGTCGGCATACTTTGCCTTGGTTTTGACCTTGTTGGCCTATCAGGCGGGGCTGTGGATACGGAGGAAGACGAAAACGCCCCTGGCCTCTCCCATGCTGGCGGCTGTGGCCCTGATCATTATCTGCCTTTTGGCCCTGGGCGTGCCGGTGGAGGCGTACACTGCCCAGGTGCGGCCCCTGCAGATCCTGCTGACCCCGGCTACCGTGGCCCTGGCCATACCCCTGTACAAGCAGTTGGCCCTGCTGCGGCGCCATCCTGTGGCCATATTGGGGGGCATAGGCGCCGGCACGCTGACGGCGCTGGCCTCGGTCTGGGCGCTGAGCCGCCTTTTTGGCCTGAGCCAGGCCCAGTACATCACTCTGTTGCCCAAGTCCATCACCACGGCCATAGGCATGGGCTTGAGCGAGAAGATGGGGGGCATGGCCACCATCACCGTCCTGGCCATAGCCATCACCGGTATATGTGGAAATATGCTGGCGGAAACCCTCTGCCGTCTGTTTGGCATCAAAGATCCCATGGCCCAGGGGCTGGCCATAGGCACTTCCGCCCATGCGCTGGGTACGGCCAAGGCCATGGAGCTGGGCGCCGTCCAAGGTGCTATGGGCAGCCTGGCCATCGTGGTGGCCGGGGTGATGACGGTGGTATTGGTTCCTCTGTTTGCCCTGTTGTAGGCGCAGGAGGCCTGTGGAGAGGGTTCTAGTCCGTTTTTGCTGGGATTTAGGGAGGCTTAGGCCTCCTTTTTTTGTGGAAGAAAGGGGGGCGGCCTGGGTCAGCGCTCCTGGAAAAGATTGGCGGCAGACAAATTTCCCTCAGAGCATTATGTATTGTATTGAGAATGATAATTTGAAACCATATATAGTTTGGAATTTTATTTATCTTATTTTATTTTATACATTGACAGATATAGTAACTAATGATAATATGGTATTACAACAGGGAAAGGAGGGAGGGAGATGTCCATCACAGCGGATTTGCTCCGTGGGCATACGGAGAACATCATTTTGGCCCATTTGCTGGAGGGGGATAGTTATGGTTATCAGATCAATAAGAGCATATCCCAAAAGACCAATGAGCAATTCGAACTCAAGGAGGCCACACTGTATGCGGCCTTTCGCCGTCTGGAGGCTGCCGGAGCCATCAAGACCTATTGGGGGGATGAGGCCGTAGGCGCCAGGCGCAGGTATTACTCCATCACAGCACTGGGACGGGAGCAGTACCAGAGGGCTAAGGAGGAATGGGAGAACGCAAAGGTGCTGATAGACAAGATGCTGATAGGATAAGGAGGAGAGCATGAGGGAACAACTGCGCAGGGATATAGAACGTATGTTTGAGGGAGCGCCCAAGACCCGGCGGATTTTGGATATGAAAGAGGAGATACTGTCCAACGGCTGTGAGAAATATGACGACATGGTGGCAAGGGGGCAGTCGGAGAAGGATGCCTATGACAGCGTGTTGTATTCCATAGGGGATGTGCGGGAGCTGCTGCGGGAGCTGGTAAAGGAGGATGCTGTGGAACTGGGATTTGTGGAAGATCCGAACAAGAAGAAAAAAGCCCTGGTAACGGCTATATCTGTGGGTATGTATATACTGGCCGGCATGGCGCTGATAGGCATCAGCAGCCTGGGGGAGGATATACATATAGGCAGGGGGGAAGTGGATGAGGATGTGATAGCCCTGATGGTGGCAATGCTTCTCTGTGTTATTCCCACCATGGCTCTGGTGTATATGCGCAAGGCATATCCCTCTTATGAAAAGATGGGGGAGAGCGCAGTGGAGGAATACAAGGCCTGGAAGAGTCAGAAGGAAGAGGATAAGGAGTTTCGGGAGGCCGTCAAGGGCAGCGTTTGGGTGGGCATACTCATACTCTACTTCCTGCTGAGCTTTTCTACGGGCTTGTGGCATATCACCTGGCTGGTATTTCCTGCCGGCGCTTGTGTGGATATGATATTGAGTCTGTGGCTGCGGCGGCGCTAGCCGGATTTGGAGGAAAAGGATGGGAAAAACGCGGGGAGGATGGGGCTATGAAAGCAAATTTGAGCAAGAGAGTTAAGTGGATATGGACTATTTTGCTGGCGCTGGCCTGTGTTTTCCTGATAGGCCTGATGTTCTGGCTGATGCAGGAAGGCTGGGCGCAATGGGGATGGAGGGGTCCAAGCCGGTGGAGGCAAAGGGACAGGTCATCTGGCCGTGAGGCATTGATACAGTCGGTGGATGTGGATGCCTCGGCCATACGGGATCTGCGGGTATGGATGGAGGGGGGATATTGGGATTTGGACATACTGTCCGGAGAGCAGGCCAGGGTGGAGGTGTACAGCGCCGGGGATCTGGGGGAGAAACCTGTGCGTATCTCTGTAGAGGATAATACCTGGAATGTGGAACATGCAAAAAAAAGGCCTTTTTGGTGGTTTATGTCCCGGGGAAAGCGGACTGGCCGGGTGGTTGTATATCTTCCGGACCAGAGCCGTCTGGCCTTGGAGGATGTGGAGGCCTACACGACAGGGGATTTGCGCATGAAACAGGCAAGGGCTTTATCCGGGAAATTGCATTTGAAAAATGTGTTCGGAAACCTGGTGGCTGGGGATATGGAGGCGGAATCCATACATTTGGAGAGCGACAGCGGCCACATCCAAGCCGGAACTCTGGCAGCCAGGGAAGAGGTAGAGGTGACAAATGTCAGCGGCGACATCGAAGTGACATCCCTGCAGGGAGGGTTTTCTTTGAATAATGTCAGCGGGGATATCTCTCTTGGCGCTGTCCTGGGAGAGGGCAAGGCCACTAATGTCAGCGGCAATATAGAGCTATATGTGGAGGAGGCCCGGGAGGATATGGATCTGGCAACGGTCAGCGGCAATGTAAATGTGGGCTTGGCGCCAAATCTGGCCATGGTCCTGGATACGGAGAGTGTCAGCGGATTTCGCAATATTCCAACGATGGCGGGCGGTTCCTATACGCTGAAGATAGACACTGTCAGCGGGGATATCACTGTAGATGCAAAGCCTTAGGCGGGGATATGGCAGGCGGAGGCCGGGCGGTATATTCCCCGGCGGCAGGGCCATGTAAGCGGCTGTTTGGCGCGTAGGATTTGGCTGATGTGGATTTTCGGGCTTTATTGGCAAGGAATAGAATAGAGCAAGGGAGGTGTTGCAGTAATGATTAAAAATCGTTACTGCAACACCCCCTTAACTTTGCGTAAAGAAAAAGGGCATCGCGCTAATGATATGTACCCTCTTTACTGGACAACCAGTAAGGAGGGTATTTTTTTATGCGTTATAGTTACAAGTACAAGCGGAAATGCGTCGAACTATACAGGGAAGGGAAGTGGCCAGAAACTCCGGATGGGATAAAGAATC
>JBGYPP010000023.1:0-22859 GCA_041838515.1 Acetatifactor sp. | reverse complement strand
CCGGCAAAAGCCGGCCTGGGAGTTGGCGGGGCAAGGGGCTGTGCCGGAGCCGGATGGGGCCCTGTCCCGGGGCTGTGATTCCCGGCAAAAGCCGGCTCTGCTGCTGGCGGCGCCGGGCAGCGGCCACGGAAAAACTATGCTGGCCAGCGCCATGCTTCACTGGCTGGGGGAGGAATATGGGCGGGTGGCCTCATTTAAGACCGGGCCTGACCGCATAGACCCCATGTTCCATGAGAGCGTTACAGGGCGGCCCAGCCTAAATCTGGATTTGTTTTTTTCCCAGCCATCCGCATTGGAGGCCCAGTGGCAGCGGGGGCTGGAGGCGGCGGATATGGCGCTGGTGGAAGGGGCTATGGGCATCTACGACGGCTTGGGAGGCGTTAGCAGCCAGGCCAGCGCCTACCATGTGGCCCAGGTCTTGGATCTGCCCATAGCGCTGGTGGTAAATGTCAAGGGTATGGGGCCCAGTTTGCTGGCCCTGCTCAAGGGATTTTTGGAATATGATACGGATAAGCGCATACGGGGCGTGTGGCTAAACCGCTGCAGCCCCTCTCTCTTCGCTCTGCTGGCCCCCCGGATTGAGGAGGAGCTGGGCATACTGCCTCTGGGGTATTGGCCGGATATGCCCCAATGGCACATACCCTCCCGCCATCTGGGCCTGCTGCGGCCGGAGGAGGTGGAGGGATGGCTGCAGATGGTGCAGCAGGCATCTAAGGTACTGGGAGAAAACATCCACAGGGAATACTTTCATGCCCTGGCGGCCACGACCCGCAGGATACTGCCCCTGCCACCCCGGCCGGAGGTCCCCTCGGGGGGTAAGCTGTCCATAGGCGTGGCCAGGGATAGGGCCTTTTGTTTCTCTTTCAGGGAGAATTGGGCCGCTTTGGAGGAGGCTGGGGCAGAACTGGTGTTCTTTTCTCCCTTGGAGGACAGCCTTCTGCCCCGGGTACAGGGTTTGTGGCTGGGAGGCGGGTACATAGAGTTATATGGCAGGGAGTTGGAGGCCAATGCCGCTATGCGGGCGCAGATACGGGGGGCGTTGGAGGCGGGTATGCCTTCGGTGGCCGAGGGCGGGGGATTCTTTTATCTGCAAAAGCAGCTTCTGGCAGAGGGGGATGAACCCCGGGATATGCTGGGCGTATTGCCGGGACAGGCCTTTAATGCGGAGCGTCTGGGGCGTTTTGGATATATTACGCTTAAGGAGAAGCAGGGAGGGGCATGGACGGGCGACCAGGGCATACGCGCCCATGAGTTCCATTATTATGATGTTGAGGATGCGGGATCGGACTGTCTGGCCGTCAAGCCCCTGGGCGGGAGGCGATGGGAGGCCTGTGTGGTGGGGGAGAGGCATTTTTGGGGCCTGCCCATGCTATACCTGCCCTCCTGTCCGGATTTTTCCCGACATTTTTTGGCGCTTTGCCGGCGTTTTAGCGCGTCGGGGCGGGTATAGGAGGCATATATGCAAAAAGGTATATTGTTGGTTAGTTTTGGCACTACCTTTCCGGAAACCCGGGAGAAAAATATACACGCATTGACGAAAAGGGTTCAGTCCTTATACCCGGACCGGATGGTGGGGGAGGCTTTTACCTCGGCCATGGTGCGGGGCATTATATCCAAGAAGGAGGGAAAGACCTTTCCCTCTGTGGCCCAGGCCTTGGAGGCTTGGGCAAAGCAAGGTGTGGAGGAGGTCTGCCTGCTGCCCACCCATATCATTGATGGCATAGAATGTGCCAAAATGCGCCGGGAGGCTCTGGAGAGCAGTGGCTTGTTTCGCTCCATACGCATAGGCCAATCCTTGCTGGGGTCCGGGTATTATCTGCCGGCGGCGGAGGCCATCCTCCGGGAAGCCGGGCGGGAGGCTGGGGAGGGGCTGTTCTTTATGGGCCATGGCAGCCACCATCCTGCGGACCGGGCCTATGGGGAGATGGAGCAGGCTTTGCGATCCTTAGCCGGAGAGCATTGCTTTGTGTCCACGCTGGAGGGGGAGAGGCAATTGGAGGATGTGCTGCCCCTGCTGCCCCCGCCCCAGGTCTGCCCCAGATTCCTGCTGTTGCCGCTGATGCTGGTGGCCGGGGACCATGTGCATAATGATATGCTGGAAAATTCGGATTCCTACGCCAGACAATTGGAGGCGGCCGGCTATGCCGTCCGGGGTCTGGCCAAGGGGCTGGGGGAATATGCCGGCATACAGGAGCTGTATCTGCGCCGCCTGGAGGAGGCCCTGGCCGGGGAGGCTGTGGCCTGAACAGGGAAAAGCTATGGTTGAGGCAGGGGTTTGCGTCCTGGCTGAGGAATTGGACCGGGTAATTGGGCCGAGTTGTTGCCTGAATGGCGGTTTGCGTATTGGACCAGCCTTGAACAAGATCCAGACCTGACAGAGGCAGGGGTTCACGCTGAGTCCAAAGCCCTGGCTATGGACTGGCTCTGGCAGCTGTCTTGGCCTGTATGGCATATGGAACCCGGCCGGGGCAGCTGTCCCAAGCCTCTGAGACTAGCCCTGCCGGGTTGATTTTCCAGGCCTATGCCGGCCCCTGCAGGTGCCAAGAAGGAACGGAAATATAGATTTTACCATTGGGAGGAAGAGATGATAAAGCGATTGTTACAGTTTGTGGTGGTATTGGGCTGCACCCTGGCTCTGGGGGCCTGTGGAGGAAAGGGAGCGGTGGAAACAGTGGAGAGCGACTCTGTCGGGGCGTCGGAGAGCGCTGCCGCCACTGTGGCCGAGGAAACTGTGGCAGATTCCCAGCCTGTAGGCGTGGTGTTTCGGGATGATCTGGACAGGGAGCTTACATTGGATGCGGCTATGGTGACGGCGGCCTTTTCCGGCAGCCTGGCGGATGCCTGGATCCTGGCCGGGGGGGAGCTGGCGGCGACAACGGAGGATGCGCCGGATGTTTTGACCCTGCCGGAGGGAACGCCTCTGGTGGGCAGCCTGAAAAGCCCCAATCTGGAGGCCCTGGTGGATCTGGGCGTGGAGGCCGTGCTGCTTAATGCCAAGGTCAGCGAGCATGTGGATTTGCTCCCTGCTCTGGAGGATGCCGGGATTACTCCGGTATATTTTACTGTGGAAGATTTTGAAGATTATGAGAATATGATGGTTAGGCTGACAACTTGGACGGGAAGAGAGGATATGTATGCGCAAAATGTTGAGGCCGTGGCGGAGCAGATAGAGGCGCAGAAGGCCCGTATCCAGGGGGAGGCTCCCCGTATTTTGTTTCTCAGAGCCTTTTCCACCGGCGTAAAGGCCAAGGGTTCAGACTCCACGGCCGGCGCCATGCTCAAGGATCTGGGCTGTGTCAATATAGCGGATGAGGACGGCTCGCTGCTGGATGATTTGTCTGTGGAGGCCATAGTGGAGGCGGATCCCGAATATATCTTTGTCACCACCATGGGAGAGTCTGAGGAAAAGGCCATGGCGCAGGTGGAGGAACTCCTGACCAGCCATCAGGCCTGGGCGGGGCTGACCGCTGTGCAGGAAGGGCGCTACTATGTATTGCCCAAGGCTCTGTTCCATTTAAAGCCCAACAGTCGCTGGGGGGAGAGCTATACCATACTGGCCGATTACCTCTATGGAGAGGAGTAAGCGCAAGGCCGGGGCGCCGGCCCGGGGGGCGGTGTACATAGCCGCAGCCCTGCTGGCGCTGGCGATTGTAGCCCTTTTGGCCATGGGGCTGGGGGCCGTATCCTTGCCCTGGTCGGCCTACGGGGAGATTATCGGCGGACAGCCCCTGTCCAAGGCCGGGCGCATATTGCTCTATGTGCGGCTGCCCAGGGTGGCGGCGGGCATATTGGCAGGCATGGCGCTGGCGCTGGCCGGGGCGGTTATACAGACGGTGTTGGACAATCCTCTGGCCGGGCCAAATTTGATAGGCGTAAACAGCGGAGCCGGCGTGGCCGTCACCCTGGCGGGCATACTGCTGCCGGGCGCCTACCGTCTTCTGCCCCTGGCGGCCTTTTTGGGAGCTTTTTTTGCCTGTATGCTGGTGTTTTTCCTGGGCAAAAAGACCGGGTCCTCCCGCCTGACCCTGATTTTGGCCGGCGTGGGGGTCAACAGTCTGCTGGGGGGCATACAGGATGCCATTTTCACCTTGAATGAGGCCTCTCTGATCTCCGGCAATGCCTTCAAGATCGGCGGCCTGGCAGGTGTGAACGGACGTTTGATCTTGCCCTCTGCCCTGGCCATAGGCGGGGCGGCTGTGGCTGTTTATTGGTTTCGGAACGAGCTGGAGCTGCTCTCATTGGGTCAGGAGCGTTCGGCGGCGCTGGGCCTGCCGGTGGAGGCCTATAGGCTGCTCTTTCTGGCTCTGGCCTCCATACTGGCCGGCGCGGCTGTCAGTTTTGCCGGCCTGTTGGGTTTTGTGGGTCTGATCATCCCCCATGTGGCGCGCATGCTGGCCGGAGGGGAGATGGCATATTTCCTGCCGCTGTCGGCATTGCTGGGCGGTTTGTTTTTGTTGCTCTGTGATATGCTGGCCAGGCTGGCCTTTGCTCCCTTTGAGATACCTGTGGGCATAGTGCTCAGCTTTGTGGGAGCGCCGTTTTTCTTGTGGCTTTTGTTTGTGGGCAGGAGGAGGAATCGTGCTTAGAGTGGAGGGGCTTAGCGCCGCCTATGGTCGGCACAGGGCGCTGGAAGATATCTGTGCCGTCTTTGCGCCCGGGCAGATCACGGTTCTGGCCGGCCCCAATGGCAGCGGTAAGAGCACACTGTTAAAAACCCTGGCCGGATTGGCGGCCAGACAGGGAGGGGATGCCTATTGGCAGGGGGAATCCCTCTTTTCCATGCAGCCCTCCAAAAGGGCGGCCACATTGTCCTATCTGGCCCAATTCTCCCCTCCGGGCCGCATTTCCGCCGGCCGCCTGGTGCTGCACGGCCGTTTTCCCCATCTGTCCTATCCCCGCCGCTACGGAGCGGAGGACAGGCTGGCGGCCAGACGCTGTCTGGAGAGGCTGGGCATAGAGGATCTGGAACATAGGCAGGTGGACACGCTGTCCGGTGGACAGAGGCAAAAGGTATATCTGGCCATGGCCCTGGCCACAGAGGCGCCGGTGCTGTTGATGGACGAGCCGGCCACATATCTGGATCTCTACTGTCAATTAGAGCTTTTGGCACTGCTTCGGGAGCTGCGCGCGGAGGGCAAGGCTGTGGTGGCAGTCATGCATGATCTGCCCCAAGCCATGGAGTTGGCGGACAGCCTCTTGCTGCTGCAGCAGGGCCGGGCCGTGGCCCAGGGAGAGCCGGGCGCGTTGGCCGAGAGGGGCATATTTGAACAGGTGTTCGGGCTATCTCCCCATGCTTATGGGGATCATTTGGGGCGGCAGCGGTATTATTTTGCCCGCAAGGAGGAATCATGAGCAAGGTGGCTGAGGGGGAAAACAGGGGCCGGTTGTACGGCGTGGGCGTGGGCTGTGGTGATCCCCGGTGGATCAGTCTGGAGGCTGTGCAATGTATTAGGGATGCGGCGGTGGTGGTGCTGCCGGCCAGCCCGGCCCGGGATTGCCATGCCTACAAAATCGCCTCCCAGGCCGTGGATTTGGAGGGCAAGGAAATACTTTGCCGTCCCTTTCCCATGATCAAGGATAGGCATAGGCTGGACCTGTTCTATGACCAGGTCTTTGGCGAGTTGGCCCAGAGTCTGGATAAGGGTTTGGATGTGGCCTTTTTGACCATAGGGGATCCTGCGGTGTATGCCACATATAACTATATGCATCAGAGGGCCTTGGCTGCCGGCTATACGGCCCGCATGGTCAGCGGCATACCCAGCTTTTGCTCAGTCGCCGCCGCCCTGGGCTTATCCCTGGGGGACAATGCCCAGCCCATACATATACTGCCCGGCGCATACCAATCCCAGGAGGAGGGGGGCTTTGCCTCGGCTTGGTGGCCCGGCACCAAGGTGTATATGAAAAGCGGGCGGCAGCTGGAGGCTCTGCTGGATTTTTTGCGGGAAAAATCCCGTGAGGAGGAGCTGGATATATACGCCGTCAGCCAATGCGGCCAGCCGGAGCAGAGGATATTTCGCAGCCTGGAGGAGATAGATGCCGGGGCGGGGTATTTGACCACGGTGATAGTCAAACCCGCAGGACAAAAATAGTCCCTATATCCTATTTGTACAATTTTATAGGGAATAGTTCCGAAGTACTATATAAACAAACAATAAATGATTGATAAATAACGGACATGCAGGGAAGTTTGATTTATTTATGGACAGGATTGGAGATTTTGTGTACAATGTACACAAATCTCCTTTTTGTTTGCCTGTCAATAGGTTGTCAAAAGGGCTGGTATCAGGGGAATAGTATTCTTTTCGCACAGTGAAAGGGCCGGAAATTTATGAAGAGCAGGCATTTGGCATTTGAGGAGTTGTTTGACCTGGAGCAGGTGCAGGCCTTACAGGATGCTTTTTCCAAGGCCATGGGTCTTGCCAGCGTTATTACTAGGCCGGACGGTACGCCCATTACCAGGCCCAGTCAATTCACCCATTTTTGTTATGATGTGGTCCGGGGAACGGAAAAGGGCCTGGAACTCTGCAAGTACTCAGATGCAGTCATAGGCAATCCCGCAGATGCGCCCTATACAGTGTCGCCCTGCCTGAGCGCCGGGTTGATGGACGGCGGCGCCAGTATTAAGGTGGGGGATGTCCATATAGCCAACTGGCTGATGGGCCAGGTTTTGGAGCCGGATAAGGATCTGAGCCAGATTATGGAGTATGCCCGGGAGATAGGCGCAGATGAGGAGGAGTTTGCCAGGGCCTTGGATCAGGTGCCCCGCATGACCAGAGAGCAGTTCGAGCATGTGGCGGAGTTTATGCACATCAATGTCCGTATGCTCTCCTATTTGGCCATGGTCAATCTGCGGCAGAAGGAGGAGCTTGCGCTGCGGCTGGAAACCCAGGCCAGACTGCGGCATGAGAGGGAGCTGTTGGGTACCACCATTCAATCCATAGGCGATGGCATATTGATGATGGACAGGCATGGCGAGGTGTGGAATATCAATCCCGCCGCCGAGGAGATCACAGGCTGGAGCCGGGAGGAGGCCAAGGGTATGGCCTTTTCCAAGGTTTTTTCTGCGGCCGGGCTGCTGGGCAAGGGCAGTCTGGTGGAGCAGGTGCTGGAGGTGGACGGTGAGGTGGGTTTCGAGGCCCTGGAAATCTGTTCCAAACAGGGCAGGGCCAAGACGGTGGCCGGCACAGCCGCTCCCATACGGGGGTCTAAGGAGATCTCTGGAGTGGTTTTGGTGTTCCGGGATGTGACTTTGGAGATGGAGAGGACTAGGGAACTGGAATTTCTCAGCTATAATGACCAGCTGACGGGATTGTACAACAGAAATTACTATTATAAGGAGTCCGGAAGATGGCTCTCCAGGGAGAATTTCCCGGTGACGGTGATTTTGGGGGATGTGAACAGCCTAAAGATCACCAATGACCTGCTGGGCCATGAGGAGGGGGACAGGCTGCTGGTCAATATATCCAAGGCCCTGCGGGAGGCCACCGGCCCGGAGGACAAGCTGATACGCTGGGGAGGGGATGAGTTTCTGTTGGTACTGCCCAGGACCGACAGGGAGCGGGGCGAGGCTGTGGCGGAGCGCATATCCCGGAACTGTCTGGCCCATATGGGGGAGATGGTGGTACCCAGCATGGCCCTGGGTCTTGATACGCAGAAAGATCCCCACACGCCCTTGGACGGCATGATTAAGCGGGCGGAGGACAGGATGTACCGCAACAAGCTGTTGGAGAGCAAATCCGGCCGCAGCGGTACAGTGGCCTCCCTGCAGCGCACGCTGTACGAACGCAGCTATGAAACGGAGGAGCACGCCCAGAGGCTGGTGACCCTCTCTCAGGAGATAGGCCGCAGGCTGGGCCTGGATGCGTCGGAGTTGGACGATCTAAAGCTGTATGCCATACTCCACGATATAGGCAAGATAGGCGTGCCGGATTCCATTCTGACCAAGCCCGGGCGGTTGGATGAGGCGGAGTGGGAGGAGATGAAGAAGCATTCGGAGGCGGGATTCCGCATTGCGCAGTCCGCCTCGGAGATAGCCCATGTGGCCGAATACATTTACAGCCACCATGAGTCCTATGACGGCAGCGGTTACCCCCGGGGGCTGTCCGGGGATGAGATACCCCTGTTTTCCCGTATACTGCTGGTGGTGGATTCCTTTGATGCCATGGTATCCGCCCGGGTATATAAAGAAGCTATGATGGAAGAGGAGGCGCTGGAGGAGATACGCCGCTGCTCCGGCGGGCAGTTCGATCCGGCCATTGTGTCCATTTTTCTGGATATTATGCGGTAAATCCCTTGACAAGAGCAGGGAAATGTGCTTAGATGGATTTAGTGAGCATGATGGTTTATAAGAGAAAGAGTGGCCAACCGCCACTCTTTCCTTGTTGTTGGCCATGTCAGAAAGCAGGGTGGATTTTTGGAGAAGAAAGAGAAGAAGGAGGGCATTTCCCCCAGGGCGGAGAGAGTGTTGGAACCCATCACCTCAGCCTTGGGCATGGAGATTTATGATGTGGAATATGTCCGGGAGGCCGGGGTGTGGTATCTGCGGGCATATATAGACAAGCCCGGCGGCGTGGACATACTGGATTGCGAAAAGGTCAGCCGTGCCTTTTCCGATGCCCTGGATGCGGAGGATTTTGTGCCGGAAGCCTATGTGCTGGAGGTGTCCTCCCCGGGACTGGGACGGGCCCTGCGCAAGGACAGGCATCTGGCCAAGAGCCTGGGCGCCCAGGTGGAACTGAAGCTCTTTGCCGCCGTAGACGGCAGCAAGCAGTGGGAGGGCGTTTTGGAGTCCTACGATGCCCGGGATGTGGTGGTGTCCGGGCGGCGCTTTCAGAGGGATAAGATAGCAAAGATCAATTTGGCATGGGATTTTTAAGCAGGAGAGAGAAGATGGCAAGGGAAAAAAGGGACAAGAGGGAAGAGAAACCGGAACGCAGCGAGCTGCTCCAGGCCTTGGATATGCTGGAAAAAGAAAAGGATATCAGCAAGGAAACCTTGTTTGGGGCCATAGAAAATTCGCTTTTGACCGCTTGCAAGACCCATTTCGGCACCATGGACAACGCCGTGGTGGAGATAGACCGGGAAACCGGAGAGTTCCACTGCTATGCGCAGAAAGAAGTGGTGGACGCCGTTGAGGACGCCTCCCTCCAAATCTCCCTGGAGGAGGCCCAGGGCATTTCTCTGGAGGCCGGCCTGGGGGATGTGGTCCGGGTAGAGATACACTCCAAGGAATTTGGCCGCATAGCCACCCAGAATGCCAAAAATGTCATACTGCAGACCATAAGGGAGGAAGAGCGCAGCGTGATCTACCGCCAGTTCCTGGAAAAGGAGAGGGATGTGGTCACCGGCGTGGTGCAGAGGCAGATAGGCCGCAATATCAGCATCAATCTTGGCAAGGCCGACGCCATTTTGCCGGAGATGGAGCAGGTGCGGGGGGAGGTCTTTGGGCCCACAGAGAGGATCAAGGTCTATGTGCTGGAGGTCAAGGATATGCCCAAGGCTCCCAAGATCCAGGTGAGCCGCACCCATCCCGAGCTGGTGCGCCGCCTCTTTGAGAATGAGGTGGCCGAGATACGCCAGGGCGTGGTGGAGGTCAAGAGCATAGCCCGTGAGGCGGGCAGCCGCACCAAGATGGCTGTGTGGAGCTATGACTCCAATGTGGATCCCGTAGGCGCCTGCGTGGGATTGAACGGATCCCGGGTCAATACCATAGTGGAGGAGCTGCGGGGCGAAAAAATCGATATCATTCCCTGGGATGAGAACCCGGCCAACTTTATACAGAATGCGCTGGCTCCGGCCAAGATTGTTGTGGTATTTGCGGATCCGGATGAGCGCACGGCCAAGGTGGTGGTGCCGGACAACCAGCTTTCCCTGGCCATAGGCAAGGAGGGGCAAAATGCCCGTCTGGCCGCCAGACTGACCGGGTATAAAATAGATATCAAATCGGAAACCCAGGCCAAGGATGCCTATGGATTCCGGTATGAGGATTACCAGGACGATGACTACCAGGAGGAGTATTCGGAGGAGTATCAGGAGGGCGAATTTGCCGATGGCGAATACCGGGGCGGAGAGTATGCGGAGGAATACGCCCAGGAGGGCGAGTTCGTTCAGCCGGAGCAGGAGTAGGGCGGCCTGGTGGAATAAGGCCTGGAAATGGGGGGCCTATGGAGAGAAGAGATCCCTTGCGCATGTGTGTATCCTGCAGGGCCATGGCGCCCAAGAGCAGTCTGCTGCGCATAGCGCGCCTGCCCTCCGGTGAGCTGGCTTTGGATACAAAGGGGCGTCTGGGCGGCAGAGGAGCGTACATATGTTCTGATATGGCCTGTCTGCAAAAGGCCAGGAAATCCAGGGCCCTGGAGCGGGTCTTGAAAATGACAATAGAGGGCTCGGTATTTTCGGAGTTGGAAAGGAAGTTGCAATCTGTTGAAGCAGGATAGGATATTGTTAATGCTGGGTCTGGCGGCCAGGGGCCGCAATGTGGCCAGCGGTGAATTTCAGACAGAAAAGGCCATAAAAACCGGCGCCGGACGGCTGGTGGTGGTGGCGGAGGACGCATCGGCCAACACCAAAAAGCGATTTGTGGACAAATGTTCCTACTATGGGGTCAGCATTTTTTTCTACGGCACCAAGGAGGAGCTGGGCAGGGCCATAGGCAAGGAGTACCGCTCCGGCCTGGCTGTGCTGGAAAAGGGCTTGGCCAAGAGCGTAAAGGATTTGCTGGAAAAGGCGGGATATGCGGATGCAAAGGTGGATCTGCCCCCGGATGCCGGCGAGGATTGGGAGGAAGCCGGCAGGGCAGGGCCTTTTCGGGGCGGCCGGGCCAAGGATACATCGAGGAAGAACTTGGGGCATAGAGGAGGTACCGGATGGGAAAGATAAGAATTTATGAATTGTCCAAAGAATTAGGTATTCCCAGCAAGGACCTGTTGGCCTTTTATGCCGGAGCCGGGGTGGAGGCAAAGACGGCCTCCAGTTCTGTGGAGGATATGGATGCGCAAAAGGCCAGACAGCGTTTTGGCAAGGCGGCACCGGAGGTGAAGCAAACGCCTCCGCCGGCTCCGCCCAAGGCCGCAGAGCCGGCCCGGCCGTCTGCCGCCGCCTTGGAAACCTCCAAGGGCCAGAGCCGTCAGCCGGTTCAGGAACGGCCCTCCAATCCATCTCCCGCCGGGGAGAGCGCCCGGCAAAAGCAGCAGATGCCAAAGAGAACAGTTGAGGAGAATACGGTGTCGGAACCCCAAAAAAAGAAAAATATCATTATGGTGAGCAATCCCCATCACTCCAATATGGGCCAGGGCAACAGGCCAAAGCAGGCCCAGGCCGGGGGTAACCGCCCCGCCCAGGGAGGGCAGAGGCCCCAGGGGCAAAGCGGCGGAGGGCAAAAGGGCCAGCAGCCCCAGGGCGTCAGGCCCCAGGCCCAGGCCGGAGGCAGCCGTCCCGCCCAGGGAGGCCAGGGTTTTCGTGACAGGAATGGAAAGAATAAGGCACAGTCGGGGGTTATGGTCCGTCCTACCATCAAGCCCCTGACCCCGCCTTCTCCGACGCCTGCCGTGGCTATGGTGCCCCCTAAGGCGCCCCAGGTCCGGCCGGCAGAGGCTCCGGCGGCCCAGGATGTGAAGCCTGTGGCTGTTCCGGCGGAGGAGAAGAGGATAGCGCCCCAGGCGGCCAAACCGCCTGTGGTTTCCGCAGCTCCGGTTTCCCAGCCGGTGGCGGAGCCGGAGAGACCTACTGTGCATAAGCAGCCTGTGCCCGCCGGCATACAGGGCACCGGAGAATTTTTGCCCAGAATACAAAAGGATGTGCAGCCCCAGAGGCCGGCAGCCGCTCCCCGCTCCGGGGAGGGGGCCCAGACTGCGCCCCGCAGTGCCCGTCCCGAGTCCAGAGGCGGCCAGAATGTGATACAAAACACCTCCCAAGCCCGCCCGGCCCAGCAGGGGCGTCCCGGCGAAGGGCGCAGGAATGAGGCATACGGGAACCGGTATGGGGATAACAGAGGCGGTCAGGACGGATACAACCGCGCCCCAGGTGGCCAGGGCGGCCAGGGCGGATACAATCGCGCCGGAGGCGGCCAGGGCGGCCAGGGCGGATACAACCGCAGCGGAGGCGGCCAGGGCGGCCAGGGCGGATACAACCGCAGCGGAGGCAGCCAGGGAGGCCAGGGCGGATACAACCGCAGCGGAGGCGGCCAGGGCGGCCAGGGCGGATACAGCCGCAGCGGAGGCAGCCAGGGCGGCCAGGGCGGATATAACCGGGCCGGAGGCGGCCAGGGAGGCCAAGGTGGATACAACCGCGGTCCCGGCCAGGGTGGATACAACAGAAGCGGAGCCGGCCAGGATGGCCGTCCGGCTTTCGGCCAGGGAGGCCGTCCGGGCTTTGGTCAAGGCGGCCGTCCCGGCGCGCCCGGCCAGGGAGGGCGTCCCGGAGCTGCTCCCGGCAGGGGTGCGGCGCCTGCGCTGTCCGGCAAGGATGGGGATAAAAAGCGCTTTGCCAATAAAGAGAAGGATAAGAGAAACAAGAAAGACCATATCTATGACACCGAGGACAAGCTGAAGAACCGTCCCGGCCGTTTTATCAAGCCGGAGAAAAAGGCGGAGGCGGAGGAAGAGGCCATCAAGGTCATCATACTCCCTGAGAAGCTGACTATAAAGGATTTGGCGGAGAAGATGCGTATGCAGCCCTCTGCCATAGTGAAGAAATTGTTCCTGAGCGGCAAGATCGTGACAGTGAACCAGGAGATCAGCTACGAGGATGCCGAAAACATCGCCATGGAATATGAGATCCTCTGCGAAAAAGAGGTCAAGGTGGATGTTATACAGGAGCTGCTCAAGGAAGAGGAGGACAACCAGGCCAATATGCAGACCCGCCCGCCGGTTATCTGCGTAATGGGCCATGTAGACCACGGCAAGACCTCTCTCTTGGATGCCATACGCAAGACCAATGTGACGGACAGGGAGGCTGGCGGCATCACCCAGCATATAGGCGCTTATACGGTAAAGCTGGGTGAGAACAGGATCACCTTCCTGGATACGCCGGGCCATGAGGCGTTTACGGCCATGCGTATGCGCGGAGCCAATGCCACGGACATAGCCATACTGGTGGTGGCTGCGGATGACGGCGTTATGCCCCAGACGGTGGAGGCCATCAATCACGCAAAGGCTGCCGGCATAGAAATCCTGGTGGCTGTCAACAAGATAGACAAACCGGCTGCCAATGTGGACAGGGTGAAGAAAGAGCTGTCTGAGCATGGGCTGATACCCGAGGACTGGGGCGGAAACACGGTATTCGCCCAGGTGTCGGCGAAGAGCGGAGAAGGCATACCGGAACTGCTGGAGCTGATATTGATCTCTGCGGACATACTGGAGCTAAAGGCGGATCCCAAGCGCAGGGGCCGGGGTCTGGTGATAGAGGCCCAGCTGGACAAGGGCAGAGGCCCTGTGGCCACGGTACTGGTACAAAAGGGAACGCTGCGTGTGGGGGATTTTATCTCCGCCGGAGCCGCCTATGGCAAGGTGCGCGCCATGATAGACGACAAGGGACGCCGGGTCAAGGAGGCAGGGCCCTCTGCGCCTGTGGAGATACTGGGCCTTAGCGATGTGCCCAGCGCCGGCGAGGTGTTCCTGGCCCATGACTCGGACAAGACGGCCAGGAATTATGCCGAGACTTACCAGGCCCAGAACAAGGAGAAGATGCTGGAGGAAACCAAGAGCCGCATGTCCTTGGACGACCTCTTCTCCCAAATCAAGGATGGTAATCTGAAGGAGCTGAACCTTATCGTCAAGGCCGATGTACAGGGCAGCGTGGAGGCTGTAAAGCAATCCCTGCTCAAATTGACCAACGAAGAGGTGGTGGTCAAGTGTATACATGGCGGCGTGGGCGCCATCAACGAGTCGGATATCATGCTGGCCAGCGCCTCCAATGCCATTATCATAGGATTTAACGTGCGTCCCGATGTCATGGCCAAGGCCACGGCGGAGCGGGAGGGCGTGGATATCCGCCTATACAAGGTGATCTACCAGGCCATAGAGGATATAGAGGCCGCCATGAAGGGCATGCTGGATCCGATTTTCGAGGAGAAGATATTGGGGCATGCCGAGGTACGGCAGATATTCAAGGCTTCCGCCATAGGCAATATCGCCGGTTCTTATGTTTTGGACGGTGTGTTCCAGAGAGGCTGCAAGGTGCGCATACGCCGGGAGGGAGAGGAGATCTTCCACGGAGAGTTGGCCTCCCTCAAGCGCTTTAAGGATGATGTCAAGGAGGTTAAGGCCGGATTTGAGTGCGGTCTGGTGTTTGCCGGCTTTGACCAGATGCAGGAATTGGATATAGTGGAGGCCTACACCATGGTGGAGGTGCCCAGGTGAGGAAGAACAGCGTAAAGAATATACGCATCAATGGGGAAGTGCAAAGGGAGCTGGCCAATATCATCCGGGGGGAAATCAAAGACCCCCGGATCAGCCCTTTGACCAGCGTTGTGGCTGTGGAAGTGGCCACGGATCTAAAGACTTGCAAGGCCTGGATCAGCGTTCTGGGGGATGAGCAGGCCCGGGAGGCCACCAAGGCCGGACTGGAGAGCGCAGAGGGATATATACGCCGCTCGTTGGCGCAGAATATCAATTTGCGGCATACGCCCCAGATACAATTTATCATGGATCAGTCTATAGAGTATGGCGTGCATATGTCCCAGCGTATAGACCAGGTAATGGAGGAGATGCGCCAAAATCAGGCGCAGGAATAGGCCGGAGGGGGGAGCATGGGAGTAGGGCAGAGCCCTTTGGGGCAGTGGATAGAAGGGGCCGGTTCTATAGCCATAGGCGGCCATGTGCGGCCGGACGGGGATTGCGCCGGAGCCTGCTTGGGTCTTGCCAGATATATATCCCAGGCCTATCCCCAAAAGCAGCTGAGGCTGTATCTGGAGGCTCTGCCTCCCGTGTTTTCTTACCTGTGGGGATTTGATATGGCCGGGCAGATGGACGGTGCATTTGCCCCGGATGTGTTTTTTGTTCTGGACTGCGCTCCGGACCGTATGCCAGAGGCGGCCAAGGCTGTTTTTGGCCGGGCCGGACTGACGGTCAATATAGACCATCATATCAGCAATAAGGGCGGCTGTATGGTCAATTTGATAGATGCAAATAAAAGTTCTACAGCGGAGATGGTCTATGACCTGGCCTCGCCTCTCTATATGGACCGGGAGATGGCGGATTGCCTCTACACCGGAATGATCCATGACACCGGCGTATTCCAGTATTCCTGCACAGGGCAGGATACGCTGCGGGCTGCAGCAGAGCTGATTGGCTGGGGTATAGATTTTCCTGCCCGGATATTGGAGAGCTTTTATCAAAAAACCTTTGTGCAAAATCAGATTTTGGGGCGGGTGCTGATGGAGAGCTTCACCATGGAGGAGGGGCGCTTTGTCATAGGCCATATAGATAGAAAAACCATGGCCTTTTATGGGGCGAAGCCCTCGGATCTGGATGGCATAGTCAATCATCTGCGCAATACCAAGGGTTGCGACTGCGCCATATTTCTCCATGAGATAGGCGAATTGCAGTATAAGATCAGCCTGCGTACCAGTACGGCCATAGATGCTGCCGGGCTGGCGGAGCGTTTTGGCGGGGGCGGCCACGCCCGGGCGGCGGGCTGTACCATGAATGGCACCTTTCACGACTGTGTCAACAACCTGCTCCGGTTTGTAGGAGGGGAGGCGCGGCTATGACGGGTATACTGCTGGTGGACAAGCCCCAGGGTTTTACCTCCCATGATGTGGTGGCCAAGCTGCGGCGCCTGCTGGGGGAGAGGCGCATAGGCCACACCGGCACGTTGGATCCGCTGGCCACCGGCCTGCTGCCTATCTGCATAGGCAAGGCCACCAAGGTCTGCGGCCTGCTGACGGAGGGTGATAAGGCTTATGAAGCCGTGCTGCTCCTGGGCCGGGCAACGGACAGCCAGGATATAAGCGGCAAAATCCTCTGGGAGAGGGAGCCGGAGGGAGATGCGGAGGCTGTGCTGGCAGCGCTGTCCTCCTTTGTGGGGAGTTATGACCAGGTGCCGCCCATGTATTCCGCGCTCAAGGTGGGCGGAAAAAAGCTGGTGGATCTGGCCCGCGCCGGCAGGGAGGTGGAGCGGCAGCCACGCCGGGTGCAGATCTATGCGCTGGACATACTTTCGGTGGATCTGCCCAGAATACGCTTCCGGGTGCGCTGCTCCAAAGGAACATACATTCGAACCCTATGCCATGATGTGGGGGAGAAACTGGGCTGCGGCGGCTGTTTGGAATCCTTACGGCGGCTGGAGAGCGGTCCCTTTGGCATAGAGCATGCCCATACGCTGGAGGACATAGAGCAGGCCATGGCCCGGGGCGGCATTCAGGATTTTCTGATGCGTATAGACGGCCTTTTTGCCCATGTGCCGGCCTTTAGGGCGTCGGAGGCGGCGGAGGCCCTGCTGCGAAATGGAAATCCCCTGCCTGCCGATATGCTGGAGGCCATGGGAGAGCCTGCGCAGGACTGCCGTACTATAAGGGTTTACGATGCGCAGGGCTGTTTTGCGGCTCTGTACGCAAGGACCAAGCCCCAGGAGAGGGTGTATAAGATAGAGAAGATGTTCTTGTAAGCGTGAGGCATAAGAGAGAGGCAAAGGGGTCCATGGAAATTATTCGGAATTTGGACAATGTCAGCATGGAAAAAAAGACGGCTCTGGCCATAGGCAAGTTTGACGGCCTGCACCGGGGGCATAGATTTTTGTTGGCCCAGGTGTTGGAGCAGAAAAGCCAGGGTCTGGCGGCCTGCGCCTTTACCTTTCATCCCACGCCCTCGGTATACTTTGGCTTTGGCGATGGCCGGGAGCTGAGCACCATAGAGGAAAAGAGGCTGCTCTTCTCCCGCATAGGCTTGGATTATCTGATAGAATTTCCCATGAATACGGTCACGGCCGCCATAGAGCCGGAGGAATTTGTGGAGGAGATATTGGTCCGCAGCCTGAATGTGGGTCTGGTTGTGGCCGGAGGGGATCTCTCCTTTGGCGTCAAGGGCAGGGGGGATATACTCCTGTTGCAAAAAATGGGAGAGCGCCATGGTTTTTCCGTACAAAGCATAGACAAGGTACGCTATGGAGGCAGGGAAATCAGTTCCACGCTTATTCGCGCGCTGGTGGAGGAGGGGGATTTGCTGCTGGCGGGAGAACTGCTGGGCATGCCCTATACCCTGCCCGGCCATATTATTGGGGATGACCATGGCGGCATGGGATTGCGGCCCGTAGAGGGAAAGCTCCTGCCCCCCGCCGGCCGGTATTCCGCGCTGATACGCCATGAAAAGGAGGCGTACCCGGCCACGGTGAAAATTGGCCTGGATGCCGGAGGGGAGAGGGAGATACGCATCTATCCTCTGAGCCAGGAGTTGACAGTGGCACCCATGCTTGTTATAATCCCTTTGGATGTAACAAAATCGTAATATTTTTGTAAAATTACAGGGGTTGCGCATGACCGTAGGAAAAAAGGGATTATTGGCTCTGCCATGGGGCTTTAGTATAAGCGTAATATGTTTTGTTCTGGGGGGGCAGCCGGTGGCGGCCTCCCCTTTGGTCATGCCCGCCGCTGGAGCCTCCAGCGTGTATCAGTCAGAGCTGGCAGCAGAGGAGTATATGGCCATGGCTAAGGAGGGCCAGGGCGCCATGTGGGGATATACCCATCTTGGCATAGCTTTTGTGGAGAGCGGCAATCTCAATATACGCAAAGCCCCTTCCACAGACAGCCTGCTGGCCGGCAAACTGCCCCGCTTCGCAGCCTGCGAGGTCTTATCCATAGAAAATGGCTGGGCATACATACGCTCCGGCGAGGTGGAGGGATATGTCAACAAGGAGTACCTGCTGGTGGGAGCGGCGGCCAAGGTCTATGCCCAGGAGATCATCTCTCCTGTGGTCAGCGTTACTACCGATGGTCTAAAGGTACGCGCCCAGGCCTCCCTGGATGCGGAGGTCTTGACACAGGTACCCCTGGGTGAGGAGATGGAATTTGTATCCCGGGAAGGGGATTGGGTCAAGGTGTCCCTGGACGGGGAAGAGTGTTATGTGTTTGGCGAATATGTAAAGGTGGAGGAGAAATTGCCGGTGGCCATCACCATGACGGAGCTGCGCTATGGCCAGGGGGTCAGCGATATCCGTGTGGATCTGGTGGAATTTGCCAAGCAATTTGTGGGCAATCCCTACAAATGGGGAGGCATCAGCCTGACCAAGGGGGCAGATTGCTCTGGCTTCGTCTACAGCGTATTCAAGCACTTCGGCATGAGCCTCAGCCGTTCCTCCAGCGCCCAGGCGGGAGATGGCAAAAAGATAGACCTATCCCAGCTGCAGCCCGGGGATTTGATTTTTTATGGCAACGGCAAGGGCAGAATCAACCATGTGGCGCTGTATATAGGCAATTCCCAGGTGGTGCACGCCAGTTCGGCCAAGACGGGCATCAAAATCAGCAATTATAAGTACAGAACGCCGGTTAAGGCCGTGAAGATTATCACAGAGTAGACCTGCCGGCCATGGGCAGCCATGGCCGGTTTTTTTGCACGCCGGTTCTGGATTTTTGTATGTCAGTGTAGTAGTATGGTTTCATATGGCCTGCAAAATCCTTGGAAAAAAACCTCAAAAGATCTTGGCGGGGCGGCGGGCGGATGACTGGAGGACGGAGGGCGATGGCCATGGAGATATGGGTGGGGGGCCACAGGGTGCGTTGGCATCAGGAGGGCCGGGGTGAGGAAACGCTGGCGGTTTTGCAGGGTTGGGGGACCAGCCGCAAGATATATGAGGCTGTGGGTCAGGCCCTGGGGGGTGGAATGCGGGTGATCTACCTGGATTTGCCGGGCTTTGGTGAAAGTCCGGAACCGGAGGAGGCCTGGAGTGTAGAGGAATATACGGATTTTTTTGTAGAATTTGTCAAGGCCATGGGCATAGAGCGGCTGTCCATACTGGGCCATTCTTACGGAGGCCGCATGGCTCTGTTGCTGGCTGCCAGGGAGCAGAGTCTGCCCTTTGCGCTGGATAAGGTGGTGCTGGTGGGCAGCGCCGGCCTGCGGCGGCCCCTGTCTTTGGGGGCGAAATGCCGGGTGGCCATGTTCAGGCTGGCAAAGAAAATTGCCCTATGGAAGCCGATATATGCTCTTTTTGGCCAGGAGATAGACCAGTGGATGGCCTCCCAGGGTTCGGCGGATTACCGGGCGGCCAGTCCCTTGATGCGCCGCAGCCTGGTGATGGCCGTATCCCAGGATTTGGCCCCCCTGCTGCCGGAAATAGACAGAGAAATCCTGCTGATCTGGGGGGATGGGGATACGGCCACGCCCTTGGAGGATGGTCGCCGCATGGAGGCCCTGTTGCCCCGGGCCGGCCTGGCTGTGGTGCCGGGCGCCGGACATTATGTTTTTTTGGAGCGGCCTCAGGTTTTTATCCAGATATTGCGCAGTTATTTTGGCCTTTAGGATGGATTTTTTGGAATTGACATATCATTTGCATTTGTTTGAGGATGAAGGTGGAATTGGGGATGGAAGCTTGGATTTGGTGGATCATTGCTTATATGCTGTCCGCTTTGGCGATGCTGCCGGCCCTGCGCAGGCAGGCGCATATGTTTCAATTGAACGGGTACAAGCCCAGGGAGCATCGCAAATGGCTGTCTGCCCACAGGGGGCAATGGGCGCTGCTGGCGCTGGCGGCTCTGTTCTGGCTGCTCTACGGCCTGGGAGCGTTTCTGGGATGGAGGGGATGGCTTCTGGGGAGTTTGCGTTTTCTCGTCATTCTTGGACAGGCGCCGGCGCTGGCGTATTTTTGGACTGTGGCGGCCCAAAAGCCCAAGAAAGACATGGTGCTGACTCCCCGGCTCTGCCGCATGGGCATAGGACTGGCCCTGTGCCTGGCCCTGCCCTGGGCGATTTCCTGGGTCTGGGGAGGGGATGGGGTCAAGGCCCTGGCCCTGGGCCTGCAATTGGCCAGTCTGCCCCTGTGGATACTGTGGTCTAATACCTGGAACGGGCCAATGGAGAGGGCCATACAGCAGGGATATATCAATGAGGCCAAGCGCATGCTGGCATCCATGCCGGATCTGACAGTGGTGGGCATCACCGGCAGCTATGGCAAGACCAGCGTAAAGCATTATCTGGCCTCTGTCCTGGAGGGGCATTTCTCCGTGCTGATGACCCCGGCCAGCTATAATACGCCCATGGGCGTGGTGCGCGCCATCAGGGAGCAGCTGCGCCCCCACCATCAGATTTTCCTATGTGAGATGGGGGCCAGGCAGAGGGGGGATATAGAGGAGCTGTGCCAAATCGTCCATCCGAAGCACGGCGTGATCACCTCGGTGGGTCCCCAGCATTTGGAAACCTTTGGGGACCTGTCCGGGGTAATAGCCACCAAATTTGAGCTGGCCCGGGCATTGCCTCCGGAGGGCATATTAGCAGTCAATTACGACAGTCTGCCGGCCAGGCAGGAGGGGGAGAAAAGAACAGAAGTTCTGTGGTACGGCGTGGAGCTGGAGGCCGGCCGGGGGTATAGGGCTGAAATCCTGGAGGTGGGGCCCAGGGGAACCCGATTTGTGCTTTACTCGCCGGAGGGCGAGGAGCAGGAGTATCAGATGTCCCTGCTGGGGGCTCACAATGTGGCCAATGTGGCGGCGGCGCCGGGGCTGGCCCACAGGCTGGGCGTGCCCCTTGCCAAGATGCGTGCGGGCGTGCGTAGGCTGGAGCCTGCCCCCCACCGACTGCAGCTGCTCTCCCGGGCAGGGGTCAGCATTATAGATGATGCCTACAATTCCAATCCCATTGGCGCCAAGGCTGCGCTGGATACGCTGGCGCTTTTTCCGGGCTGCCGCATTCTGATTACCCCGGGTCTGGTGGAATTGGGCCAGGAAGAGGATGAGTACAACCGTCAGTTCGGGCGGCAGGCGGCCGCTGTGGCGGATTACGTATATCCGGTGGGCTCCCTGCGGGGAAATAGGATCAGGCAGGGTCTTTTGGAGGCGGGCTTTGCGCCGGAGAAATGTGCAGTGACCCAGACTCTGTCTGAGGCCATGGGACTGGCTCTGGCCCTGGCTACGGATCTGCCCAAGGTCATATTGCTGGAAAATGATTTGCCGGATAATTATACATAGGGGGTGTTGGAATGAGGACCAAGCTGGGCATTTTTTTTGGCGGTCAGAGTGTGGAGCATGAGGTGTCTGTCATTTCGGCCTTGCAGGCTGTGGAGCATCTCTCTCGGGAGAAATATGAGATAACGCTGGTATATATTCATAAGAATGGGCGGATGTACACAGGGGAGGCGCTGGGGGATATACAATACTATAAGAATATGCCTGCCTTGGTGGAGAAATGCCGCAGGGTCATATTGACGGAGGAGGGCGGGCGTTACTATCTCAAGTCCTATCCCTTTACTCTATTTGGCGTATACAGCAAAGAGCTGGATATGGCCTTTCCCATCACCCATGGCACCAATGTGGAGGATGGGGCCTTGCAGGGATATTTTCAAACCATAGGCATACCCTATGTAGGCTCTGATGTGGCATCCTCGGCCGTGGGCATGGACAAGTATGTGATGAAGTGCCTGCTAAAAGAGCTGGGCCTGCCGGTTCTTCCCGCCCTGAGGCTGGGCCGTTCTGCGCAGGAGGATATGGAGGCTGCGCTGTCGGCGGTGGAGCAGGCCTTTGCTTATCCGGTAGTGGTCAAGCCGGCCAATCTGGGTTCCAGCGTGGGCATCAGCCTGGCCAAGGACAGACAGGCCTTGGAGGATGCCTTGGATTTGGCCTTTGCGTATGCCGCCCAGGCCATAGTGGAGCCTGCTGTGGCAAACCTGCGGGAGATCAACTGTTCGGTTCTGGGCTATGGCCAGGAGGCCAGGGCCAGTGAATGTGAGGAACCCATACAGGGGCTGTCCGGGGATGGCCAGGGCATACTGAGCTATGCGGATAAATATATGGGAGGCTCGGGCCGGGGCAAGATGGGAGGAAAAATGCCTCCCTCCCTCCCGGACGGCTCCGGAGGGGCGAAGTCCCAGGCTGCAAAGGGCGCTGCGGGCAGTGGGAGCGAGGGCGGCATGGCCTCCCTGGCCAGGCTGATTCCCGCGCCCATAGACGAAGAATTGCGGGAGAGAATACGGGATATGGCCGTGCAAGCCTTTTTGGGCCTGGGCTGCGGCGGCGTGGCCAGAATAGACTTTCTGATGGATGGGGGTACCGGCCAGGTGTATTTTAATGAAATCAATACCATACCCGGCTCTCTGGCTTTTTATCTGTGGGAACCTCTAGGCCTATCCTATGGGGCCTTGCTGGACGAGATGATACGGCTGGCCTGGAAACGGCAGCAGGACAGGCAAAAGACCACCTTTGCCCTGGAGAGCAATCTGCTGGATAGGAGTTCCGCTCTGGGCAGCAAGGCCAAGCTGGGCTAGTTCTGGCAGGAATAGGCAAGGCCGGCTGTGTGAAGTCCTGCAAATCTTTGGATTATACTTTGCCGGAGGAACGCTTTTCTGCGGTTCTGCTCGAAGCTGTAATTTTGATCAAAATTTTGTGTACATTTTTTGTTAAAAAGGTATTGACTTGCGCCATCCCCCTGTGCTAGTATATCAAAGTTGCCACCGCCTGGGAGTTTCCAGGGCAGGGGGGCGGCGGAGGGCCCAAAGGGTCCGGCAGTGCTTTGACAACTAAATAGCAATGCACATCTGAACGGATAAGGAAGACATACAGCACTACCCGGCAGCGCGCCGCAAGGCGGGCGGCCGGCAAAAGAAAGACGGCCATGCCGCGAGGCAGGGCCGCATGCCATACGTTCAAACATGAGAGTTTGATCCTGGCTCAGGATGAACGCTGGCGGCACGCCTAACACATGCAAGTCGAACGGGGCGGG
>JBGYPP010000022.1:0-2632 GCA_041838515.1 Acetatifactor sp. | reverse complement strand
GTAGCAAAGGGATTTGCCGCCGCCGGTGGGAAAGATGGCTAGCAGGGAGCGGCCCTCCAAGGCAGCACGCGCGGCGCGCTCCTGCAAGGGTTCGCCGTCATAGCTGCGGAAAGAGGGAAAGCCGAAAAACTTTTGCAGGCCCCTCAGCGCATCCAGCCCCTTATGGCAATATGCGCAGCTTCTGTCGCCGCAGGGCTGTAACCGCAGGCTGTGCAGCACTGTTTCCGCCTGGGGATGGGCATTTTGTATCCAGGGGGAAAAGGGCGCATCCATCTGTCCGGCCTCTATCTTGGACAGGCAAAAGGCCAGCTCCAGCGGGCAATTCTGTACATAGGCTTTCAGCGGCGCTTGGCCGCATAAGCGGCCGTGAAAATACTGCTGTATCTGTTTTGCCGTCCATTCGGGGTCCGGAGTCTGGGGAGGGGTCTGGGGAGGGGTCGGCAGAAAGGGCCGGTAATAGCTGAAAAAACCTTGAAAGCCGGCGTGGCTCCCCAGCAGCAGGGAGAGCAGTTGCTGCCAGTCCGGGTCGGAGGCAAAGAGCTGGCACGTCAGCTCGCCAAAGAGCGCCTGGCATTTTTTGGCATCCGCCACAGGGTCATTGGGCGTATCCGGGGAGGTCTTTTCCTCCTTGGGCAGCGCATGGCTGAGCCGGGTGGGGTGCAGCAGGGCGGACAGAAGCAGGCTGTCTATGATTTGCAGCTGGGGATTGGAGTCCAAGAGCGTTTGGACATGGGGCAGGTCATGGGCGAAAATATTGTGGCCGCACAAAAAAGAAGAGGCCCCGGCCAGGCTAGCCAAGCCCCCAGGGCTAATGCCCCTGTAGACTTGGCCGGCCGGACCTATGGCCCCTATTTCTATTACCTTGCCGCTCTTGGCATGTACTTCACAGTCGATAAACAGCAGGGAGTTTTGCATATCCCGCCCCCAGGATCTATTGGAAGATCACTTTGTTGTTGTCGCGAATAACACAGATCATAGTCTTGCCGGTGTTGAGAGTAATCTCCTTGCCGGACATATCATAATACCGGGTGGCGCCAAAATCCGTGGTCTTGGTCCAGGTGATGGGTATGCCCTTGCCCTGGGTGAAATAATATCCCTGGCCCTTGCGGTCGTGCACCTGGAACGCCAGATACCCCTCGCCTAACTCATCGGAAACGGCATTCTGGACAATAACATTGGCAAAAGACAGCTGTTGGTTGTTTGCCCCGTCTATGTGCGGGCCGTCCGTCTTGCCGGAAAGGTGCTGGAAACGGTAATACAGGCCGTCCGCCTCATTGAACTCAAAGTAGCACCGGGTCAGCCTATAAGCGCTGCTCAGATCCACCTTGGAGGCATTGACGGCATCGCTGTATTGCTCCAGCGTATTGGGGTTGGACCTGGGGGTGAACTGGAAATGCTCCGCATCGGCCAATCCCTCATATTCCAGGCTGTATCCTTTTTGCAAGGCCACTTTTTCTATGCCGGAGCCTAAGGCATAGGCATTGTGGGGCGCCTTTCTGTCCTTGGTGCGGAAGAAAGCCGCGCCGGCCGCGCCGGTTTTGCCGTCTATATCGCTGACATTGGGCTTGGTCACCACCTCATCAATAAAGTAAGGCCCGCCTATATGCACGATAAAGGCTTCCCACTCCATGGCCCAGTATGCAAAGTAGGCGCGAAGGGAGCGGACATTGCCTATCTTGTCCAAATTCTTCCAGTCCTCGTATATGGCCAGCATACGGGTCATATTGCCCTCTACATCGGCCTCATAGAGTATGGAGGCCTGGCTGAGGTTGTAGTGGGGTATGGCGCTGGATTCGTTGGGCGTGGCCACGGCTATGGGCTTGGAATTGGCTATGTCCGCATCCACCCATTCATTGGTCAGGCGGCTGCGCACCATGCCCTCCCGGGGGGGCTGGCTGTCGTCCTGCTGAAAGGGGCCGGCATCGACGGCCACAGGCTCGGCGGCGCTTTCCTGGGTGGAGGCGACGCTCTCCTGGGTCTGGATCAGGCTCTCCGGCTCCACCACAGCCACCTGGGAGGAGGAGTCGGACCCGCAGGCTCCCAGCGCCATGGACAGTGCGGCGGCGCACAGGCCCAGCAGAACTGACTTGTACATCTTTCGTATCATGGAATTTGCCTCTCTTTCTCTGATTAGAACGGTTCCAAGAGCGCAGGGAGGGTGCGCAGGGCTTGGACTATCTAGGGAAGTATAACACAAATCCGGTATTATGACAAAAGTCTGGGCTTTTGTTAAGGAATCTTAATATAAGCAGACTATCAGAGAGATCAGGCAGCCCAGCAGCGCGCCCATCAGCACCTGGAGAGGCGTATGGCCCACAAATTCTTTGAGCTTCTCGTAGGCGGACAGCTCCTGGCGGCCCATGTCCTCAAAGACCTTGATAATTTCATTCAGCACCATGGCCTGCATGCCAGCGGCCCGGCGCACGCCCATGGCGTCGTACATGACCACTATGGCAAATATCAGGGAGATGGCTGCTTCAAAGCTTGCCGGGCCGTAGATATAACAGGCGCTGCCGGCCAGGCCGCAAACCGTGGCCGCATGGGAGCTGGGCATACCTCCGCTGCCGGTCAGCCTCTCGGCCACAAATTTCTTGGTCAGGATCAGGTGTATAATGGTCTTGAGTATCTGCGC
>JBGYPP010000021.1:0-7933 GCA_041838515.1 Acetatifactor sp. | reverse complement strand
TTGGACAAGAAGTGGTATCAATTGTTTTCCCACTTCCGTTCCCATCCTCTGGCTGAGGGCATAGAGGCGCTGAATGCCCTGCTCAAGGAGCAGGGCCGGTGCAACACGGAGATCAAGGACATCAAAAGGCTCAAGCAGCAGCTGATGGAGGAGATCGTGCCCATGGTCGGGGATATGGAGAGTTCCCAGGATCCGGAACTGGAGCAGAGGCTGGAGCAGAACAAAAGGCTGATCCAGGAGTGCAACGAGAAGCTGGAGGCCCACCAAGATGCCCTGCTGGATCTCCCCAGGGAGATAGAGGCCAGGAATTTTGATTTGATGCTGGACACGCTGGAGATTTGCAAGGAGCAGATAGACAGGGATAGGCAGGACATAGAGGAGATAGGCCTCTGGGTGGATGCCATACGGGTGGAGCTCAAGAAAAAGCTGATTGAGAAGCAAGACAAGGAGCAGAGGGCCAAGGATATGTACGCCTATATGCATGACCTTTTTGGGCCGTCTGTGATAGATGTTTTTGACAGGCAGGAGGAGGCCGGGGAAAAGGCTTAGGTGGCAAGATGGAATATTTGGTGACGGCGGAAGAAATGCGGTCCTGCGAAGCGTATATTATCCAACAAGTGGGCGTGCCCTCCTCTGTGGTGATGGAGAGGGCCGCCCTTAGCTTGTTGTGGGCCTTGTGCGGCAGGGTGACGAAGGAGAAGATGCAGGCCGGCGGCGTTTTGATAGCCGTGGGCGAGGGAAATAACGGCGCAGACGGCCTGGCGCTGGCGCGGCTGCTCTGGGAGGAGGGGATCCGAGCGGATCTGCTCTTTATAGGGGATGAGGAGAGGTGTACGGAGGATTGGCATAGGCAGATGCAGATTCTCCGGCAATATCCCGTATTTTTTCACAAAAGCCTGCCCCCCCGGCCCTTTGCCGTGGTGGTGGACGCGCTGTTCGGCATAGGGCTGTCCAGGCCTGTCACGGGCAAATGGGCGGAATTGATAGAAGATCTGGATTATTTGGACAGCTTCAAGCTGGCTGTGGACATACCCTCCGGCATATGCGCCACCACCGGCAAGGTGATGGGCAAGGCCCTGGCCTGCGATGCCACTGTAAGCTTTGGATTTTATAAGCGGGGCATGATATTGTATCCGGGCCGGGCTTACGTGGGGGAGAGGATACGGGCGGACATAGGCCTGTCCAAGAAATCCCTGACCAGGTACAGCCCCTCGGCCTATTTTTTGAATGAGGGGGAAGAGGATCTGCTGCCCCAGCGCCTGCCCTATGGAAATAAGTCCACCTTTGGCAAGATACTAATTATGGCTGGCTCGGAAAATATGGCAGGGGCGGCGCTCTTGGCCGCCGGCGGCGCCTATAGGGCCGGCGCAGGCATGGTCAAGGTGCTGGGGCCCATACAAAATGCCCAGGCCGTCTGGTCCGTCCTGCCGGAGTGCCTATGGAGCCAGGGTGAGGATATGGAGGCGGATCTGGACTGGGCGCATGTTTTGGTGGCCGGCCCTGGTATGGGCATGGGGGATGAGGCGAAGAGCAGGCTGGCCCTGTGGATACGCGGCAGCCAAAAGCCCCTGGTGCTGGACGGGGATGCGCTGCATATACTGGCCCTGGACAAGGGTTTGATGGAGGATCTGGCCCGGAGCTGCGCCCAGGGGCGGCAGGTGGCGCTTACGCCCCATCCCCTGGAGCTGTGCCGTCTGGCGGATTGCGATATGGAGATGTACGCCCACAGGGGCATAGAGCTGGCCGGAGAGCTGGCCCGCAGGCTGGGGGCTGTGATAGCGGCCAAGGATGCCGCCACGGTGGTGGTGGGGCCGGATAGACATATTTTTATCAATGCCTATGGAAATGACGGCATGGCTGTGGCCGGCTCTGGAGATGTGCTGGCCGGCATGCTGGGGGGATTGATGGGCCAGAGGCTGGATGCCTATGGGGCGGCCACCCATGGCGTGGCCCTGCACGGCCTGCTCGGGGATAAGGCGGCCAAGGCCAAGGGCAGGCATGGGATGAGGGCCATGGATTTGATTTTGGGCTGAGGTGCATATGCAGGAAATCGTATGGACAGAGAGCCGGGCGGCGCTAGCGGAGGCCTGCCCGGCCTTTTGCGGCAGGGGTTTTTTGGAGATAGACTTGGATGCCATGGAGTCCAATGTGGAATTTTTGGCTTCCAGGCTGCCTCCGGGGGCCAGGATGATGGCTGTGGCCAAGGCCAATGCTTACGGACATGGAGCTTTGCCCCTGGCCAGGGCCCTGGAGGGGCAGGATGTCATATACGGCTATGCCACGGCCACCGGGGCTGAGGCCTTGGCGCTGCGCCGGGGGGGCATAAAAAAGCCCATTCTGGCTCTGGGGTATTCCTTTCCCCAGGACATGGATACGCTGGTGGAGGCGGAGGTTTCCCTCTGCCTGTTCTCCCAGGAGTCCTTGGCGCAGATGGAGGCTGCGGCTGAGGCCGTGGGAAAAAAGGCCAGGGCGCATATCAAGGTGGATACGGGCATGGGCCGTATAGGCTGCTCTCCGGGGCCTGAGGGGCTGGAGTTTGCCCGGGCGGCGCTGGCCTCCCCTTGGTTGCAGGTGGAGGGCATATTCAGCCACTTCTCCAAGGCGGATACGGATGCGGAGTATACGCTGGCCCAGTGGAGGACTTTGCAGGATTTTGCCAGGCTTTGCGGAGCCGGGCCGGAGGTTTTTGTACACGGGGCCAACAGCGCGGGACTGCTGCAGCTGCCGGATACGGCGCCGCTGCTGGCTCGGGTGGGCATATCCCTCTATGGCCTAAGCCCCCTGGAGGAGCCGGTGTCAGGTCTTAGGCCCGTTATGTCCTTTTTTAGCCGGCTGGTGCAGGTCAAGCAGGTGCGCGCCGGCACGCCTATCAGCTATGGCGGTGATTTCTGCGCGCCCCGGCCCATGCGCATAGGCACAGTACCCATAGGCTATGGAGATGGGTACCCCCGCAGCCTTTCCGGCAGGGGATATGTGCTTGTAGGGGGCAGGAGGGCGGCCATAGTGGGCCGTATCTGCATGGACCATCTGATGATAGATTTGACGGATCTGCCGGAGGCGGAGGTGGGCAGCCGGGTGGTGCTCCTGGGCGCCGACGGGCAGGAGCGCATAGATGCCCGGGAACTGGCAGAGTTAAGCGGCCGTTATTATTATGAGCTGCTATGCTGCATGGCGGATCGCATGCCCCGGCTGTACTTGGGCCGTTGGGCAAATCGTTTGTTGTGATAGGGCTGGGGATTGTGCTATGATAAGCCCATGCTTGCTGAACAGGGGAGGAAGGAGAGGAAATGGCAGGCCATTCCAAATTTGCAAACATTAAGCACAAAAAAGAGAGAAATGATGCTGCGAAGGGCAAAATTTTTACAATTATAGGCAGGGAGTTGGCAGTGGCGGTCAAGGAGGGGGGGCCTGATCCGGCGCACAATTTCCGTCTGGCAGCGGTGATAGCCAAGGCCAAGGCCAATAATATGCCCAATGACACCATTGAGAGAGGAATCAAAAAAGCGGCCGGGGATGTGGATAATGTGGCCTATGAATATGTCAGCTATGAGGGCTATGGTCCGGGCGGCATAGCCATTATCGTGGACGCATTGACGGACAACAAAAACCGGACGGCTGCCAATGTGCGCAGCGCCTTTACCAAGGGCGGGGGCAGCATAGGCACGCCGGGCTGCGTGTCCTTTTCCTTTGACACCAAGGGGCAGATTCTGATTTCCAGGGAGGATCTGGAGTTGGAGGAGGATGCCTTGATGATGCTGGCCCTGGAGGCCGGAGCGGAGGATTTTGCCGCCGAGGAGGATGCCTTTGTCGTATTGACCCATCCGGAGGAGCTGCCCCGGGTTCAGGCCGCGCTGGAGGCGGAGGGTTTGGCCCTGGCATCGGCTTCGGTGGAGAAATTGCCCCAAAATTATGTGGAATTGACAGATCCGGCTCTCTTAAAGGGCCTGCAGAAAACCTTGGATCTGCTGGATGCTGACGAGGATGTGCAGGCGGTATACCACAACTGGTCAAATTAGAGAATCAAACAAATGTTTGAGAAAGAGAGGTTCCATGAGAAAGGAAACCATATGTCTGGCAGGAGGTTACAAGCCTGGAAGTGGTGAGCCCAGGCAGCTGCCCATCATACAGAGCACCACTTTCAAGTATGAAACCGGGGAGCAGCTGGCGCAGCTGTTCGATCTAAAGGCGGCAGGGTATTTTTACTCCCGTCTGACCAATCCCAGCGTGGATCCGGTGGCGGCCAAGATCTGCCAGCTGGAGGGGGGCGTGGCGGCTATGCTGACCTCCTCGGGCCAGGCGGCCGGCCACTATGCCGTTTTCAATATCTGTGAGGCCGGGGATCATATGGTACTCTCCTCCAAAATCTACGGAGGCAGCTACAATCTCTATACGGTCACCATGAAGAAGATGGGCATAGAGAGCACGGTGGTGGATCCCGATGCGCCTTATGAGGAGCTGGCCAAGGCTTTTCGCCCCAATACCAAATGCGTAATGGCCGAAACCCTGGCCAATCCTGCGCTGGCCGTGCTGGATATAGAGAAATTTGCCAAGCTGGCCCATGACCACGGCGTGCCTTTGATCGTGGACAATACCTTTGCCACTCCCATACACTGCAATCCCATTCAGTGGGGGGCGGATATAGTCATCCACTCCACCACCAAGTATATGGAGGGCCACGGGGCCGCTCTGGGCGGCGCGATAGTGGATTCGGGCAATTTCGATTGGGAGGCTCATGGGGACAAATTTCCCGGTCTGACCCGGCCGGATCCCTCTTACCACGGTTTGGTGTACAGCCAAGCCTTTGGCAAGGGGGCTTATATCACCAAGGCCGTGGTACAGCTGATGCGGGATTTGGGCAGCTGCCAGGCGCCCCAGAACGCCTATCTGCTCAATTTGGGTCTGGAAACCCTGGCCCTGCGTATGGAGAGGCATTATGCCAATGCGCTGGCCCTGGCGAAGTATCTGGAGGAGCATGACCAGGTGTCCTGGGTGAATTTCCCCGGTCTGGAGAGCAGCGCTTACCATGCGCTGGCGCAAAAATATATGCCCAAGGGGAGCTGTGGAGTAATCTCCTTTGGCCTAAAGGGAGGCAAGGAGGCCGCCATACGCTTTATGGACAGCCTGAATCTGGTCAATGTGGCCATACATGTGGCGGATGCCAGAAGCTGCGCCCTGCATCCGGCCAGCACCACCCACAGGCAGTTGGATGAGGCCGGCCTGATGGCCGCCGGCATACAGCCGGAGATGGTGCGGCTGTCCGTGGGCATAGAGCATGTGGAGGACCTGCTGGAGGATCTGGAGCAGGCTCTGGGCAAGGCTGCGAATTAGGCCTTGAAGTGGCGAAGGGGCAGTGGACGTGGGGGGATTGCTGTATGTGAAATTTGTGGCAAAACCTTTGGTCTGGCCCGGTCCGGCGTGTATGGCAGGTTTGAGGCAACTATAGGAAGTGGACCTAGGGGTGGCCGCTCCTAGGTCTATTTTTCAAAAGGGAACGTCATGGAAGAAATGGATAATGGTGTAAAATTGGCCAGGCTGGCCATAGTCGTGCCCTGCTACAATGAGGAGGAAGTGTTTCCCATGGCGGAGGCGGCGCTGCGGGGCGTGCTGGAGGATTTGGCCTCCAAGGGCAAGATTTCTCCGTACAGCTTTGTCCTCTTTGTCAATGACGGCAGCCGGGATGCCACCTGGTCTTTGATAGAGGAGGCCTGCCGGCGCAGACCCGGGCAGGTGGCCGGTCTGCATCTGGCCAGAAATGTGGGCCACCAATTTGCACTGACGGCCGGTTTGCATGAGGTCAGGACGCTGTGTGATGTGAGCATATCTATAGATGCGGATCTGCAGGATGATGTGGCTGTAATGGAGCAGATGGTGGACGCCTATTACGCTGGAGCGGACATAGTCTATGGCGTGCGCAAGGAGAGAAAGACGGATACCTTTTTCAAGCGCAACACCGCCCTGGCATTTTACAAGCTGATGGATGTCATGGGCGTAAAAAGCGTGTACAATCATGCAGATTTTCGTCTGATGTCCGTCCGCGCCCTGGAGGAATTTGCCCGCTATGGGGAGAGCCATCTCTTTTTGCGGGGCATAATGCCCCTGGTGGGTTATCAGAGCGCCAAGGTGTACTACGACCGCAAGGAGAGGGCGGCCGGGGAGTCCAAGTATCCCTTGAAGAAGATGCTGGCTCTGGCCTTTGACGGCATTTCTTCTTTTAGCACGAAACCCATCAGCCTGATTATGGGTTTGGGCTTCTTTATCGTACTCTGTTCCCTGGCGGCGGCCATGTATGCGCTGGCGTCTTATTTTACTGGCAGAGTGGTGCCGGGCTGGACTTCCCTGATATTGTCCATATGGTTTTTGGGCGGACTGCAGTTGCTGGCCGTGGGCTTGGTGGGCCAATACATAGGCAAGATCTATATGGAGGTCAAACGCCGGCCTCGGTATAATGTGGAAAAGCGCTTGCTGCCTCCGGAGAAAAGAGGGGACCATGAGTAAGCATACGCCCGGTCGCGCAATGCTCTGGACTGTCTTGGCCATAGTGGCCACGGTGGTCATGGGCATATCCCTGCAGTTGGATGCCCTTAACAATATAAGCTGGGGATCCGGGGAGGGGGAGTTGGCGCTGGGAGGGGCCAAGTATTATCTGCTCGCCCAGGTGGGAGGTTTTTCCCTGCCTCAGGAGTGGATGCTGCGCATAGACGGCATCTATCTGTTCCTGCTCCATGGCTGGCTGCGCCTGGTGGGCAATGTGCCTATGCTGGGATTGCAGATACAGCTATTGGGACATATTCTGGCTGTTTTGGCTTGGTTGGCTGTATTTTTTGCCCATAGGCAAAAAATCTCCGGCTTGTTTTTTATGTTTTTTTGCTGTGTCTGCCCTTGGTGGGTGGAGAGTGTGGTATATTTTGGCCCTATGTGGCTATCTCTGCTGGCTTTTGGCAGTCTGCTGGCGCTGGGCATGGCGCTGGGCCGCCCGGCCCGGCCCTGGTTTTGGTTGCCCTGGGGCATGGCGGCTATGGTCCTGTTCCTGATAGATCCGGCCATGGTCAGTCTGCCTCTGTGGGGTGTGGTTTTGGGTCTGATCTGCGGAGGATGGATAGGACTGGTTTTTTTGGCACTGGGTCTGGCTCTGGGCGTAGCGGCGTTTTTGGCCATGGCCTTTTTCTGGGCCGGACGGCTGCCCTTGGATGCCTGGAAAGAATGGGTATCTCCGGTTTTTGGCTGGGGCTGGGGGTTGGAGTCCCAGAAAGCCTGGATGGAAAAATGGGGTTCCAGGCCCGAGTATTTGCTTATGGGCGGCCTGCTGCTGCTTGTGTCGCTTTTGGGTTTGTGGGGGCATAGAAAAGCCCATGCCATGGCCAAATCCCGGGCCGGCGGCGCCTGGCCCCTGGCGCTGGCCTGGGGAGGACAGTGGCTGGCTGCCGCTTTGTTGTGGTGCGGCTCAGACCTATGGGGGTGGTGGCATGGCCAATACATAGCGAATTGGCTGTTGGCCGCATCAACCATGGCGCTGTTTGGAGGTTTTCTAAAATTTCTGGCGCTAAGGGCTAGAGCCAAGGATTTGGCGGCGGCGGATCAAGAGATAGAGGCCGTCATGGGGCGGGGGGAAGAGTCCTCCGCTTTGATAGAAAATATGGCCAAGTCTAAGATTCAATGGGAGGCCATAGGGCCGGCCGTAGCCGGAGAGGAGTCCCAGGAGAGGGAGAGGAAGAAATCCCCGGAGGATGCAGCTGGCAATGCACAGCCAGCGGAGGATGGCAAAGCCCTGGAGCAGAATAAGCCAGAGGAGCAAGGGGCTGAGGGAGCGGCTGTGTCAGAGGCGGCAGAGCCGGAGGGAGGCAAAATCCCGGCACAGAATATGCCAAAATATGCAGAGCCGGAGGAATGGAATAGGCCGGAGGCGTCTGCCCCGGAGGATGGCAAAGCCCTGGAG
>JBGYPP010000020.1:0-4843 GCA_041838515.1 Acetatifactor sp. | reverse complement strand
GGATTCTTTATCCCATCCGGAGTTTCTGGCCACTTCCCTTCCCTGTATAGTTCGACGCATTTCCGCTTGTACTTGTAACTATAACGCATAAAAAAATACCCTCCTTACTGGTTGTCCAGTAAAGAGGGTACATATCATAGCTTTCACAAGCGAAAGAATCCGTTTTTATAATGGGTTTTTATGCTAATTTGATACCGCCTGCTATCCCCAAAATTATGCGGGGTTTACTATGCCGCCAAAATCCGCTTTCAGGGATGCGCCGCCCACCAGACCGCCGTCTATGTCCGCCTGGGAGAACAGCTCGCCGGCGCTGGCCGCCGTCACGGAGCCGCCGTACTGTATGCGTATGGCATCCGCCGTAGCCTGTCCGTACAGCTCCGCCAGACACTGGCGGATGGCGCAGCACACCTCCTGCGCCTGCTCGGTGGTGGCCACCTTGCCGGTACCTATGGCCCATATAGGCTCATAAGCAATTACCACCTTGGCAGCCTGCTCGGCCTCTACGCCCAGCAGCGCGATCTTGATCTGCTGGCGGATAAAGTCTATGGTGACGCCCTGCTCCCTCTGGCTCAGGCTCTCGCCGCAGCAGAGTATGGGGGTCAGACCGTGCTCCAGAGCCTTTTTCACTTTCTTGTTGACGGTGATATCCGTCTCGGCAAAATACTCCCTGCGCTCGGAATGGCCTATGATCACATACTCCACGCCCACTTCCGTCAGCATGGCTGGAGCGATCTCTCCAGTGTATGCGCCGCTCTCCTCAAAATACATATTCTGGGCGCCCACACGGATATTGCTGCCCTTGACAGCCTCCAGCACAGGTATCAAATCTATGGCCGGCACGCAGAAAACCACATCCACATCCGCATTCACCACCAGGGGCTTGAGGGTGTTGACCAATTCCACAGCCTTGGCCGGGGTCATATTCATCTTCCAGTTGCCAGCTACTATCCTTCTCCTAGACATCTCTCTCTCCTATGTGAAACAATTATTTGTCATTGGCCGCAGCCACGCCGGGCAGCTCCTTGCCCTCCAAGAACTCCAGAGAGGCGCCGCCGCCGGTGGAGATATGGCTCATCTGTGCGCCAAAGCCCAGCTGGTTCACAGCCGCCGCGCTGTCGCCGCCGCCTATGATGGTGGTGGCATCGGTTTCGGCCAGAGCCTTGGCCACGGCTATGGTGCCTGCTGCCAGAGTGGGATTCTCGAACACGCCCATGGGGCCGTTCCAAACCACAGTCTTGGCCGTCCTGGCCGCCTGTGCAAAGGCCTCTGCACTCTTAGGGCCTATATCCAGACCCATCTGGTCCGCAGGCATGGCATCCACAGACACATACTCTACCTCAATGGCCGCATCTATGGGAGAGGGGAAGGCAGATGCCACAGCCGTATCCGTGGGCAGCAGCAGTGTCTTACCCAGCTTGGCCGCCTTGTCCAACATCTCCTTGCAGTACTCCAGTTTCTCCTCGTCCACCAGGGATTTGCCGGTTTCCAGACCCTTGGCCTTGAGGAAGGTGTATGCCATGCCGCCGCCTATGATCAGCGTGTCGCACTTCTCCAGCAGATTGGAGATCACGTTGAGCTTGTCTGCCACCTTGGCGCCGCCCAATATGGCCACGAAAGGCCTCTGGGGATTCTCCACGGCATTGCCCAGGAACTCTATCTCCTTTTGCATCAGATAACCGACAACGGCCTCCTGGGCCAGCTGGGCCACGCCCACATTGGAGCAATGGGCCCTGTGGGCCGTGCCAAAGGCATCATTGACAAAAACATCACACAAAGAGGCAAGATCCTTGGAGAAGGCCTCTCCATTCTTGGTTTCCTCTATGCGATAACGGGTATTCTCCAGCAGTACCACATCCCCATCAGCCATGGC
Organism: Acetatifactor sp.; assembly: GCA_041838515.1. Lineage (GTDB taxonomy): Bacteria > Bacillota > Clostridia > Lachnospirales > Lachnospiraceae > JBGYPP01. The sequence goes on along the minus strand of JBGYPP010000020.1, from coordinate 2,973 downwards.
TTCCACGGCAGCGCGGGCATTGGGGCCTACCACCTCGGCATCGGCCGCGAACTTCACCTCACGGCCCAGCAGCTCGGACAGCCTCTTTGCCACAGGAGCCAGGGACAGCTCCGGCTTGGGCTCTCCCTTGGGCTTGCCCAGATGGGAGCAGAGTATAAGCTTGGCGCCGTCGCCTATGAGCTTGTTGATGGTGGGCAGGGCGGCCACCAGACGGTTTTCGTCAGTGATTTTGCCCTCCTTGAGAGGCACATTGAAGTCGCAGCGGCAAAGCACCCGCCGGCCTTTTACCTGGATATCATCCACGGATTTCTTATTCAAACCCATATCATCCTCCTTGCGGAACTCTTAGTTCCAAAATAAAAGGGCCCGGCCCTGTTTAGACCGGACCCTGCAAAAAGCCCTTAATGCTATGGAGATTAGCCCAGCTCGCTGAAGTACTTGATGGTGCGGACCATCTGGCTGGTGTAGCTGTTCTCATTGTCATACCAAGACACTACCTGTACCTGGGTATTGCCATCCTCCATGGGAGATACCATGGTCTGGGTGGCATCGAAGATGGAACCGTAGGTGCTGCCGATCACATCGCTGGAAACGATCTCATCAGTGTTGTAAGCAAAGGATTCGGTGGCGGCTGCCTTCATGGCGGCGTTTACCTCGTCCTTGGTAACAGCGCCCTTAACCACGGCTACCAGTATGGTGGTGGAACCGGTGGCAGTAGGAACCCTCTGGGCAGAGCCGATCAGCTTGCCGTTCAGCTCGGGAACTACCAGGCCAATAGCCTTGGCTGCGCCGGTGGAGTTGGGAACGATGTTCAGAGCGCCTGCGCGGCCCCTGCGCATATCACCCTTGCGGTGAGGGCCGTCCAGTATCATCTGATCGCCGGTGTATGCGTGTACGGTGGTCATGATGCCGCTCATGATGGGCCTGCAATCATTCAGAGCCTTAGCCATGGGAGCCAGGCAGTTGGTGGTGCAGCTGGCAGCGGAAATAACGGTATCCTCAGCCTTCAAAATGTCATGGTTTACATTGAATACTACGGTAGGCAGGTCATTGCCGGCAGGAGCGGAGATAACCACCTTGCGGGCGCCGGCCTTGATGTGGGCGCTGCCCTTCTCCTTGGAGGTGTAGAAACCGGTGCACTCCAGAACCACGTCTACCTTCAGCTCGCCCCAAGGCAGCTTGGAAGCATCAGCCTCCTTGTAGATGGTGATGGTCTTGCCGCAAACAGTGATGGAATCGGCGCCGGCCTCTACCTGGTCAGCGTGCTTGTACTTGCCCTGGGAAGAATCGTACTTCAACAAATGGGCCAGCATATCAGGGCTGGTCAAATCGTTGATGGCCACCACTTCATATCCCTCAGCATCAAACATCTGACGGAATGCCAAACGGCCAATGCGGCCAAATCCGTTGATTGCTACTCTTACTGCCATTCTTATCTCCTCCTACTCGTTGTTTGACCCCGCCTGCCCACACTTCGTGAAAAAGCTGACGATTTGTCAAAGTATTATCAACACTACTATTGTACCCAATTTCCAGCGAAAATTCAAGCAGAAAATCTCCCATGGGAAAAAGATTTGGCTCAGAGGATAACGCCGCCGCCGGCCACCAAATCCCCATCGTAGAAAACCAGGGCCTGGCCCTTGGCAGCGCCCTTAACCGGCCTGTCAAAGACAAAGCAAAGCCCCTGCCCATCCCTCTCCAGATACCCCTTCTCCCCCGCGTGGTTGTAGCGTATCTTGGCCATCAGGCGCGCGCCCTCCCGCAGCCCCTCCCAGGCCATCCAATGGACCTGGTCAAAGTACACCCGGCTGCGGAGTATACCCTCCAGAGGCCCTACTACCACCTGGTTGGACTCGGGCCTCAGCTCCCAGACATAGGCCGGGTATCCCAGGGCCAAGCCCAGACCCCGCCTCTGGCCCACGGTATAGTGGATGATGCCCTTGTGCCTGCCCAATACGCGCCCCTGCCCGTCCACGAAATCCCCGGGAAGCAGGCCTGGCTCCCCGGGCCTCTGGCTGCGGATAAAGGCAGCATAATCCCCATCCGGCACAAAGCATATCTCCTGGCTGTCCGGCTTGTGCGCCACGGGCAGCCCCCACTCCACAGCCAGGCGGCGTATATGCTCCTTGTCATATGCGCCCACAGGCATCAGGGTCCGGGCCAGCTGTTCCTGGGTCAGATTGTACAGGGCATAGCTCTGATCCTTGTTCCGGGAGACGGAACGGGCCAGCGCATAGCGGCCCCCGGCCAGCCTCTCGATGCGGGCGTAATGGCCCGTAGCGATAAAATCCGCGCCTATCTCCATGCTGCGGTGCAGCAGGGATTCCCATTTGACATACCTATTGCAGGATATACAGGGGTTGGGCGTGCTGCCCTCTAGATAGGCGCGCAGAAAGTATTCCACCACATTCTGCCGAAATTCCCTGCGGAAATTCATCACATAATAGGGTATGCCCAGATGGGAGGCCACCCTCCGGGCGTCCTCCACGGCGGAGAGGCCGCAACAGCCGGGCGCATCCCCCGCCTCTGTCCGGCCGGCCTCCCAAATCTGCATGGTGACGCCTATTACCTCATAATTCTGCTCCAGCAGCAAACCCGCCGCCACGGAGGAGTCCACGCCTCCTGAAAGGCCTATGACCACTCTCTGCTTCATCTGCGCCGCCTCCGGCCCTGGGAGAAATCAATGGCCATGGTCGTGGCCATGGTCGTGGTCGTGGCCATGCTCGTGACCATGGTCGTGGTCGTGTATATCTGCCTTTGGCTCCTTTAGCCCCTCTATCTCTATGCCATGCTTTTGGGCATAATCCCACAGAGCCGCATGTATGGCCTCCTCGGCCAGCAGGGAGCAATGCACCTTGACCGGGGGCAGGCCATCCAGCGCGTCCATCACAGCCTTGTTGGTCACCTGCAAGGCCTCCTGCACGCTCTTGCCCTTGACCAGCTCTGTGGCCATGGAACTGGTGGCCACGGCCG
>JBGYPP010000019.1:0-32848 GCA_041838515.1 Acetatifactor sp. | reverse complement strand
TGTGGAGACCTGGTGTAACTGCCTCCCACGGAAGATCCTGGGTTACAGAACCCCGGATGAAATCTTCGAGGAGGAAATCGACCGAATCTACCAGGATGCTGCCTAGCGGAGAGTGTCCAACTTGTTATTGCAATTTACGTTAGAAATCCTTGAGGATAAGGTGTCAACTTTATATATACAACATCAAAATCCAGGCATTTCTCGTTACAACGGCATAAGCGGCAGAATTGTTTGCCGCTACGGGTGCAGCTTTCTTTAGAGAGTGCCGGAGATTTAACCTTGCAGCCGGCTCTGTTTTTACATGCATTAAACGGGTAACCTGGCTTTCTGGTAGCAATCTCGACGGAGTACTTACGGACTTCTCTGGAAATGGTTGATGGATCCATCTGCAGCTGAGTGGCAATCTTCTTGAAAGAGAGATCTTCTTTGAGAAGTCTCTGCAGGGTCAGGCGATCTTCATAAGTGAAAAATTTAAACATGATATTCTCCGTTTCTGCCGCCAACATCAGATAGGATAGCGTATCTATTAAGCACAAGGCAATAAAAAAGAGACTGAGAAATCAGCCTCTTTGTAACCCTGGATGCAACCTACCGGAAGGTATTGAATTAACCGTTACTTTTATCTTACCTAGAAGTATATGGGGTTGCATCTCGTTTTACAGGTGACGACCGTTTTGTCCACCCTGTATCTCGTTTAAAAAAAGATATAACCGTCACAAACGCCGAAAATACAACGTTTGTGACGGTTTTTACCAACATGTTTTGTCCTATAAGCCGTTTTTGTTTTCCCCGTTCGCTTTGTCCATTGTAAATATAACACACTGATTTTTAAAAGAATATACTCGAAATATACCGATTTTATACCGAAAGTATACCGATTTTAGACTTTTTCAAGCACTGCCTCTCGATTGTTTATGAAATGTACTGCATTTCCCACATACTCCCATATTTCATCTGTAGACATTTCTGATATTAATTTAGGATGCTTTTCTTTTGTCATCCAGATTATATTTTCTGTGCACGGTGTTCCACTGAAGATGCTATCTAAATATTGCGACTTAATCCAATCGCAAACCTCATCATCTGAATCAAAAAATTTGGAAAGCATTCCTTTACCAAAACACTGATATAGAGTCGCATCTATCCTATCTTCTGTATATAGATACCGCTGATTGTTCATCCCTCTAGCCCCTTCTGGAAGAAGCATGTAGTTTCCACGAGTATAGCATATCTCTGCAAATTCAGAAATCATCTCATTCACTTCAAGAATCTTTTTGCTGTATCTACCCTTAGATTGAATCTGCCTCCTTAATGCTTCTAAAGATTTCAGTGTCTTAGCAACCTTCCAATGCGCTTCATTATTTAGCAAAGACTTATAAATTGTCCAAAAAGATACTATGACGTCGGCATGCAACGCTGTATTGTCGTCGTATCCTAGATTCTTGAAATATTTGGCATCCTCATCATACTTCAACCTAATCTGCTCTTTTTCAAATGGTGTCGACTTTTTGTATTCTACCCTCTCTGCGACCTCTTCCCATGCAATATAATAATCGATAATTTCTTCAACTCTACTCATTTTTCATTTCTTTCTCTGATTCTTGTTCCATATCGTTATTAATCAAATACGCCTGATACTCCTCGCATACCAGCTTCAATTCTTGAACCATCTCAGTATCATCAATCTTTCCCTCTTGATGTTCATTTAGAATTTTAATACCTTTATCAATAGTATCCACAATCTCTTCTTCCGAAATATACTCCTTACACTGCTTCAGCAATGGCACAACTGAATAGACACTTTGTGGATTACTTATAACCTCTGCTATCAGTTGCCCAGCTTTGTCTATCTCAGGATATTCATACCAAACATTACTGTTTGCAAAAGCATCCATCAGCATGATTCTATCGGAAGAATAACCATTTTCTCCATACATATACTCAACATCCTCAATAAGTGTTTGCGGAATATCCCCCTTGATTACGGTTTCTAGGTATACTACTAACATTCCTGGATCAAAATCTAATGGTTCTATCTCATCAATAAACTTGATAAATGCATCCTTGTGTTGCATTTTTCTAAAAAATACCAACAGTTCTTTAAATGCGACACTTTCATCTAACTGTTCCCGCATTAAGGAATTCTTCTTGTACTCTCCTGCAAATACTTTTGCTGCTTTGGATCCTGATCTCAATTCATACGTATAGGTTGTATTACGATTGCTTCCTTCTTTTATTAACCTATAGTACTTATGCGCAATACTTCCAATGGTTCTTCCGATTATCTCCTTGAACTTCTCACTCACAATCAGATGATTTTCTTGACATAAATCCATTGATTGGTCAATTAAATCATTGTCTTCCGCAAATTTTCTAAGAAGTTTCAATTCAGCATTCCAATCACCTTCAACGTTAAATCTCATGTACCTAGCATGATTGTAGAATGAGTCCAGAATATTAAAAAAGGCATTTTCTCTACTGCAAAACTCTAGTTTGTCTCCCTTGGTATTAACCAATTGAATAATCTTGTCTCTAAGATTCGTATGGCTATGAGTAAAAAGACTCTTCTCAAATTCTTTTTCATCCACATAATCGTCCATTCCCCATAGAACATAGACGATTTTTTGCAGTCTCTCTATACCAACTGAAGTATCATATAAAGCGGTAAATATTGAGCCATCATTTGTAAAGTGTGAAACCCTATATATTTCGTGAATTCCGTTATATATAAACTCTCCCGCTATATCTAGCTCCACCACCATATTAAAATTCTTGTAATACCAATGCTCATCCATTGAAAACTCTCCCTATTTATTCTATTCCTCTCCCCAAATTCTTCGCTCTTCTCGGCGACATTCTTCTTCCTCTTCTTCCTCGCGGCGATACTCACTGTCATCCCAGTTATAGACATGTTCACCACGATCAATACTAAAGCCGTCTCTTTCTATATACTCATATTCACTGGAATCATAATTGAATGCATATTTCGCCATGGCTTATTCCTCCTCCAAAACGTGAGTCAGCATATCAAATGCCGCTTGCTTCTTCGCATCTTTCTTAGACGAAGATTTTCCATTGGTTACAATATCAACTTCTTTTATTATGCACTGACAAGCCCAGATCGGATTGCCATCCTCATCATGATTTTCCTTATACTTATAAGTAGGCAACAAGAAATAACCTCTTCGCGATAATGTTTCCAACTGTCCGATAGAATCATTGTAGTTGGGATTATCTATCTCATCTTTAATTGTAGGAAATAACTCATTGTCTTCAATAAATCTATAAGCAGTCCGTGCTGCGCCAAATCTTGCATCATATTCAGAATACCCATACTCTTTAAAAATCTCATCTCTTCCGGGCAGCTTTAAAGTACAGACATACTTCCGATCCTCCGCTGATCCAAGTGTTCGCACTTTCTCTCCCAGAATCACGTTTCTGTCCGCAAGCACGTTATAAAATCCATATGAATTGTTCGGCTCGATATGATAATGCGGTAATGTCCCAGGAGTCTCTGTGCACCAATCCTGCACCTGGCCGATGAAGTTCTCGTACTCGTCATCATTGTCAAGTTCTGCGTCCGGGCAAAGCATATTATCAACTACACGCTCCAACTTCACCAGATCCCAATTTGAATCCAATGCAACCGCTCCAAGAATTGCTTCAAAGAGATCCTCCTTGACAGACTCCTGACGTTCTACATGTCTATCTATATCTCCCTGCCCCATAAACAAATAGTCTGCAAAACCAAGTAGGTCAATCCTATATGCCAACTCCTTTTTTTGCACAAGACGCGCTTTGAAATCAGTCAGTTCTCCTTCATCATACTCACACAGAAAGTCATCGCAATCTTCATTGGAATCGTACTCCTCATCATCATGAGCATAGCTGCCATAACTATCTGAAAGGTACTTAACAACGATAAGATCTAATACCTTATCTCCTATGAATTCTAATATCTCGTTGTCGCATCCACCGTTTTCCATAGCATAGGATTTTCTTGTGAACGCTTGTAATAGTAGATCTTCGTTTTGGAAATGATAATCGATACGTTCCTGAATTGTTGCTAATTCTTCTTTGGTCATAAAAAAACCTCCTAGTAATATGTTTTACTAAAAGGCAGAAAATCCACGTACACCAAATACGCCTACATACCAGACATGATAGATTAAATTTAATTCTTTGTTTTGTAATGTTTACAAATGCCCACTTTCATAAGCAAAGATAAACGTGCTCAAACAACGTTTCAAATTTGACTTATTATGCCTCTTGCAGTTAGAGATTATCATAGTCCCAATCAAAACACAAGATATTTTTACACAGAGAGCATTGCCCCCTGTGTAAAATATCCTGCTACACGCATCACAATTCTCGAATCTTCTCCCTTAAGGAATCGCAGGTTTCCTGCAGCAATACGCATAGAAAGAGAACCGCTACTATTCCAGCAAAGATAATTCCTAATATGAGCAGATCCGTCCATCTCTGAGTAAACAGAGCATACACAAAGAAGCCCACTACTAAAAGAATGAGAAGACCGATTACGGCTCCGGTCAGATGAAGAGCCAGCTCTACACCCCACTTCATCAAAAAGAGCACTAGCGAAACCGGTAATAATATAAACTTCAATAATTTCTGAAGTACAAACATGACCATCCCTCCGTATCTGCGTTCTCCTTCTTCCAGTCCTCAAGCAATTTGAACAGTACATTCTCAATCTGAGACTTTGTATAGAAGACCGGAAAGAACTCCCTTAACTTATCCTTTGTAAGGGTTATCTTTTGAAATCTGTTATTCTCATTTAAAGGAGCATTCTCATTCAGGATCCTGATCAGTTCCATCTTACTTATTGTATCGTGTTCCTTCAGATAGTCCCTGACTGCAAAAATCTGAAATGTCTTGCAGATATCATTTTCCAACATATAATCATAAAGCATTGCCAGTATTTTATGATCCAGAAAAGATACTTCAACAACTGTGGCCAGAGCCAAAGCTTTCTTATCTACCAGATCAAGTATTGGCGGGATCAGTTCCACCAGGCGAAGATATCGATGCAACTGTCCTCGGCTTTCACCAACCTGTTCGGCAAGAACAATATCAGTCTGAAAATTTCTCCCGAATTGGGAGGAATTATTTTTGGAAGGTCGTCCTGCTTTTCTTCGCATCGAAGATTGTAAGCGATCCCTGCGGATCTCCATCGATCAGCAGAACCTTTTTCCCCTCACTCGCAAGACCAATTCCAAGATTTACTATGGTAGTTGTTTTTCCGACTCCACCTTTCTGATTTGCAATAGCAATCACCTTACACATAGCCATCTACCTCCTTAAAAATCTGACGGATCATCCGCACATATGAGTTCCAAATATTCATCTACTTTTTCTGTGTTTACAAGAACAGTACGGTTCACGCGATATATAGCTTTCGCATCCTTTGCCAGTTATCTGAAGGAATTGATTCCCATAGAATAGAGAACTGCGCCCTCGTCGTACCGAACCCACTTTTTCTTGCCATTCGGAACCAGTTTTGCGATATTCTCGATTTTGCTGTTATCCTGATCATCTAATTTTTTCCTGTTATACATTTTCAGTCCCTTCCTCTCTACACTGCTCCTCGATATTTTTTTCATGAATATCGAGATCAACAATTACCTTTTTCTTAATCTGGATATTTGCCCTGGCTTCTTTAGCCAGATTCACAAACGAATAATAGTTCATGGAATAGAGGCTAGCGCCACGGGCATAGGTGGTGAATTTCCGCTTTTTACCCTCAACATACTGTTCGAGATCCGGACCTTTCCGAAGTTGTCTGACAATTTCTCTCTTCTTTTCGGCTTCGATCTCTTCTTTCTTCTTTCCCATAGAATTCTTTTTTCCTTTCTGAGCTTGAAATAACTGCTTTTCCCAATCCCATTAACGCAAAAAAGACACCTACCTTAGTTTCCTAAAGTAAGTGCCTGATTAAGCGTTCTCGAAAGCTGTTCCTTCGATACTCTGCTGATATTTATTTGGATTAATTCCTGCTGTACGACATGTTCCGTCGCGTTGCATGAACCGTTTTAGTGCCTTTACATAAGCTTCCGACAGATTCCGACACGTTTGTCAGAAATCGTATCGATCAGGGTCAACACGTCCTGATTCGTCTTTCTCCGTCTGACTACGGATTACCACGTCAAGCTACGTCCTTCTCCATCAAGACAAACTCTTCATCGTCGGAAACAGCAGCACATCCCGAATAGCCGGAGAATCCGTCAACAGCATCACCATCCGGTCTATGCCAAAGCCTATGCCTCCAGTGGGAGGCATGCCTATCTCCAGCGCATTGAGGAAATCCTCATCCAGCGTATTGGCTTCCTCATCCCCCTGTGCCAGCAACTCCTCCTGGGCCAGGAAACGCTCCCTCTGGTCTATGGGATCGTTAAGCTCTGAATATGCGTTGGCCATCTCCCGCCCATAAATAAACAGCTCGAAGCGCTCAGTATACCGGCCATCCTCCGGCTTTTTCTTGGTCAGGGGAGAGATTTCTATGGGATGATCCATAATAAAGGTGGGCTGTATCAAATGGCTCTCCACCAGTTCCTCAAAGAGCAGGCTCAGTATATCCCCACGCTTGTGCCGTTTCTCATAATGCACGCCCTTGGAATCCGCCAGAGCCTTGGCCTCCTCCTCGGTTTCTATGGCATCAAAGTCTATGCCTGCATACTTGCGCAAAGCCTCCACCATGGTCAGCCTCTGGAAAGGGCTTTCCAAATCGATCATCTCACCACCGTAGGGAACCACAGCCGTACCCAGCACCTCCTTGGCCACATGGCGGTAGAGATTTTCACACAGATCCATCATGCCATGGTAGTCCGTATATGCCTGATATAGCTCCATCAGCGTAAATTCGGGATTGTGCCTGGCAGAGAGACCCTCATTGCGGAATACCCGGCCTATCTCATACACCCTCTCCAGACCGCCCACGATCAATCTCTTTAGGTACAATTCCAGGGATATGCGCAGCTTTACATCCTCATCCAGCGCATTATAGTGGGTCTGAAAGGGCCTGGCCGCCGCGCCCCCGGCATTGCTCACCAGCACCGGCGTTTCCACCTCCATAAATCCCAGGCTATCCAGATATCGGCGTATGGAACTGAGTATGCGGGAACGCTTAACAAAGGTATCCTTTACCTCCCTGTTCATAATCAGATCCGTATACCTCTGCCTATAACGCACATCCGTATTGGTCAGTCCGTGGTATTTCTCCGGCAGGATTTGCAGGCTCTTGGTTAGCAGGCTGATCTTGGACACATGAATGGAAATCTCCCCGGCCTTAGTGGTAAATACCTCCCCCTCTATGCCCAGTATATCCCCCACATCATATTTTTTAAACTCCGCATAAGCCTCCGTTCCCACGCTGTCCCTGGCCACATAGCACTGGATTTGCCCCGGCAGGTCCTGTAAATGGCAAAAAGAGGCCTTGCCCATGATGCGCTTGGACATCATGCGCCCTGCCACGCTGACCGTCTTGCCCTCCAGCTCCCCATAGGCCTCCTTGATCTGGCTGCTGTGGTGGCTGACTCTGTATTTGGTGATCAGAAAGGGGTCCTGCCCCGCCGCCTGCAAGGCTTCCAACTTATCTCTGCGCACCTGCAACAGCTGTCCTATGGGCGCTCCCTCCTGCCTCTGTTCTTCCATGCTAATTTCCTCTCTGTATCTCCAATACCCTATACTCCAGCATTCCCACCGGCGCCTGCACCGATACCACATCCTGTACCTTGGCGCCCAACAGGGCCTTGCCCAGGGGGCTTTCATTGGATATCTTGCCCTGGAGGCTGTTGGCCTCCGTAGAGCCTACGATTTTGTACTCCAATTCCTCGTCAAATTCCAAATCCAGAACCTTTACCTTACATCCCACGCTGATCTGGTTGAGATCTACATCCTCCTCCCAGACCACATCCACATTTTTGAGTATTTTTTCCAGCTCATCTATGCGGGTTTCTATCTCCCTTTGCTCGTCCTTGGCCGCATCATATTCCGCATTCTCCGAAAGGTCACCCTGCTCCCTGGCCTCCTTGATTTTCTGCGCCACCTCCTTGCGGCGCACCACTTTTAGGTGCTGCAGCTCCTCTTCCCGCTCCTTTAAGCCCTCCGAGGTCAAAATATTTCTTTTTTCCTGCATTTGCCCTACCTCCCCAAAGCATTGTTTTCGCCCAGATTAACCCTATAATTGTATAGATTTACTGCCTCTTTGTCAAATTTTCCCCAGTTTCCGGAGCTAGATACGCCGCAGATAATTCCCCTGAACCACGGATATCCCCTCATTGACCACGATAAAGGCCGCCGGATCATGCCGCAGCACTATGCCCCGCAGCTGGGGCAGCTCATATTTGGACAGCAGGATGTAGAGCATATGGGAGGGTTGCTGGGTAAAGGCGCCTACAGTTTCCATGCGGGTCACGCCCCGCCCCAGCCGCTCCATCAGCTCCCTCTCCATGGCCGTCGTATCCATACGGGAAATAATCTTGACCTCCATATTGATATTTTGCACATGCACCTTGTCTATGGCCACAGAGTGTACGGCGGAGAATATCAGGGAATAGATCACCGTTTCCATATCAAAAAGAAAGAGGCAGACCGCATAGAGCAAAACATTGATAATCAAATTGGCCTTGCCCACGCTAAAATTCTGCCGCCACTTGATCAATAACAGGCCCACCACATCCATGCCGCCGCCGGAGGAACCCATACGCAAGTATAGGCCCAGGCCTATGCCGGATACAATGCCCCCCACCAGACTGGAGGTGATGACCTCGTCCACCACCGGCCGGACGGGGATAAGGGCCAGGAACACAGTGATCATGGTCACAGTGAAGATGGTGCGCACAAAGAATTTTTTTCCTACGTGGACAAAGGCCAGCGCCAACAAAGGGATATTGATGGCATAATAAATCACGCCGGCTATATCCATGCCCGGCTGCCAGATCTGCCACCTTTCCACCACCAACGTGCGCAGCAGCTGGCTGACACCCATAATGCCGCCGCTATAGAGCTTGGACGGCACGGCAAAGAGATTCAATCCGGCCGCATACAAAAATGCGCCCACCACACAGCCTGCCAGCCGGCCGGCCTCCGCCTGCCAATCCCTGGCCTCCATTCTATGCTTATCCATACCAACCCCCATCTTCCTCCAGCCAGGCCGTGCCACCTAACACAGCGGAGCCGCCGCTACATACTTAAATATGGGCTGGCCCAGGGAGGAGAAGCGCTCCTCATACTCCGTCATCACATTGCCCTCAGACATCGCCCCATCCCTGTGCAAATCCCAACTAAAGCCCAGCAGCTCCCAGCCGGAGGCCTCCAACTCCTCCAGCGCAAAGGTAAACAGAGGCCTATTATCGGTCTTGAACTCCACTATGCCCCCCGGGGGCAAAATGCGCCTATACCGTGCCAAAAACTCCCTAGAGGGCAGCCGCCTCTTGGCATGCCTGTCCTTGGGCCAGGGATCGGAAAAATTCAAGTATATTTTGCCCACCTCCCCGGGTGCAAACACATGTTCTAGATCTTCGGCATCCATGCGGAGGAAACGCAGATTGTCCAAGGGCTGGGCCTCTATGCGCTGTATGGCCCGCAGCAGCACCGAGGAGTACTTTTCTATGCCTATATATGCCTGCCTGGGATTAGCCTGCGCCAGCGTATAGAGAAAACGCCCCTTGCCCATGCCTATCTCCAAATGCAGGGGCTCCTGCTCCTGCCCCGGAAAAAAGCTCCGCCAACGGCCGGCCATGCCCTGCCCCTCCTCCGGAACACAGTAAGGGCTCTCCACTATTCTTTCCCTGGATCCGGCAATATTGCGCAGTCGCATAACACAGCCTCCCATTCTTAAAAAAAAATTAAGATTTATTTTTTATGACTTCTCTGCCATTGTATAGTATGATGGAATTTGACTTCGTTGACACCAAGCTAGATTGCATTATCCGAGAAGTGAGGCCCTTATGTCAAGAGATTTCTTCCAAAATAAGCGAATATGCCTCCGCCCCAGGCGATCCGCGCCTCTTACGGCCGGCCTCGCCTGGCTGCTCAGCCTTTTTTTTGGCCTGGGCAGCCTGCCCGCCCAAGCCGCCGCCAGCACAGCCGAGCTGGAGGAAAGGCTGGCCTACCAGCGCAGCCTGCCTGTAGAATCTAACCAGATACCCGGCTGGCCCCAGGGGCCAACGGTCAGCGCCAGCTCTGCCATATTGCTGGAGGCGGGCAGCGGCGCCATACTCTATGCCAAAAATATACACCAGCGGGAATATCCCGCCAGCACTACCAAAATTTTGACCGCGCTGATGGCTTTTGAAAACACCTCCCTGGATGAAACCGTCCATATGAGCCAAAGCGCCATCTATGACACGCCCCGCAACTCCTCCCATGTGGCCATGGATGTGGGAGAAACGCTGACCATGGAGGATGCGCTGGCTGCCATACTCATAGCCTCGGCCAACGAGGTCAGCTTTGCCGTTGCCGAGCATATGTCCGGCACCTGGCAGGACTTTGCGCTGGCCATGAATGAGAGGGCCGCACAACTGGGCGCCACCGACAGCCATTTCGTCAACCCCAACGGCCTGCCGGACGATAATCACTATACCACAGCCCACGATTTGGCCATGATAGGCAAGGAGTTCTTTTCCCACGACTTTCTCTGCCAGCTCTCCTCCAGCTCCCTGCTAGACATACCCTCCAGCCCCACCCAGCCGGACCATATCACCGCCTATTGCAAAAACAAACTGCTGGCGGGACGGCAGTATGCCTACGCCTCCCTGCTGGGCAGCAAGACCGGATATACGGACACGGCCCGTAACTGCCTGGTATCCGCCGCGCAGCAGAACGGCCTCACGCTGATCTGCGTTGTATTCCGGGAGGAAAGCCCCCTGCAATTCGAGGATACGATAGCGCTGTTTGACTACGGCTTTGCCAATTTCCAAAAGTGGAATATCGCCTCCCATGAAACGGCCTACCAAACCGCCCTAGCCCCCTATTTTGCCCAGGTGCTGCCTGGCAGCCGCCCCCTTTTTGCCCTATCCGGCGAGGATTATATAGTGCTGCCAAAATCCGCCGCCTTTGGCGATGCCGTATCCAGCCTGGAATATGATCAGCTCCGGGATCAACAGGCCGCCCGCATACGTTACAGCTTTCAGGGGGTGGATGTTGGGCAGGCGCCGGTGTCCATACAGCCGGACCAGTCCTCCTTCTCCGTCCATTTCCAGGAGGCTGTTGGAGCGCAGGAGCTGGGCAGCGCCCAGGAGCCGGCCAAGCTGTTTATCCACGTACCCAGGCTTCTGTTCTACATCGCCCTGGGCATGGCCGGAGCCCTGGCCCTCTACTTGTTGGCGCGTTTTGGCCTGCCCTGGGCGGAGAAGCTCAGAGCCGGGAACAAGCGCCGCCGCAGGCGCCGCCCCCTCATCCAAACCGGCCTGACCTGGAATCCTCCCAATCATGGCGCCCCCATCCGTAAGAGCCGGCCCCGCCAATGGGAATCTGACTCCGCTTTCAGCCACAGCGCGCAGAAATACCAGGTATTAACGCCCAAAAATCAAGGAAAACGCAGCAGGCGCCTGAAGCCTTTCCGCTCCTCCGACGGATAAGTCCTCCAGCAAAAAAGCCATCTGCCGTCACTAAGCCGGCAAATGGCTTTTTTCTTTGGTTTCCTGGCTGTCCGCCAGCAGGGGCTCCTCCAGATGGGATAAGGGCAGCCGACCCCCCAGGGCCTCTCTGCGGCTCTCCCGTATACGGTCCGCCTCCGCCTCCTCTATCATCTTGGTAGTCTTGACCACAAACACCCCCCTGCCCTCAGACTTGCGCAGGCGTATCTTGGCCTTGACCCAGCCGTGGGTTTCGCAGTAGGCCAGACAGTAATAATTCCGTCCGTTGGTAGTGAACCACTTTACCTTTTTACGCAGATTTCTGTGGCAGAGGTAGCACTTGCAGGAGTTGACCTCATGATCCAGGAAAGCCTCCTCCCTGCTGGCAAAGAGCCTGGATATGTACTTCTTGTATCCGGCATCCTCCACATGGATCTCCGATGCCCTGTCCTTGGGCGGGTGGTAAATATCATAGGAGTAATAGGACAACACCTCCTCCGGCAGCTTCTGCAATATGCCGGCCGTGTACCTCGCATCCCCCAAAGCCCTGTGAAAGGGTATATTCTTAGAAATATTCATGGCTGTCACCCCATGGGACAGGGAACGCTTTAGATGGTTGCCCTCCTGGGAGATGGAGAAAAGCTTTTGCACGTCCAAAAAGGGGATAGGCCCCTCCGACAGAGGCTTCATCCCATAAAAAGCCATATTTCGAGCCAATTCCATCAAATCCTGATCTCCCCAGGTGCAGAATACATAAGGTTTTTCGCCGCACCAGTCCAAAAACTCCCCGGCCGCCCTCTTTAGCGACATGCCCTGGGCCAGCTCTTTCATGGTAATGGAGAGCATTTCCCCTGTATATTGATGAAATTGCTTGTAAATCTTAGGCCGTACCAGACGGTGAAACTCCCCCAGCCGCCTGCGCTGCCCATCCAGCTTGACCGCCCCAATCTCCACTATTTCAAAGGGCAGCCTGGCCACCTCCGGCTCCATGCCGGTGGCGCTTTGGTTCCACTCCAGGTCAAATACGATGTAATTCATTGTTACCCCGCAGCTTCCTTTGTCAGTCCTAATCCGTGGTCAACGCTTCCGGTGGCAACCCAAGAGCAGCAACCCACAGTTCCCCCTCTGTAGATTTGGATTGCTAGTTACATAGTAACATACCTCTTTGTTTTTTACTAGCCTGGACACCCCCATTTTTTCTGGATTTTTGGGCAATTTGTCTAGGATAATACGATATTCCCTTATTCTTCCTTTCGCTATTTTAACAATTTTTTCTCCCTTGCATCCATTGCTTCACCCTCATTGGAACCGCCTTTGCCCCATCCGTCGCCGGCCGCCCAAAGAGATAACATTGTCCGCACAAAAAAACGGCTCCCAGACAGAAACCACTTCCATCAGGAAGCCGCTGCTGTCCGGAAGCCCACCTTTCACCATCTCAACCCCCAGCGCAAGGACCCTGCGCCGGGCGTCACAACATCAGCCTGTAAATATTCTCCACATCCCTTTGCTCCAGACGGACGAAATGGCCCAGGCTGCCCTGGGCGCCATCCCCCCAGCATGCCTTATGCGCCATGGCCTCTATGTCCTCCTCCCTGGCGCCCAGCTGAGCAAAATTCACCGGCATGCCTATGGACTGCAGAAAAGCCTTAAAGGCCTGTATGCCGGCCAGAGCCATGCGCTCCTTGTCCTCTTCCATGGGTATGCCCCATACCCTATGGGCCGCCTGGGCAAATCTGTCCACATCCTGCTTGTAATTGTATTGCATCCAGGCCGGGAATACCACTGCCAGGCCCGCTCCATGGGCACAGTCATACACAGCGGACAGCTCATGCTCAATGCCATGGCTGGCCCAATCCTGCTCCCGCCCAACGCCGCAGCTGTCGTTGTGCGCCATCATCCCCGCCCAGAGCATATTGGCCCGGGCGGCGTAATTGTCCGGCTCTGCTATGGCTCTGGGCGTTTCCTTAATCATGGTCAGCAGCAGCGCCTCTATCATTCTGTCTGTAACCTCCACATCCCGGGTATTGGTAAAATACCGCTCCCAGAGATGCGCCATAATATCCACAGCCCCGCTGGCCGTCTGATATGCCGGCAGGGTCATAGTCAGCTCAGGGTTCAGTATGGAGAATTTGGGCCGCAGCAGATCTCCGCCCATGCCCCTTTTAAAACCTCCCTCCTCCTTGGTAATCACGCTGGAGCCGCTGCCCTCGCTGCCGGCGGCGGCTATGGTGAGCACCGTACCCACAGGCAGTGCGGCCTCCACCTCCCTGCCCTGGAAAAAATCCCAGAAATCCCCCTCATACACGGCTCCGGCGGCTATGGCCTTGGAGGAGTCTATAACGCTTCCCCCGCCTACGGCCAGAACGAAATCCACTCCCTCTCGCCGGCACAGTTCTATCCCCTTATATACCAGGCCGCTTTTGGGATTGGGCTCCACGCCTCCCAACTCCACCCAGGGCAGGCCCTGGGCTTCCAGGCTTGCCCGGACTCTGTCCAACAGGCCGGAACGCTGGGCGCTGCCGCCGCCGTAGTGCAGCAGCACCTTGCCGGCGCCAAAGCGCCTGGCCAAAGGCCCGGCCTCCTTTTCCATCTCCCGTCCAAAGACAAAATATGTAGGGCTGTAAAAAGTAAAATTCTCCATATGCTCCTCCTTGCCATGTGTGAAATCTCTCCGCCAGCGCCTGCCGTTGCTCTGCCGGGGTCAGGAACCACCGGTTTTGCGTTTTGGCTCAAATCCCAGGCATCGCCTACCGCTTTATTGCCGCTTTTCCAATGCCGCCATTCCGCTTACACCCACCTCAGGCCAAACTGCGGGCTTTGGCAACTCTGCCTCATGGCCGCTCCGCCCTACTGCAGCCTAAATCTGTCCACCAGCGCCTGCAATTCCTCCGCCTGAGCGCTGAGCTGCCCGCTGCTCTGGGCGCATTGGTCCGCTATATTGGCATTGTCCTCCACCACCTTGGATATTTGGTCTATACCCTTGTCTATCTCGCCTATGGCTTCTGCCTGGCGGGCAAAGACCTGGGCCATATCCTCCACTTTGAGGGATATATCCTGCGCATCCTGAGCCACCTCCACCATATGCTCCGCTGCCATATGGGCCATCTGCCTGCCCCTGTCCACGGCCTCCAGTGTGGCCTGTATATGGGCGGCCGAAGACTGGGCCGCCTCCGCGCTCTGCCCGGCCAGCTGGCTGACCTGCCCAGCCACCACGGCAAAGCCTTTTCCTGCCTCTCCGGCCCTGGCCGCCTCTATGGTAGCATTGAGGGCCAGCATCTTGGTCTGCTTGGCTATGCCCTGTATGGTGTCTATGATCTGCTCTATCTCCCCGGATGTGGCGCTGACTATATCCATGGCGGATACCAGCTCCTGCATCCGCTCCTTCTCCTGGTCTATCTTGCTGCTGACCTGGGCCACGCTCTCGCTGATGCGCACGCCCCTCTGGGCGTTGGCCTGAATATTGTCCGTCACCGTGCCGGAAACGGCGCTTAACTCCTCCACCACGCTGGCCAGCTCCGTCACCCCATCATCTATCTTCTGCCCTGTCTGAGCACTAAACTGCGCATCCCTGCCCAGCCTCTGGGCCACCTGCCTTATGCTGGCCAAATCCCCGGACATGGTCTTGGCATAGGCTCCCAGCGAATCCTGTATGCAGGAGAAATCTCCTGGAAAGGCGGAGGGGAAACGCAGGGCATACTCCCCCCTGCCCATGGTTTCCATGGCATCTCCTATCTGGCCTATATATCCATAGAGCTGTTCTGCCGCACCCGCCAGCTCCCTGGCCACAGCCCCGATCTCATCCTCTCTCTGGGCATGGATCTGGATTTGCAGATGGCCGGCGGCCATCTCCCTCGCCGCCTTTTGCAAGTCCAGCAGAGGCTTTTCTATCTCCCTCACCAAGGCCCTGTTGCGCAGATCCAGGTAATAGCACATCAGGCCAAAGCAGACGAACAACAGCAGGCTCAGCCCCACAGACCACAGTCTGTTGGCCCGGGACTGGGATCCCGCCCTATCTCTCGCCTCCTCCAAATCCTCTGCAAGGGCTGCATCCAAAGCCGCCGAGGCCTGCGCATATGTCTGCTCCAGCGCCGCCGCTTCCCGAAGCTCTCCCGCGGACAGCCGCTGCGCAGCCTCCAATGCAGGCTGCCCGGCCTGACCATAGCCCGCCGCCTGCAACGCCTTATCTGCCGCCTGTAAAGCCTGCGCCAAGCCCCCGGCCTCCTGTCCGGCCGCCGCCAAAGAAGCCTCCCCATCCAGAAGCGCCACGGCCCTGCGAGCTTCGGCTATGGCCAGGCTCTGCCCATAGCCCCCCTGGTAGAGGCTGTACATGCCGCTGCCTATCCACAGCATACACAGCAGGCTGAACACCGCCCCCAGGCCGCCCATAACATATGTCTCCCGGCTCATGTGCCGTATCTCGGATACCATAGACGGTTTTCCATTTGTTTTTTGATGAAATTGCATTTTCTCTCTCCCTTATTTTTTCCTGTCCCCTCCTCACCATTATGCCCTCCCCAGACCGGGAAAGCAACACAATCTTTGGCTTTTTCGTTGAATCGTCGGCCTTTCTGCGCTATACTGGATAAGAGGCCAAAGATTATTTTGTGTATATTGTGGGGGATTAGCATGGAAAAGATCGCCAGCTTTACCGTAGACCATCTCCGACTGCTGCCGGGCGTGTACGTATCCCGGGTGGATCATGTGGGAGGCGGCACAGTCACCACCTTCGACCTGCGTATGACGGCTCCCAACCGGGAACCGGTAATGAATACGGCGGAGATGCATGCGCTGGAGCATCTAGCCGCCACCTATCTGCGCAACCATCCTATATATGGCTCCTCCATAGTCTATTTCGGCCCCATGGGATGCCGCACCGGCTTCTACCTCCTCCTGGGCGGGGAGCACAGCAGCCGGGATATACTTCCCCTGTTGGTGGAATTGTTCCGCTTTGTCCGGGATTTCGAGGGTGAGGTGCCAGGCGCCAGCCCTATGGACTGCGGCAACTGCCTGGATATCAACCTGCCCATGGCCAAGTACCTGGCGGCCAAGTATTTACAGGATGTTTTAGAAAATCCCGGCCCCGAGAGGCTGGCCTACCCCGCCTAAGCCCAGAGCGGGCAGAAAGGATATCTCATGGGCAGACGAATAGGAATCATAGGCGCTATGGAGCTGGAAGTGGCCGATCTCAAGGCCAAGATGCTCTTCCCCCAGGTACTGGAAAAAGCCAATATGCGCTTTTATGTGGGGCGCATGGGCAGCGCCGATGTGGTAGTGGTCAAGAGTGGCATAGGCAAGGTAAACGCCGCCCTCTGTGTACAGATACTGGTGGATGATTTTTGCGTATCCCATATCATCAACACCGGCATAGCCGGCTCCCTGGACTCCAGCCTGGACATAGGCGATATACTCATATCCCGGGATGCGGCTTACCACGATATGGATGCCACGGCTTTCGGTTATGCTCTGGGGGAGATTCCCCAGATGGAGGTCATCTACTTCCCGGCGGACGAGGCGCTGGCCACACTGGCCCAACAGGCCTGCACCTGGGTCAATCCCGGCATACAGGCCAAGCTGGGGCGCATAGTCAGCGGGGACCAATTCATAGCCGACACCGCCATCAAGGAGCGGATTATCAAAAATTTCCGCGCCCAGGCCGTGGAGATGGAGGGTGCGGCCATAGCGCACAGCGCCTATCTGAACCATGTGCCCTTTATCATCATACGCTCCATCTCCGACAAGGCGGACGGCTCCGCCCATATGGATTATCCGGAGTTTGAGAAAAAGGCCGCCGGCCACTCCGCCGCTCTGGTGGAGGCCCTGGTGGAAATCATCGAATAAATGCGCAAAGCGAAAGAGAGCCGGAAATCCGCCTGCCAAGACGGTTTCCAGCTCTCTCTTTTCTATTTTGGGGGCATAGGCCGCCCTACAGATCGTCCACCAGGGCCGTACTCTTGGCATAAGCCGTGCTGCGAGCCTCAAAGAAATCTGTCTTGATCATATTGGCATTGCTGTATATGCTGACCCACTCCATGGACTCCGGCTCCTTGTCATAACCGGGATATATGGGGGCAAAATCCAGATTTTCACAGCGCAGATTGCCCAGATAGCATATATAATCCTCCACCATCTGCCCCGTCAGCCCCTGCACATCCTCGCCTATGACATACTTGCCCCAGGCGATCTCCTGACGGCAGCCCTCCCGTATCATCTCTCTGTACTCATCCACACGCTCCGGAGTGAACAATTGGGGATTTTCCTGCCGCAGCTCCTTGATGATATTGCGGAAGAGCCACAGATGGGTATTCTCATCCCTGTTGATATACCGTATCTCCTGTACAGAGCCGGGCATGCGGTTGTTGCGGCCCAGATTGTAAAAAAACATAAAACCGCTGTAGAAATAAATGCCCTCCAGTATATAATTTCCCAGCACAGCCCGCATAAAATTCTCCGGACTCTTCTCCTTCCAAAAATCGTTGTAGATATTGCCTATAAACTCATTGCGCCGCAGCAGATGCGCATCGTCCTTCCACTGGTACAGCACGGCATTGCGCTGCTGGGGTTCGCAGATGGTGTCCAGCATATAGGAATAACTCTGGGAATGTACCGCCTCCTGGAAAATCTGAATGGAAAGGCAGAGATTGACCTCATTGGCCGTGATATACTCCCCTATATTGGGCAGATTGGCCGTTTGTATGCTGTCCAGGAAGATAAGAAATGACAAAATTTTGTCATATGCCCTCCTCTCCGCTGGGGGCAGCAAAGGGTAATCCTTGACATCCGTGTGCATATTGATCTCTTCCGGCACCCAAAAATTGTTCATGGCCTGCCTGTACCAGCCAGACACCCAGGAATATTTCATATTATTAAAATCGTTGAGATTGGTGGTATTGCCGCCTATCATGCGGCGGGCGGCCAAATCTATATCCCCATCCGGGTTAAACAAAGGCCTGCGCACCAGATCCACAGCCATGCTCTCCTCCTCTCCCCGCCTCTCTTAGGCAGAACAGCTGACACAGTCCTCCACCTCCAAGCTCTTGGAGCGTATATAGTATATAGTCTTGACGCCCTGCTCCCAGGCCTCCTGGTACAGGGACAGCACACCCCGGAATGTGTAATCATTAGTAATATAGAGATTTAGGCTCTGCGCCTGGTCTATATGCCGCTGCCGCACGCCGGCTGCGCGCACGGACCAGCTCTGGTCTATGGTATGCGCATCCTTGTAATACCAATAGTTCTCCGAGTCCAGCTCCGGCGCCACCCGGGGGATCAGACCGTTCTTCTTTTCCTCCAAGAAGAAGCGGCTCATAATGGGATCCAGGCCGGCGGTGGTGCCCGCCAGCACGCTGGTGCTGGAAGTGGGCGCTATGGCCAGCAGATAGCCATTGCGCATACCCTTGGCCGCCACTCTGCCCCTCAGCGCCTGCCAGCTGGCATCCTCATACCCTCTGCGGGCAAAGTACTCCCCGCTCTCCCACTCGCTGCCGCCAAAAAAGGCATAGGCTCCCTTTTCCTCCGCCAGGGAGCAACTGGCGGAAATGGCATAATAATTGATTTTTTCAAAAATTTTGTCCACAAAATCCAGATGTTCCCGGCTCTCCCAGGAAATATGCCTCTTGGCCAGCATATGGTGGTACCCGCTGACCCCCAGCCCCACCGGCCGGTAGCGCTGATTGTTGATACGCGCATATTCCACTGGAAAGAAGTTGAGATCTATGACATTGTCCAAGGCCCGCACGGCGCTGGCCGTCAGATTTTCCAGCTCCGACCCATCCTCCAAATCGATATTGCCCAGGGAGAGGCTGGCCAGATTGCATACCACAAAATCCCCAGGGCGGGTGGTATTGACCACCACCACATCCCCCTCGGAGGTTTCCACCCGGGTGGAAACCTCCTCTATGCCCCGCATATTCTGGGCTATCTCCGTGCAAAGGTTGCTGCAATAGATCATGCCCTTATGCTTGTTGGGATTGGCCGCATTGACCAAATCCCTGTTAAACACAAAGGGAGTGCCGGTTTCCACCGCGCTCTTGATGATCAGCCGCACCAGATCCTTTATCTTGATTATCTTCTTGGAGATACGCCCGTCCTCCACACATTCCAGGTACCGCCTCTCCCACTCCGAGCCAACATAATCCTCCAGGCAGTATCCCTTGACCTGCTGAATCTGATGGGGGCACATCAAATACCAATCTCCCTCCATATTCTCCTTGGTCTGCCGCCAAAAATAATCCGGACAGCAGATCCCCGGGAATACGTCATGGGCCTTCATGCGGTCATCGCCGTTATTGGTCCGCAATTCCAAAAACTCCGGCAAATCCCTGTGCCACAGATCCAGGTAGACGGCCACCGCGCCCTGCCGGACCCCCAGCTGATCCACAGCCACAGCTGTATCATTGGCCAGCTTGATCCAGCGTATCACGCCCCCAGCCGCGCCCTCAAAGCCCCGTATCATAGACCCCCTGGCCCGCACCTTGCCAAAGTACAGGCCCATACCGCCGCCAAATTTGCTCACCTGGGCAAAATTGCTGATGCTGCGGTATATGCCCTCCAGGCTGTCCGGCACCGTGTCTATAAAGCAGCTGGACAGCTGGGAATAGGGTTTGCGGCTGTTGGCCAGCGTGGGCGTGGCCATGGTAACCTTCAGGCTGCTGAGCATATCATAGAAACGCCGCACCCACTCCATCCTGGACTCCCTTTTCTCTTTCATGGCCAGGTGCAGGGCTATGCCCAGGTACATCTCCTGTATATCCTCCAATGGCACGCCCTGATGACTGGAGATGACATAGCGCTTGATCAGCAGATCCAGGCCGGAGTAGGAGAGCAGCTTGCTCCTCTCCGGATGTAAGTATCCATAGGCCTGCTCTATCTCCGCCTTGGAATAATGTCTGAGTATATAGCTTCCATATAGTCCTTTTTCTGTTAAATATTCTAATTTTTCGTAAAATCCCTTTATGCCCAGCCCCTGCATGGTCAGCGACAGTTGACGGCAGAAATCATAGAGGTACAGCCTCTCCCCTATGGCTTCCCAGGATACAGCCTCCTTGCTGGTCAGCTCCACAGCCGCGCGTATGAGCTGGCCAAAGGCCTCCCTATCCCCCATGCCAGGCTTGTACAAGGAGCGGAATTTCATCTCCAAATACTCCAGATTGTACAGCTGGGGATCAAACTCCCGGCCTATCTCCTTGAGCAACGCATCTACATCCGGCAGGGAGGCAAAGCAGGCGCCTATCCTGGCCCGCACTCGCCTCTGCCGCTTGTGCTCTTCCCTATAAAGGATAAAACTGCGCACCTCTCTATAAAAATTGCGCTCTATCAGATTTTTCTCCACCAGATCCTGTATGTCCTCTACAGACACATCCTCCCGGCCCAGAATCTCCCCCTCTATGGAGCCAAGCATCTCCTCACGCACCTGTGGATCCAGTTGGGAATCTACGCTGGCAAAGGCCTTGTCCATGACCCGGCCTATCTTCTCCCGGAGATAAGCCTCCTCCTTGCCATTGCGCTTGATGATATACATATTCTCCTCCCTCAAACCTTGTCTTTTTTGAATACAAAAAGCTTGCTAAACACATAATTGGCCACAGTCACCAGGACAGCGGATATGCCTATCTTGGCCACCCAGTAATCCATGCCAAACATATTGACCGTCACATACATCACAGCTATGTCCAGAAACAGCGTGGATATCCTGGCTCCGGAGAATTGGGCGAACTCCCGCCATATGCGGGGATTGGTGCTGTGGAATACATATCTGCGGTTGGTCACATATCCAAAAATCACTCCGGCCACCCAGCCTATGGTATTGATCAAGCCGTTCTGCCAGCTGATATCCGCATCCAGACCCATTGTCTCGGCCAAAAAACAGGCCACCCAGGATACTATTGTGGTCAGCACACCCACGATGAGGTAGGCCACAATCTCCCTGTGCTTTTGCAACAGTGCCATGCACTTTTCCCATAGTTGTTTGATCATATGCGCTCCTCCATGGGGCAGAACACAGCCTTGCCCCCCTCCTTGCTCCTACAGACTCTACCATCATATCCTACTTTTGCCAAAAAATCTCCCTGTTTTTCCAAAAAAACAAAGCGGGAGAAGCCTGGCCTCTCCCGCCCCATGGACGGCTCTCCTCTAGTAGAACACGTGATTGCCTATCACCACCCCATTGCGGCCGTCATTGCGGCGGAAATGGGTCAAAGCGCCTATATTGGAGGTACCGTTCAGCGCCTCCTGCGCCGCCTGCATGCATCCCTCATTGATCTTGCCGGAGGTATACACCCGCTCCAGTTTACCTGTCCGGGCCGGGGTGAACTGCCCCGAAGCGTAAATCACTCCCGCCACGCTGTCCGGATAGGCCTGGCTGCGTACCCGATTCATCACCACCGCGCCCACAGCCAACCGCCCCTCATAGGGCTCATTGCCAGCCTCACACTGTATCAGCGCCGCCAGGAGCAGCAGCGTATCCGCATCAGCGGCTACGGCACCATACTTGGCCTGGAGAGCTTTCTTGGCCTCCTCCTTGCGGCGGGCCTCTATCTGCTCCATGGTTTCCCCGCCGTCTATAGCAAAATCTATGCGGGCCAGCTCCGTCTGCACATATCCCGCCTGCCCCTCAAAGTCCACCAGCAGCCAGCCGTCCGCCTCCTGGGATATGACATCTACCATCTCTCCCCTGGGCAGTACGCCCAGCGCCGCCCCAGCCTGGGAAGCCTCTCCCCGCACATAGGCGGCCTCCGCCTCCACCACTGCCAGGGTCTTGCCCACCTGGGCGGCCAAAGCCCTAGCCTCCTGGCCAAAAAACAAATATTGGTTCTTCACCCAGCCCCGCATCTGGCTGGACTCGATATAGGTCCAATCCCCCTGCTGTTCCAATATATGGCCGCCGCAGTCCTTGTACAGCACGCCCACCTTGGCAGCATCCTCACGGGGTTCCTGCCGCACATTCACCTGGTTGCTGACATTGGCCATCACCAGCAGCTCCGACTCTTCCTCAGCCCCGGCTGCCACCGGCAGGGCCGGCAGCCGGCTGCCGGCCACCTGCATACTGCGGGAGTCCAATACCATGGCTACGCCGCCGTTGAGCGTATCCAAATGCCTCTTGCTGGGCGTGGAGGCCTGCGCGCCCAATCCCAGACACAGCCACAGCGCGCATATGCCCAATAGCCAGCGCCAGCTGCTGATTTTCCAGATAAATCCCTCTGCCATGACTTCCCTCTTCCAAGACCCGCCCAGTTGTTTAACATTTTTTGAAAAATCTTTGGCGTTCTCTTTGCGGAATATTACGATTTTGTTACAATTTTGTATGTCATGGTAACAAATATCTCCGCCCTTGTCAAGCCATGGGCCGCCGGCCTTACAATTCCCGGCTTTTTCGGGCCGCCGCCTCCACCGCCGCCCGGGCCGCCGCCCGAAATCCCCCCTGCTCCAGAGCCCTAAGCGCTTCTATGGTGGTTCCCCCAGGGGAGCATATGCTGTCTTTCAGTTGGGCCGGATGCCTCCCCCCTTGCAGCGCCAGGGATCCGGCGCCCAAGAGGCTCAGCGCCGCCATCTCCAGAGCCATATTCCTGGGCAGGCCCTGGGCCACAGCCTCATCCGCCATGGCCTCCATCAGCACAAAGGCATACGCCGGTGCGCTGCCGGCCACGCCCACCACAGCATCCATCCAGACCTCTTCCACCACATAGGCCCGGCCCAGCGCGCCCATCCACGCCCGGACGGACTCCCTTTCCTCCGGGGATACCAGCGTTCCGGCGGACAAGGCCACCACAGCCTGCCCCACGGCCACGGCCATATTAGGCATACAGCGCAGGCATTTGGCGCCGGACAGCCTTTGCTCCAGCCAGTCCAGCCTCTTGCCCGCCGCCAGGCTGATGACCAGGGCGCCGGGCCGTATGCTGGCGGAAATCTCCTCCAGTACCTTCTCCAGCATCTGTGGTTTGACGCCCAGCAGCAGCACATCCCCATAGGCGGCCACCTGCCTATTGTCCCCCGTCATGGATATACCCAGGCTCTGCGCAGCCCTCTCCCGGCTCTGGGGACTTTTGGCGCTGGCCAACACCTCCTCCCTGCGCCACACACCCTGTTCCAACCACCGGTCTACCATAGCGCTGGCCATATTTCCCATGCCTATACAGGCCAACCTCATCTACTTTGCCCGCCTTTCTCTTCCCTGAGCCGCCGCATACAGCAGCAGCGCCGCCGCCACCGAGGCATTTAAGGACTCCACCCGCCCCTTCATGGGTATGCGCAGCCTTTGCGCAGCCAGCTCCTTGGCCTGGGGGCTCAATCCCCGCCCCTCGTTGCCTATCCATATGGCCCTGCCGCCTCCATATTCCCCCCGTGTATACTCCCTATCCCCCTCCAAATCCGCCGCCAGACTGGATATGCGCTTGCTCATAAGCATATGCCCCGCCTCCGCCGCATCTGCCGCCACATAGACCGGCAGTCGGAATATGGATCCCATGGTGGAGCGCACCGTCTTGGGCATAAACACATCCCCGGTCCGGCCCACTGCCAGCGCGCCGTCGGCTCCGGCCGCCTCCGCCGTGCGCAGTATGGTGCCTATATTGCCCGGATCCTGCACATCCTCCAGACATACATACAGGCCATCCTCCGGCGCCTCGGCCCAGTTCCAGGCCGGCTGCCTCAGCAGAGCCACCACGCCCTGGGGGCTTTTGGTCTGGCTGATTTTGGACATGACCTCGGGACTGACCTCCGTATATCCCCTGCGCTGTGCCTTGCCCCAGGCCAGGAGCCTCTCTTCTCCCCGGCACGCCGCCTCCGCCGTCATATATATGCCCTCTATCCAGTCCTCCGGCGCCTCCTCCAACAGCTTCCAGCCCTCGGCCACAAAGACCGCCGCCTGCCGCCTCTGTCTGGCATCCTGCTGCCACAGGCACAGCTGCTTCACTTTTTCGTTGGCCGTGCTATAGATTTTGCCCCTCTCCATCTTCACTCCCATCCCCCGAAAAAAGGGCCACACCCATCCGGGTGCGGCCCCAGGTCCGGGCGCCTACAGCATATATGCCACCCGGAATTGGTATTCGTCTATGCTCTTGGGCATAGCTAAGGCTTCCTCTATATCAAAATCCGTGAACTGGCCATCCTTGTAGCACACCACCCGGTTTCCCTTGCCCTGCAGCAATATATCCACGGCATAGGCGCCCATGATGGAGGCATAATACCTATCCTTACAGGTAGGGCTGCCGCCCCTTTGCATATATCCCAGTATGGTGGCCCGGGTTTCCATGCCTGTGGCAGCCTCTATACGCTTGGCCATGGATGTGGAATGGCCTATGCCCTCCGCATTGATAATGATGTGATGGGTCTTGCCCCGCTTGCGGTTGGCCATGATATTATTGATCAGCTGCTGCTCCTGGAAATTGTATTTTTCCGGTATCAGTATGTCCTCAGCGCCGTTGGCCACGCCGCACCACAGGGCTATATATCCGGCATGGCGCCCCATAACCTCGATAATGCTGCACCTCTCATGGGAGGAGGAGGTGTCCTTGACCTTGTCTATGGCCTCCATGGCCGTATTGACAGCCGTATCAAAGCCTATGGTATAATCCGTGCAGCTGATATCCAGGTCTATGGTTCCGGGTATGCCTATGGTATTGATGCCATTGCGGGAGAGAGCCTGGGCTCCCCTGTAGGAACCATCTCCGCCTATGACCACCATGCCGTCTATGCCGTGCTTCCGGCATATGGCCGCCCCCTCTTTTTGCACCTCCGGGTCCTTAAACTCCAGGCAGCGGGCTGTACCCAGTATGGTTCCTCCCTTTTGGATAATATCCGACACGCTGCGGGGCGGCATATCCACGATCTCCTCATTGAGCAGGCCCAGATACCCTTTCTTGATCCCCTTTACCTGCAAGCCCTGGGAAGTGGCAGTACGCACCACCGCACGGATGGCCGCATTCATGCCCGGGGCATCTCCCCCACTGGTCAGCACGCCTATGGTTTTGATTTGGTTGGCCATATTTACCTCTTTTCCCACCCCAAAAATACACAATTTACTGACTATATCTTACTGCAAATGGGGGAATATTTCAAGGCTTTTGCCCCTTGCCCCCCATCCGGCCAAAGGCCGCCCGCCCTGCGCCAAAGGCCGCCTCCAGAGCCTGCTGCAGAGCCATATCCGGTATATGCCCCAAAGATATGGAGGCATACTGCCTCTCTTCTTTTATGTATATCATCAGCAGGCCTTTTCCGGCCTCTCCGCCATGGGCCTCCCAAAGCCCCAGCTCCGCTTCCAGCCTGGGCTTTTCCTCCATATACTCCCGTTTGGAGGGAAACTGCATCCACAGCTTCTCCCCGGCAGGCGCCACCGGCCCTATGGAGGCAGCTCCCTGCCGCCAGCTCCCCGTCCCGGTTCCCCAGCCCGGAGTCCACCGGTCAAAGGGCATCAGCTGCTCACAGAGCAATTTGGCCGCCTTGTCCTCTTCCGCGCTCACCCGCCCCAGGACAAAGATCTTGGCATCCGGCACCAAGAATTCCATATATCGCTCATAATCCCTCGCAAAGACTATCAGCTCCATGGTGCCGGTAAAGTCCTCCAGGGTGATAAAGGCCATGGGCTGATTTTGCCTGGTGTAATGGATCTTCTTGTCCACCACCAAGCCGCCTATTAAGGCTTTTTGTCCATCCCTCAGTCTGGGCGCGCCCTCCTCAGCCTCCTTTGCGGCAGCAAATTCCCCGCATTGGCAGCTGACCACCCGCTGCCACAGCTCCCTATCTCCCTCCAGGGGATGTCCGCTGATATAGAGCCCCAGCACCTCTTTTTCCAGCGCCAGCTTCCTGTCCTCGTCAAATTCCGGCACCTCCCTAAATGTCTGCCGGATATGCCCGCCGCCCATATCCCCAAGGGAAAACAGGCTCATCTGCCCGCTTACGCCCGTCCGCTTTTCCTTGGCCAGCCTGTCCGCTATGCCGGCATAAGCCTCCAAAGCCCCCTTGCGGCTCATGCCCAGGCCATCCATGGCGCCGGCCAGTATAAAGCTCTCCACAGCCCTCTTGTTCACCCCCAGATCCTGCACCCTAGAAGCAAAGTCCTCCAAATCGGCAAAAGGCCCCCTCTGCCGCCTCTCCTCCAGTATGGCCAGTATAATATTGCGGCCCACGCCCTTGATGGCTGTCAGCGCATAGCGTATGGATCCCTCCTGGGGAAAGGGCGTAAAGCCAGCCTCCCCCAGATTGATATCCGGGGGCAGTATGCGCATACCCATGGATTTGCAGGCCAGTATATAGGAGGACACCTTTTCCGTGTGATCCATTACGGAGCTGAGCAGGGCTGCCATAAATTCCACCGGGTGGTAATATTTCAAATACGCTGTCTGGTACGCCACCACGGCATATGCCGCCGCATGGGATTTATTAAAAGCATATTTGGCAAAATCTGTCATCTCCTCAAAGATCTCCAGGGCCACGGCCTCGGATATGCCTCGGGATATGCAGCCCGGCACGCCCTCCTCGGCATTGCCATAAACAAAATTGGCCCTCTCCCTCTCCATGACCTCAGCCTTTTTCTTGCTCATGGCACGGCGCACCAGATCGCTGCGTCCCAGCGTATATCCCCCCAGATCCCGCACAATCTGCATGACCTGCTCCTGGTAGACCATGCAGCCATAGGTGGTGGACAATATGGGCTCCAGTTGGGGCGCGCTGTAGCGTATGGGTGTCTGGCTGCGCTTGCCCGCCAGGTATTTGGGTATAAAATCCATGGGGCCGGGCCTATACAGGGATATGCCGGCTATGATATCCTCGAGATTTCTGGGCTGCAAATCCCGCATAAAGGCCGTCATACCTGCGCTCTCCAGCTGGAACATCCCCTCCGTGCGCCCCTGGCCTATGTACTGGAATACGGCGGCATCCTCCATATCCATGTCCTCCAGCCGCAGGGGGGAGGGTCTGTGCTTGTTGGCCATATCCAGTGCATCCTGCAGCACCGTCAGAGTCCTCAGACCCAAAAAATCCATTTTTAACAGCCCCAACTGCTCCAGCGTACCCATGGTGAACTGGGTGGTGATGGCCCCATCCGCCCCCTTGGATAAGGGTACGAACTCCTCCGCCGCCCGGGGGCAGATCAGCACGCCCGCCGCATGTATGGAACTGTGCCGGGGCAGACCCTCCAGCCGCCTGCCCATGTCTATCAGCAGCCGTACCTGCTCCTCCTGGGCATAGCGCTGGGCCAGCTGGCCGTTGATCTGCAGAGCCCTATCCAGCGTAATGCCCAATTCCATAGGTATCATCTTGGCTATGGTATCACAAAAGGCATAGGGCAGATCCATAACCCGGCCCACATCCCGCAGCACGCCTCTTGCCGCCAAAGTTCCAAAAGTAATGATCTGCACCACCCGGTCCGCGCCATATTTGGCACTGACATAATCTATGACCTCCTGTCGGCGGACAAAGCAAAAATCTATATCTATATCCGGCATACTCACCCGCTCCGGGTTGAGAAATCGCTCAAAGAGCAGCTGGTAGCGTATGGGGTCTATATCCGTAATGCCCAGACAGTAGCTGACCAAACTGCCGGCCGCCGATCCCCTCCCCGGCCCCACAGGTATGCCCTGGGTCTTGGCATAGTGGATGAAATCCCAGACGATCAGGAAATAATCCACATACCCCATCTGGCCTATTACCCCCAGCTCATAGGCCAGCCTCTCCTCCAACTCCGGCCCCACCCGGCCATAGCGCCGCTCCAGTCCCTCCCGGCAGAGCTTCTCCAGATATGCTTCCCCACTATAGGGCGCAGGCACGGGAAAAATAGGCAGGTGTATCTGGTCAAAATCCAGCTCCACCTGACAGCGGTCGGCAATTTTTTGGGTATTGTCCAGGGCCTCCGGCGCATAGGGAAACAGCTGCCGCATCTGTTCCTCGCTCTTGACAAAAAACTGCCCTCCGGGATAGCGCAGCCTATCCGCATCCTTTTGCTTCCTCTGGGTTTGCAAGCACAGGAGTATATCATGGGCATCCCCATCCTCCTCCAAGGTATAATGCACATCATTGGTGGCCACCAGGGGAATTTGACATTCTTTTGACAATTCTAACAGTGAGAGATTTACCTCCTGCTGCTCCCGCAGACCGTGGTCCTGCAACTCCAGGAAGAAATTCCCCTTGCCAAAGCAATCCTCCAGCCTCAGCGCCGCCTCCTTGGCCTGGGCATATTCCCCCCTGAGCAGATATTTTTGCACCTCCCCGGCCAGGCAGGCGGAGAGGGCGATCAACCCCCTATGGAAGCGGCGCAGCAACTCCATATCCACCCGGGGCCTATAGTAAAATCCCTCGGTAAAGCCCCGGCTGACCAGCCGCATCAGATTGGCATAACCCTCCTGGCTCTCCGCCAGCAGCACCAAATGGTGGTACCTCTCCTCCCCGGATACCGCTTCCCTGTCCAGCCTGGATCCGGGGGCCACATAGACCTCGCAACCCAGTATGGGCTTGATGCCCGCCGCCTTGGCCGCCTGATAAAATTCCACCGCGCCGTACATCACTCCGTGATCCGTAATGGCTGCGCTGTCCATGCCCAACTCCTTAACCCTGGCCACATACTCCTTGATCTTATTAGAGCCGTCCAACAGGGAGTACTCCGTATGCACATGCAAATGGGCGTATGCCATCTCTGCCTCCTCCGAATAACCAATGCCGGCAAATAGCTTTCGCTGATACCTTCCGTTTTTTTCTTGCTGCCCTCACCCGGACACCCCATATCCGGCCACACAGCCCCTCCCGGCGAATCGGACGGAATAGGCTGGATTTCTATAGCTTCCCGGCAACTTTTCCTCTCAAACTGCTCTGGAGAGGAAATTCGAAACACCAAGGGCAAATCCTCCCTTATGCCAATCATGATCTGACGATATCCAGCCTGCGGGATACCATAGGCCTCAAATCGATATAAGCGAGGATATATTCTATATCCCGCCCCCCATATCTTCCAGTATTCTGCGAAGATCCTGACCGGCATTGGCCGATTGTAGACCTGCCACATTCTCAGCCAAAAACCATTTAGGGGCAAATGAATGCAAGATAGGAATTTCTTAAGTATATAATGGTCCAAAATTTCCTTGAACAGCAGGTTTTTCTCCCACCACAGAGAAATCATTACAGGGACATCCAAATGCCAGCACATCCACCGGAGGAAGCTTTTCCATAGGCCAATGGTGTACATCTTCACAAAAACAGTATCCTTGGCTTTCCACTTCCACTCCCCGCATTTTTTCTCTAGATCCCACATCGATATTCATTTCTAATATAAATCCAAATTCACATAGGGCCTTGCTCACCCTATTTGTTCCTATTATACCATTATTTCAAAAACTGCCAAACGCCCCCACGGCCTTTTTCCCCAGCGCCTGCGGGCGGACACAGGCTACAGGCCACAGGACGGAGAATATCCGGGCAAAGCTTATATCCTCCGCCAATGCGCCTCTCCTAGAGCCTATCCCCTGCAATTAGGAATTTTTCCGGATAAAAAATTGTGCTATAATACCAGAGTCGCATAGCAAAACACAGAAAGGAATAAAGCCATGAGCCAAAATCCCATCGTAAGCTTTACCATAGACGGCCTGGGTCAGATCCGCGCCGAGCTGTATCCCGACATAGCCCCGCAGTCTGTGGCCAATTTTGTACATCTGATACAAAAAAAATTTTATGACGGCCTGATCTTCCACAGGGTCATCCCCGGATTTATGATACAGGGCGGCTGCCCCCAGGGCGTGGGCACCGGCGGCCCGGGATACCATATCAAGGGTGAATTTGCCATTAACGGCCATGAAAACCCCTTAAAGCACAGCCGGGGTGTACTCTCCATGGCCAGGGCACAGCATCCGGACTCCGCCGGATCCCAATTCTTTATTATGCACCAAGACTCCCCCCATTTGGACGGCCAGTACGCCGCCTTTGGCAAGGTATTGGAGGGCATGGAGGTGGTGGATGCCATAGCCCAAAGCCCCACGGATTTCCGGGACAGGCCCAAGACAGACCAGGTCATCACCAGCATCACCGTGAACACCTTTGGCGTAGACTACCCGGAGCCGGAGAAATACTAAATGCCAAAGCGTTTTCCGGCGCATAGGCTTAAAGCAGACCGCCAGCCTCTCCGGCATCCCTAACCGGGCCGGAGGGGCTTTTTGTTCATATACTGTTTACAAATTATCTATTTTTTATTCACCTGTCTATCACGATTTGTACACTTCTCCGCAGTATAGTAAAAGAACAGAGGGTCATACCAAAGCCAAGAGTTGTAACAGCTTTTTTCTCTAATCTTTTTCATAATACCAGCCGGGTAAAGTTCGCTTTATCCGGCTTCCTCCTTTTCCCCTGTTTTTTCCTGTTTTTTTTCATTTTTGTAGCGCAAATTGCAAAAAAGCGCTATGCTATTTCTAAAGCTTTTCTAAAACAATCCACACGAGATTTATAGGAATTTCATATTTTATTCTATAGGGGAAGGCACAGCAATGAAATCCAAGACATTCTTTGCGTGGTTATCCATATTCCGCACCATCAAGGCCAAGGTGCTGCTGATATGCGTGTTCTTTGGCATACTCTGCATAGTGGCCACCAATACGCTGGTCTACAGCACGGTCACGGAATTGGTGGAAAATCTCATAGCCGACAGACTGGTGGGTGATATTAATTATATAGAGAGCCTGATCGCCCGCAACAAGCAGGCGCACTGGCATATCAAAGATGACTCCTTATACTACGGCTCCACCCTGCTGGGGGATGGCACGGAAGAAAATGCCTATTTCGCTCCCTTTCTTTTCCATCAGAGCCAGACAGGCACCCTGTCCTATGTCTTTATGTATGACAAAAATGCCGACCTGGGTTATGCCAATCTGGGCCGCAAGGGCATAGACTATCAGGAGGGCCATTATCTGCGCATAGCCGGCAGCACCAAGGGCCCCCAGGGGGAGTCCATAGTCGGCACCTACATCACCAAAAATGTTTCCGATGCTCTGGATACCCATGGCCGCTTCGCCGGAGAGGCCAATGTGGCCGGCCATATGATTTATACTCTGTACCACACGCTGCACAACCAGGAGGGGCAGATCGTGGGCGCCATAGTCGTGGGCCGCTATATCACAGAGCTAAAGGCCGAGATCGCCGCCTATGCCTACCGCCTGTCCGTTATGATATTTGTCGCCGTTTCCGCAGCCTGCTTCTTCTTATACATGATGATATCCAAATGGCTGTCCGCCATCCCCAACATCACCGCCTATCTCAAGAAACTCCAAACCGGGGATTTGCAGATGGAACCCCTGACTCTGGCCTCCCAGGACGAGATGGCGATCATAGCCAAGAGCATCAATGAGCTGGTGGAAACCATGCGGGAAAATGCCCATCTGCGCAAAAAATCGGAAACCGACGCGCTGACCGGCCTGCCCAACCGCTTTGCCTATGAGAATTACTCCCAGAATATCATAAAGTATATGCCCGATCACTCGCCCAATCTGGCGGTAGAGATACTGGACATAGATTATTTCAAGGAGTTTAATGACAATTACGGCCACCAGGCCGGGGATGCCTGCATCAAGGCCGTGGCCAAGGCCATACAGAGCGTACTGGTGGAATATGATCATATTTTCGCCTGCCGCTACGGCGGGGATGAGTTCGTGCTGATCTATATGGGGTATTCCAGAGAGGAGATAGAAACCTTTCTCCGTCGCCTGCGCAATAGGCTGCTCAGCAGCCAGATCGTCCACTCCTACTCAAGGGTGTCCGACCGCCTGACCCTCTCCCAGGGCGCCTGCCTGGGCAATACAAGCCTGGGCCACACGGTGATGGAGCTGTTGGAGGAGGCCGATAAGGCCCTGTACCAAGTCAAGGAGCATGGCCGCAACAATTTTTTGGTGGTGGAGAAGGGCTAGTCCGGCATTGGTCTCCAGCCCCTGCCTACCGGGCTGAAACAAGCGTTTTTTGCCAGAAAGGAGCGCATACCTTTCCAGCTGGTATACAGAAGGATGATGTATTGTAAGAATTGCGGTAAGATACAACGAGATAACCCCAATTTCTGCAGCGTTTGCGGATTTAGGGTATACAGACCCGCTCCATAACATCACCCCCTCAAAATTCTGCGCCCGCTATCCAAAGCTCTGTAACAAGACCACAAATAAAGGGGCTGTCGCACTATGATATGTACCCTCTTTACTGGACAACCAGTAAGGAGGGTATTTTTTTATGCGTTATAGTTACAAGTACAAGCGGAAATGCGTCGAACTATACAGGGAAGGGAAGTGGCCAGAAACTCCGGA
>JBGYPP010000018.1:0-91881 GCA_041838515.1 Acetatifactor sp. | reverse complement strand
GCCTCATCTCATTCCGACAGCGCCCGGCCGGACCTTGCCGCAGGAATCCACAGCCTCCCCATCCGGAGCGGAAAAGGCGGTATGTGCAAGGCCTCTGCCGACAGCCCTGGATACGGACAGCCCGGCCGCATTCGCCGGCCAAAACGCGGCTGCGCCAGAGCTGGCGCAGCCTGCTGAGGAGGCTGAGGACGCATCCGACAAGGTTTCCCCGGCCCCTATCAGCCCGTCGGAGCCCCCTCCCTCCGGAGAGCATGCCTATGCCCTCTTTCTGGCCGAAACCTATATGGGCCGGCCCCTGTCCTCTCAGGATATGCGCAGCGTGCTCTATATAGTGGAAGATTTGGGATTTGACAAGGAAATGCTGGATTATATGCTCCAGGAGTGCGTAGATAGGAATACCAAATCCATACGCTATCTGGAGAAAATGGCGCAGGGTCTGGCCGACAAGGGCATACGCACGCCCAAAGAGGCTATGGAAGATCCAGGATTTTACGAAAAGGAGGTCTATGAGATCCTGCGCAGCCTGGGCCGCAGGGAGCATCCCACGCCGGCCGAGGCCGCTTATCCCCGCCGCTGGCTGCGGGAATACGGCTTTCCCATGGATGTCATATCCGAGGCCTGCCAACGGGCCTGTGTCAAATCCTCCACCGGCCGACTGGCGCTGACCGAAGGCATATTGAGGGACTGGCGCTCCAAAGGCGTTCGCCACCTGGGGAATGTGCAGGCTCTGGACAGACAATGGGCCGACAAACAAAAGCCCCAGGAGCCTCCAAAGACTCCCAGGGGCAGGGCCGCAGCCTTTGGCCAGTTCTCTCGCAACCAATACGATTTCGCCGCCATGGAGCAGGAATTGTAAGCCATTTCCCTAAAACACCAGTTCTTGCCACCCTCAAAAGGAGGTTCCATGTCCCTGACCAATGCGCAATACGATGCTATACAGAGGGATTATGACCGCATACGCTTAAAAAATGCCGCCCTGCGGGCGCAGCGGCTGGAGGAGGTATGCCAAAACCTTCCCGCTTACCAGGAATGGAGGGCACAGAGGGGCCGGGAGGCCCTGGATCTGGTCAAGGCCCGGCTGCTGGATACCGCCGCCGCCCCGGCCCGTAGGGCTTTGGATATAGACGGCCGCCAGATACTGCAGGAAGGAGGATACGCTTCGGATTATCTGGATCCCATTTATGACTGCCCCCTCTGCCAGGACAGCGGCATTACGCCGGAGGGCAAATGCTCTTGCTTTCTGGAAAGGGAGAGGCGGCTTTTGTACGCCCAGACCCCCCACTATGCGCGTATGTCCCCCCTGGCACTGAATGAGGACAGCCTGGATGCCTCTCTGTACCAGGGAGAGGATGCGCTGCGTTTTCAAAAGGCTCTGGACAGCGCCCGGGCTCTAGTGGAGCGAGCCTCCTCCGGCGCCTCCGGCCCCGGCCTGCTGCTGATGGGCAAGGTAGGCTGCGGCAAGACCCATCTGGCTCTCTGCGCAGGCGGTGAATG
Organism: Acetatifactor sp.; assembly: GCA_041838515.1. Lineage (GTDB taxonomy): Bacteria > Bacillota > Clostridia > Lachnospirales > Lachnospiraceae > JBGYPP01. The sequence goes on along the minus strand of JBGYPP010000018.1, from coordinate 90,387 downwards.
TTTACGCCGGGGACTATCCGTCCTGTATTTTGGATCTACTTCCCTCTTTGACGCCTGGGCCATGTACACTTTCTCCGGCGGCGACAAGGATGGGCTTTACAACTTTCAAAAAGAGATTTACAATGTTGATTTGGTCATTTTGGACGATTTGGGTACGGAGCTTTTGAACGAATTTGTGGCCACCAGCCTGTTCTCCCTGATCAATGAAAGGCTCTTGGCGCAGAAGCCCTGTATCATTACCACCAATCTATCCCTGGAAACCATACAACACCGGTACTCCGACCGGGTGATATCCCGCATTTTGGGCCATTACGAGCTGCGTCGGCTCAGCGGCGCGGACCTGCGACTGACAGTCGGCAAGAGAGGAGAATCATGTCCAACCGTGAGGAAAAGCGCAACCTAGAAACCATACCCGTAGGCTCTCTGGGCATTATCTCTCTGGAGAGCTGCAAAGAGCTGGGTGAGCAGATCGACCGCTACCTGGTCAAATGGCGGGCGGAGCGGGAGAGCGAACACAAGGACTCCCTGGCCTTTCTTGGATACCAGCGGGCCTCCTATCTGCTGGGGGCAAAAGTACCCCGCTTCGGCTCCGGCGAGGCCAAGGGCGTTATACAGGAATCCGTGCGGGGAATAGACCTCTACCTGCTGGTGGATGTCTGCAACTACCAGCTGACGTATACGCTGGGCGGACATACCAACCATATGTCCCCGGATGACCATTACCAAGATCTCAAGCGCATCATCGCCGCTGTGGGCGGTAAGGCGCGCCGTATCACCGTCATTATGCCCTTTCTCTACGAGAGCCGGCAGCACAAGCGCACCTCCAGAGAATCCCTGGACTGCGCCCTGGCGCTGCAGGAACTGGTACGCATGGGCGTGGACAATATCATCACCTTTGACGCGCATGACCCGAGGGTGCAAAACGCCATACCCCTGCACGGCTTTGAAACCGTCCGGCCGGCCTACCAGTTTATCAAGGGCCTGCTGCACCATGTGAAAGATTTGTCTATCCACGCCGACCATATGATGGTCATCAGCCCGGACGAGGGAGGCATGAACCGCGCCATCTATATAGCCAATGTACTCGGCCTGGATATGGGCATGTTTTACAAGCGCAGGGATTACACCCGCATAGTCAATGGCCGCAACCCCATTGTGGCCCACGAATTTCTGGGCAGCAGCGTAGAGGGCAAGGACATGATAGTCGTGGATGACATGATATCCTCCGGCGACAGCATGCTGGAGGTGGCCGCCGCCCTCAAGCAGAGGGGCGCTCGCCGTATCTTTGTCTTTTCCACCTTTGGCCTCTTCACCAATGGGCTGGAGCGCTTTGACCAGGCCTATGCCGAGGGCAGCATAGACAGGGTACTGACCTGCAATCTGATTTACCAAAGCCCGGAACTCCTGGAAAGGCCCTGGTATATCAACTGCGATATGAGCAAGTATATAGCGTATATTATAGACACGCTAAATCACGACTCCTCCATCAGCGACCTGCTCAGTCCCAGCGAGAGGATACAGGCCGTGGTGGCCGCCTACCAGAGAGGAGAAGATGTATAGTTTTTCATCATTTTCCCACCGCCCAAGAGCAATAAGCCATAGTTGCCGCCCTGGCCGGATACACATAGACCACTAGGAGGACATTATGACAGATCAAAGCCTTTCCGCGCGCCTGCACCTGGCGCAGATGACACAGATATCCCTGGTCGCCGCACTGCTGTGCATACTGGCGCCCATGGCTCTGCCCCTGCCCATCAGCCCTGTTCCCATATCCCTGACCAATGGCATATTGTACCTATGCCTCTATGCCCTGGGCATGCGCAAAACCCTGTGGGCCTATGGCATTTACCTGCTGCTGGGCGCGGCCGGACTGCCGGTATTCTCCAGCTACAGCGGAGGCCTGGCCAAGCTGACGGGACCCACAGGCGGCTACCTCATGGGATTCCTCCTGCTCTGTCTGGTCAGCGGATGGCTGATGGAGCGCTTTGCATACAAGACGCTGCCCAGCCTGGCCGCCATGGTCTTGGGCACCGCCCTCTGCTATATTTGCGGCACCTATTGGCTGGCGGAGGTGTTGGACAAGAGCTTCTGGCAGGCCAGCCTGCTGGGCATAGTTCCCTATATACCGGGAGATATGGCCAAGATTGCCCTGGCTGCCATCGCAGGCCCCCGCATAAACCGGCTGCTGGAAAGGGCCGGCATCAGACGCTAATCACGATATTTCGCATATAAAATCAGATCCCATACCTGGCCGTTTTTATAAACGGCCTTTTTTTGTATGCCCTCCAGCACAAATCCATTCTTCTCCAACACCCGGCAGGAGGCCCTGTTTGGCTCAAAGACCTGGGCCGTAATCCGCAGCAGACCCAGGTTTGCAAAGGCCAAGCCGCACATCTGCCGCACCGCCTGGGTGGCTATGCCCTGACTCCAGACCTCCGTTTTGAAGGAATAGCCCAGCATGGCATCCTTAGAAAACACATCCTGTTTGCAGTTGACTCCCACATTGCCCACCATGACCCCATCCCGGAATACTGCCCGGTACATACCCTGCTTTCCCTCTTGCCGGGCGCACTGGTCTATCCACCACTGCGCCACCTCCTCGGTGTATGGGTGGGGAAAGGCATCGGTCAGATAGCTTCTGTCCATATCATTACACATCTTTGCAAATGCCGGCACATCCTCCGGCGTCAAGGGCCACAAAACGATTTCCATAAGCCCATCTCCTCCCATCACGGCTTCTTTGAATTGGAACAGTATAACACGCTTTGGCAAAAAAGCATATAATCATATTGAATAATACCCGAAAATTGGTTAAACTGATAGTAAATGCAGGTGTTTTATAGAAAGGGAGGTGTACTATGACAACAAAAAAACCTACAAAGAAAAAGTTGGGACTTTTGGCTCTGGCACTTACTTTGGCCACACTGGAGCTCTCCCCGCTGACAGCCCTGGCCGAGGTACGGGATGAGAGCAGCCTCAGCAGCGCAGTGCAGGGCACTTCCAAGACTTATCACCGCACTGTGGCCACCAATTACCACGCCGGCAATATACTGGGCATGGTCAGCACCAGCACAGCCAAGGATATAGCTGAGGCCTTTGGCATCACCAAGGAGCAAGTGGCCAAGGGATATGAGCCTGTGCTGTATATAAACTCCTTCCCCTGGGCAAGCTACGAGAGGCGGCTGGCGCAAAAGGCGGCCAAGGACTTTGGCGGCACTGTGGTAACCATGGTGGATTTGCGGCTCTTCCGCTGGGATTCCACAGCTTTCTACGAGCTGGACAACACCACAGCCCCCATACAAATGATCATGGGCATACCCAAAAAGGCCCATGATGAGGCCGGCAATGAGTACGTAGTATTGCCGGAGAATTATAACAGGGATTTTGCCGCCATCCGGGTGTACAAGGATGAGGTTACCATACTCAGGGATTTGGACACAGACCCCAAGACCTTGACCTTTGAAACCAATAAGAGGGGCGTTATTGCGCTGACTTTCGCTCCCGAGGGATCTCTGGATGCCTATTTCAAGAAACTGGAGGAGGCCAAGAAAGCAAGCACTGTCAAAAAGCGCCGGCGCTAGCCCCCAGTTCTTCCCCAAGAGTACCAAGCCCTGCCACAGGGAACAGACAAGCCCCGGACGGCCCATAGGCCATCCGGGGCTGTTGTTTTCCCATTCCTTGGCGGCATGAAGCCCGGTCAACGCACGGAAGCATACGGACGGCAAAACCCTGGACAAGGCTCCGGCCTGTCCTCACATCGGGCCAGGACTGCAGCCCCCCTGGCAAATACCGCCACGCAGCCGCCCTCAGCCGGCCATCCGCCGGGAAAGCCCTATTCAGCCTGCCCTGGCAGTCTGTGGGCCTCAGGAGAGGTTCTGCTTTTTCTTGTTGTAATAATACAGCAACCCCAACATCAGAGCCAAGCCTGCCGCCTGCCAGGCCAGACCCCCTTTGTTGTGCTGTCCATGACCCCGGATTACCAATGTCATGGACAGGAACAGCCACAGGAACAAGCCCAAATTGTGCAAATATTTCATTCCCGCCTCCCGTATCTCAACCCTTCAATCCGCCCAGGCTCATGCCTTCAGTCAATTTCTTTTGCACAAAAATATACAAAATCAATGTGGGCAGCATTACGATAATCAGACCCGCATACAGCCGGCCATAGTTGGCAGCGGATTTTTGCGCCTGCATCAGCTGCATCAATCCCACAGCCAGTGTTCTGGCTCCGCCCTTCTCCGTGAGCAGGGTCATGCTGATGATATACTCATTCCAAAAGGCCAGGAAATTGAAGAGAATGACAGTGATAATGCTGGGCCTGGCCATGGGCAGCATGATGTGGAACATGGTGTGGAAATACCCGCTGCCATCCACAAAGGCTGCCTCCTCATATTCCTTGGGTATGGTGGCGAAGAAGCCGGACAGCAGATAGATGGTAAAGGGCAGCGCCGTAGAGGCATAGACCAGAGCTACCATCCAGGGATTGTTGAGAAAGAGCCGAAATCCCAGCACTTTCTTCATCCAGACATCGCCGTTGACCAGCATAAGGAATATGGGCACGACTATATAATTGACATTGATAAAGAGGCCGGCCATAAACAGTACGCGGATCAGACGGCTGCCCCAGAAACGGTAGCGCGACAGCACATAAGCACTGGGCAGGGCTATGAGCAAAAGCAACAGCAGGCCCGCCGCCGTCACCCACACCGAGGTCATAAAGTATCCGCCCATATTGGCCTTTTGAAAGGCGTCTATAAAGTTTTGAAAATAGAATCCCTTGGGCAAATTCCAGGGATTGGCATAAAATTCGCTGTTCTCCTTAATAGAGGCCAGAAACACCCAGCCCACCGGCACCACTATGCTGATGGTCAGGGCCAGAAGTCCGGCATAAGTCAGCCAAACTGCCAAATCGGCCCGCCGCAAGTTTTTGTTGCTCTGTGCCATACACCCCCTCCTTTGCTAAAATTCCAGATTTTCCCTGGCTGTGACCCCGTTGACCAGGGCGGAGAGGCCAAAGGAAAAGAGGAACACCACCACACCTATGGCCATACCATAGCCATAGGAGGAATTGGTATACGCCTGTCCATACATATAGCTGAGGAACACCTCTGTCGCCCCATCGGGCCCGCCGTTTGTGAGAGATTTCACAAAAAGAAAGCTGAGGTTGATGGTGCTGATAATAAAGAAGGTCAGCGTAGTACGCACATTATTCCAAATCAGGGGCAGAGTGATGCCAAAGAACTGCTGGCTGCGGCTGGCGCCTTCCAGCCTGGCGCTCTCATACAGGCTCTCAGGCACGCCACTCATGCTGGCCATGTACATAACCATATAATATCCTATGGCCTGCCACACCATGGCTCCGGCTATGCTGTAGATTACCAGCTTCTGATCTCCCAGCCAGAGTATGGGCGCCGCCCCCTCCCCCCGGAACCAGCCCAGTATGCTGTTGAGCAGGCCGTTGCTGGGATCATAGATGGCAGAAAATATGGCCGATATAACCACAACGGACAAGATATTGGGTATGTAGAAAATAATGCGGAACCCATTCTTGCCCTTGATATCTTCCCTAGTCAGTATAAAGGCAAAAAACAAGGCCAAAACGATGGTAAAAACGGCCACCGTCACTATCAGCAGTATGCTGTTTTGAAAGGCCCGCAGAAATTTGGCATCCTCCCAAAGTATGCGGAAATTATTCAAGCCCACAAAGGTCTTGTTGTTGGAGAATCCTCCCCACTTGTACAAAGACATGACAAAGATATTCACCGTGGGTATCAACATAAACAGTATGTACAATAAGACTGAAGGCAGGACACATACGGATATGAAAATATTTCTCGCCTGTTTGCCGCGCATGGGCCATCCTCTCCTCTCCAAAGCAGATATGCCTCCGGCGGCCCTGGAAAAGGCCGCCGGGACATAGGCTGTCTTGCTTATTCCATAGCTGCGCGGAGCTTGTCGCTGGCAGCCTCTACATCTGCCTGCCACTGATCCACAGTCTTATCCCCGCTCATAATAGAGTTTATGGTGCCGAACAGGGTTTCGAACATGGACACGCCCTCCACGGGAGCCGTTGTGGCAAATCCGCCCATAACGGCCACGGCGCCGCTCTCATAGATTTCATAGAATAAACGGTTCTCTTCGCTGAGCATACCGGCAACTCCAGATATGGGCTGGGCTGCATTGTGGGAGGCAAAGATGCCTGCGGCCACATCAGAGTACATAAAGGCAACAAATTCCTTGGCCAGATCCTGCTCAACAGCACCTGCGGGTATCCACATCTGCTCGAAGAAAGTATAGGAACTGGGCTTGCCGGCGGGATCTACAGAGGGAACTGCGGTAAAGCCCCAGGTAAAGCCGTCAGCCCTGGGCGCCTCTGCCATCTCCCCGGGCAGCCAGGTGCCGTTGGGGCAGAAGATAGCCTTGTTGTCTAGTATCAGCTGCTGGTTCTTGGTAAAGTTGTCATTGTTGGCATTGGCCACTACCGTAGGCTCGGTGTAGGCAGCCAGCTTGTTCACTGTGTCAAATACAGCCTTGGCCTCGGGCTTCTCCCATACGCCGTCCACATAGGTCATGGCATCGTTATAGAAATCAAAACCGCCGGAAGAGGTCAGCATGGCAAAGACAAAAGCGTCAAAATATCCCGCGGTGGGATAGGTGAAAAGGGATATGCCCTCAGCCTTGGCGGCCTCGCCCAGCTCCCACATCTCCTCCCAGGTGGTGGGCAGCTCCCAGCCCTTCTCCTCCAGCAGCGCGGCGTTATAGAACAGTCCGCAGGGGCTGTAGAACATGGGCGCATAATAGGTCACGCCATCGCCGTAGGGATTGGTGCCCAGCGTATCCAGAAAGCCGGGAACGATCTTGTCCTTTACCTTTACGCTCTCTCCGGGTACGTTCATCTCCAGAACATCCGTCAGGGGCAGTATGGCCTTTTCCTTGGTCAGGGTTTCCGTCAATCCCGCCTCACGGCCGGTGGCCAAATGCACCACATCCGGATAATCGCCGGCTTTCATGCCGGGGGAGATCACATCCTCTATCTTCTTGTCCACAGTCAGCTCTACGGTCACATTTCCATGCTGCTCCTCAAAGGCCTTGGCCACCTCGGTCCACAGCTCCGCGCCGTATCCGCCCTCAAAGGCTGCCACGCGCAATACCTTGGCCTCGCCCTCCGCCACAGCCGCCTCCGTGCTGGCGCCGGCCGCCGCTGCGCTCTCGCCTCCCGTGGCAGCGGGAGCCTGGGTCTGAGCCCCGCAGGCGCCCAGCATGGCCGTCATCACCAGGGCCATCACGCTTGCTACTAGCTTCTTCTTCATGTCCTTCCTCCTTTGTGAAAGTTGTCTATGCTATACCATATGATTTCATTGGGCTCCAGGCGCAGGGAGAAATGGCTTCCATCCCCCTTGTATACCACCGTGTCCTGTGCCTCATAGGTATTGTTAACCACACAAAACTTGTTATTTGCCACATAGGCATGCACGTCCACATTGCAGTTGCTGCTAAACCACCTGTGCAGCTCCGCCTCTCTGGAGGCGGCCCAGAATACGGCCCTATGCAGCAGTCTGGCATTGGCAAAGCTGTAGGGCAGGCCGGAGATATACACGCCCCTGCCGGAGCCAAATTCCTTGACGGCCAGCTGTACCTCCTTATCCCTCAGCGCCAGTATCTTGCCCTGGGTGGCATAAATGCCCTTTTGGCCCTCGCCGAAGTCTATCTCCCCCTCCACATCCTCCAGCAGGAAATGGTCGTGACATTCCCAGTTGTACTTGTCCTTGTTCAATGTGAACCCGGACTCATATTCCACGCCCAGTATGGCCTCCAGCTGGAAGAAGCGGCCCTGGTGCTGACAGGCGCCGGGCTGGCCTATGCCTATAAAGCCGCCGCCCCTGTGGACAAAAGAGTGTATGGCTGTCAGTATCCGCTGGTCTTTCCAATACTCACCGCCGGAGTAGGCCGTATAGGCATCCCCCACGTTGATAATGACATCTATGTCATCCAATATGGATGCATCCTCCAATATATCGTCAAAACTGATAAAGCGCACATCAAAGGGCGCGCCGCTCAGGGCCTCTATCACCCCGGCATAAGAGTAATTCTTCTTGTGGTAGATGGCGTGATGCACCATATGGCTGCCCCAGGCCCTTTGCCTGCCCAAGGCGTTGAGCACGGCCACTCTTTGCAGGCAATGCGCCGTAGTCCCCCGGGCATAGGCATACAACTGCCGAAACTCCTGGCAAACCCCTGTGATATAATCCAAAAATTCCGGGAATTGCATGGCCAATTTTAGGTAGCCGCCATAGCCTATGCGGTCTATGGGGCTGCGCAGTATGGCCCTGCGGGCCGTGATCCAGTTGGTTCTGGCCTCGGCCACCGGATCTCCCCCCTCATGGAACACATCCGGGAAGAAGTAGGGCAGGAAACGGCCCTCGGTGTAGGACACGCCGGAGATATCGCTGATCAGCCTCAGCGTCTGCCCGTTGCCCACGCTGCCCACCACGGCATCCAGGCCTATGGTGGCGAACTCCTCCATAAAGGGCTCCATACCTATCCAGTGATCCCCCAAGAACATCATGGCTTCCCGGCCATAGGAATGGACTATGTCCACCATCTCCTTGGCCAGCGCCGCCACCTCCCGCCTCTGAAAGGCCTGGAAATCCTTAAATTCCTTGGAGGGTATGCGGTAGTTGTTGTTCATATACCCCTGGTCTATGATAAACTCGGGGCGGAAGGCGTATCCCACCTCCCTCTCAAATTGCTCCAGTATATAAGGGCTGACGCTGGCGCTGTAGCCGTACCAGTCCACATACTTCTCCCTGGCCAGTTCGTCAAACACCAGTGTAAATTGGTGGAAAAAGGTGGTAAAGCGGATGACATCCACATGGGGATGCTCCTCCAAAAACCTCCGCAGCCTGTCCATAGAATACGCCCGAGTCTTGGGCTGGCGGACATCAAAGGTAATCTGCTTCTCAAAATTCTCCCAGCCATTGGTCACGGCATTGTACATATGCACCGGATCCCATATGATATACGCCAAAAAGCTGACCGTGTAGGCATGAAAATCCTCCGGGGCCTCTATGACCACCTCCTGGCTGCCTCTGTCATAACGCCAGCGGCTCTTGTCCAGAGGCTGGCCCAGGGTTCTGTCCATCACCTCCCACCAGCGGCCTATGTCATCCCTGTCGTTGACCTGCAGCATCTCCGGATAGATGCCCCGCATCAGGGGTATGCGCAGCTCCCCCCCCTCCGCCGTATAAAAATCCGTCATAATATACATCTGCTGTATCTCATCCGGATTGGCCTTGGCCCAGGCATTGTCCTTGCGGGTGGTGTAATACGTGGCATAAATCTTGGCGCCGCTGTCCGCCAGCTCCGGAGGAAAGTCCGTTCCGTCGCAGTCCCGCAGCGCGTCCGCTCCCAGCCTCTGCATCACCGTCAGGGTTTCCTCCACCACATCCGCATCCGTGGGCAGTGTCACCCGTCCAAAATTCTTATCTGTTTTTTCCTTTAATACATCCACGCTCATCTCCAGCCTCCAGCAGGCAGCCCGCCTGCCCTTTGCCCCATTTTATAAACTATCCACTCCCGCCACAAGCCATTATTTTGCTCGAAAAGTTATATATCTTGCTTTTTATTGGTAATTATGATATATTTTTCTCTGCTTAACAAAGGTTTTTCCACCATCTTGTCTAAGAAAATTTCCGAAAAAAAGCCCTTATCTGTACGCTTTGCCGTTGCAGCCCGCCAAAACAAGGGCTGGGAAAGGAAAAAAGATGGCCTATAGGCAATACTCCATTCAAGCCAAGGAAACGCCGGATGCCCAGGAGCGTCTGCTCTATATCACGGCCACGGCCTATGAGCAGGACTGGCTGAGCACTATGCACTCCCACAGCTTCTCCGAGATCTTCTATGTGGTGGACGGCCAGGGCTTATTCTGCACAGCCGAGGGGGAACTGCCCATACAAAAGCACTCACTCTTTATCATCAATCCCCATGTCATCCACACGGAGAAAAGCTCCTCCCTAAGCCCCCTCAAATATCTGGTGCTGGGCGTGCGCAATGTGGTCTTTAAAAGCTCCTCCTCTCTGCCCCGCAGCGTGATACACATCCCCAGGGCTGGCGGAGAAAATATAGAGGCGCTGCTCAATCTCATGCTGGAAGAGGCCAAGTCCCGCTCCGACACCTCCTCCTTTGTCTGCCAAAAATTGCTGCAGGCTCTGCTGTGCAAGCTGGAAGCGCTCAGCCACACCAATTATGTCAACCTGGAGGACGAGAACATCCCCCGGGAGTGCAGCTATGTGAAGAATTACATAGATGCCCATCTGGAGGAGGACATCCGCCTGGAGGATCTGGCCAGGGCCGTCCATCTGAACAAATTTTACCTGGCGCATATCTTCAAAGAAAGCTACGGCGTGGCCCCCATGCGCTATCTGACCGAGCAGCGCATACTCAAAGCCAAAAATATGCTGGAGCAAACGGATTACAGCATATCCACGCTGGCCCAGGCCATGGGCTTCTCCTCAGCCAATTATTTCAGCCAAAGCTTCAAAAAATATACCGGCCTTACGCCCATACAATACCGCCGCTCCGTCCAGTCATGAGCCTAGGCTAAAGCTCTACCTCCTTCACCTCCCTTTTGGCGGCGGCGCTATACTTTTCACCCCTGCTTTGGTATACTGCTAGCCAGAGGCGCACTTCTCATGGGAAAAATTTCCCATCTCCCAGGCTGGAGCATGGCCGGGAAGGAGGGCCTCAGGCGTTTGTGCGGGCAGCAGCCGCCAGGCCTCCCATACCCGGATTCCATAACAAGGAGTACACATGCCAAAAATACCCAAAATCTTTTGGACCATCAGCTTTGCCGGCCTGGTGCTGGCCCTGGCCCTGCACGCCAAGGACATATGGGCATCCACATCGAATTTCCTCCAGGTATTTTCCAATTTGACCACGGGCGCAGCCCTGGCCTTTGTTCTCAATGTGCCTATGAAAAAATTCGAGGGCCTCTTGGGGCGCTGGCGCTGCCCATCCAGGCTGCTGCGGCCCATATCCATATTGCTGGTAGTGCTGTTGCTGCTGCTGATAGGCGCCGCCACCGTGGCCATCATCCTGCCCAACCTCAGCACCACCATCAGCCAGTTGGGCCAGGTATTGAACAAGCTGTTCTACGCCGCCCTGGACTGGGCTGAGGGTTCCCAGCTCGCCGGCGCAGATATACTGGCCAAGGCCATGGAACAAATTCAGGCCAATTCCGGCACCATCACCAAAGCCACCACAGCCATTTTGGGCAATTTGACTGGCAATATCAAACATGTGTTCACAGGCTTTTTCAATGGTTTTTTGATCATCACCTTTACCCTGTCCATGTTGGCCTCCAAGGAATATCTGGGCCGCATAAGCAAGAGGCTGCTGGCCCTATATCTCCCCCCCAGCCTTATGGATAGGCTGGATTATATAGGCCGCCTCTCCGTGGAAACCTATGATAAATTCCTTATGGGGCAGATAGCCGAAGCCTGCATAGTCAGCCTGATGATCTTTACCGCCTACAGCCTCTGCCGCCTGCCTTATGCGGCCATGACTGCCGTTTTGGCCGGCATACTCTCCTTTATCCCCTATATAGGCTCCCTCAGCGCCTGCCTGCTGGGCGCCATATTTATATTTCCCATCAACCCCTGGCAGGCCCTTTTGTCCATAGCCGTATTCCAGGCCGTACAATTGGTGGAAGGCAATGTTATCTACCCCAAGGTAGTGGGCAACTCCGTGGGTCTGCCCGGCCTCTTTACGCTGGCAGCGGCCACCGTGGGCGGCAGCCTCTTTGGACTGGCGGGCATGATCTTCCTCACCCCCGTCTTTGCCGTCATCTACAGGCTGGTCCGGGAATTTGTGTCAAAAAAAGAGGCACAGAGGGAGCAGGCGGCTGCGAATGCGCATATACAAGCACCGCCTATAGAGGTACAATAATCTGGTTAAGGGGAGTTTAGAGAAGAGGAGCAAGAGCCATCTTATGAAAAAAAAGATCACGGACAGGATTTGGAAAAAACAAAAAGGCGCCGGCCAGCTGCCCTATCACTATTTGCAGGATATGGACATACCGGATGTGGATATGATAGACCTGGATGCTTCACCCCAGGAGGCGGAGGCCCTGACGGAGGAGGATGAGGCTCTGGAAATCCCAGAGGAAAAGCCCGGATTTCTGGACAACAGCACATGGCGTTTCCGCCTGCATATGGCTCTGGCCGCCGTGTGCCTGCTCTTTATCCTCTTTGCGGTCTACCGCTTCTTCAGCTTCGGCCGCGTGGTCAATCCCGACGAGGTTCCAGCCAACAACGGCCCGGAGGTCATGGATTACTTTGCCCCGGTATTCCACCAGGAACAGCTGAACATGGCGGATGACGGCGAGCTGCAGATCGTGGCCTTTGGCAATGCCCCCTTTGCCGACGACAGGGAGAGCGCGGATGGGCTGGCCAATTTGATAGCCGCAAAGAGCAAGGCCACCGTTTATAATGTGTCGGTGGCAGACAGCCTGCTCTCCGCCCAATCGGAGATCCTGGATCTGGAGAAGCATCCCATGGACGCCTTTAGCTTCTATTGGCTGACCACCGTATTCTGCCTGCGAAACAATGCCCATGTGTACCAGCACCTGCTCGACAGCCAGAGCGACACCCTGCCCCAGGACGCCCGGCAGGCCTACAATACACTGTCCACCCTGGATTTTAGCAAGGTAGATGTGATCACGCTGATGTATGACGGCTCGGATTATCTGGCCGGCCGCCCCATGTACAGCGACCAGAACCGGACAGACATCACCCAATTCACCGGCAATATGGAGGCCGGCCTGGAACTGATACTCAGTACCTATCCCCATATACGCATTATCGTCCTCTCGCCCACCTATGCTTATGGACTGGATTCCCAGGGCAAATTCGTCAGCAGCGACATACAGCGCTATGGCCAGGATGTGCTCTCCACCTATGTGATCAAGCAGATGGAATCCGCCTATACCCAGGGTGTCACCTTTGTGGACAATCTCTACGGCACGGTCAACGAGGACGATGCGCCCAAGTACCTGCGGGACCATATACACCTGAATGTGGCCGGCCGCAAAAGGGTGGCGGAGCGCTTTGATTATGCGCTCAACTATTTCCAAATCAAGGCACAAGAGCAACAGAAAAATTGATGTCCTTATAAATAATATACCCGTGCATGCGGGCAAATTCCCCATAGCCATTGTCAGCCAGACGGCCGGCAATGGCTTTTTCTTCGCCCACGACAATGTAATGGCAGGCATATTCTCTGGCCAGACCTGCCATCTCCTCAGCGCTGACCTCCTCCCGGCTCTCCATTAGGGAACCCAGGTCATTGGGCTGGCCCCAGGTAGGTACCAGGGATTCACGGCCATAGGGCATACAGATAGCGGCATCGTATTGACGGACAAATTGCAGCATCTCCGGCGGAAAAGCTGCCATCACCTCCCTACCCTCCACATGAATGGCATCGCATATGTCCACCACAGCCTGAGGAACGTGATAAGCATTCTCCGCCAGCACATAGTGGGGATTGGCATAGATCCAACTGCCACCCAGGCCTATGGCCAGAACGGAGGCCAAAACAGAGGCCAGGATGGCGGGCGGTTTTGCGGCCAGATCAGGCACAGACCTGGCCTCTTTCTCGAACTCCAGTTCTTTTTGCAGTCTGTCCTCCCTATCGGCCTTTAGAACCGGCCGCCCAACTCGGGACACTGCGCCCACCAGAGCATAGGCGCTGACTATGGACATGGGCATAAGCCACAGCAGCCGGTAATAAATCTCCTCCCCTGCCAGGCGAAAGAATATGCCGGCAAACCAGGGCTGAAAAAACAGCGCGAGCAAGCCCCAGGGCAGGTACAAAAAAAGAATACGCCTCAGCCCGTCCCTCTCGGCAAAAAACAAATACAGCTGGGCGCAGAGGAAGATGAGCAGCAATGATCCCCGGCCCATATAAGCGCCAAAGAGCCGCAACGCCTCCCAAAAGGCTTCCATCCATCCTTCCATCTAGGCTTCCCCCTCCAGCCCAGCTTCCAGCTTCGCCCACTCCTCCAGAAATCGGCCATGCATATCCGGAGCCGCTTTTTTTACGCTGAGAGGCCGCCCCTGCCTGTCCAGAAAGCAGTGGCTGCTCAGGGCGCGAAAGCACAATTTGCCCTGGCTGTACATATGATACTCCACCTCCATGCGCAGGCCGTTATACTTGGTAATACGGCTTTCTATCTCCACCGTGTCGCCAAAATACACCATGGCCTTGTACTGGCATTCTATGCCCAGCACCGGACTGATAATGCCCAGGGCTTCCATATCCTTGTAGGGTATGCCCATGGCATCCATATAGTCCATCCTGGCCTCCTCCATCCAGCGTATATAATTGGAATGATGAATAATGCCCATCTGATCCGTTTCATAGTACATGGCCTTGTGCCTGTATCTGCGCATATACTCCCTCCCCCTAACCAAAAAAAACATAAATAGAGCCAAAAAACGCCGCCGGCGCGCAACACAGAGCCAGGGGCAGCAGAGGCAGCCACCGCCTGGTCCAAAGGGCGATCAGCAGCCCTCCGGCTCCCACCAGCGCAGCGGCCAAAAACGCCCCCAGCGTGGTACAAAGACAGGCCGCCGACACCAGACAGAATAAGAATATCCACAGTCCGGCCCAGGCTTTGGCCAGAGCCTCCCATGCCTCCGCATCCCTAGCCCGGGCATCGCCTGCATGAATTGCCCCACCCTCTGTTGCCCCGGCATTCTTTTTCCCTCTTCTTAGGCTTCCACTACCCTGCCGCCAAAGCCCTCCCAACTGCAAAAGCGCGAAAAATACCAGGGGAATGACCAGGCTGCCCAAAGCCGCCTTGCCCTGGCGGCTGCGGGCCAACAAAAAATTTTCCACCGTATATGGGGATACATCCCCAAAGAGGACGAAACACTGGATCAGGAGCAGGAACAGCCAGCGTTTCCAGGCCTCCTCCCCCTCTAAAAGACACCCAGCCAGCAAGGCGTATACGCCATAGGCGGCGGCTATGCCCAATGGCGCCAGCACACTGTGGGCGGCCAAAGCCGCAGGCACATCCAATACCTTGGCCACCCAGGCCACCCACAGGGGAAAGGGGGCCAGACCGTGCCGCAGGTCCAGTATGCCCGTACCTCCGGTATAAGGCAGCTTGGCATACATGGTATTGCTCTCCTGGGCTATGGCGGATACGGCGACGAAAAAGGCGTCATCCCCGTCCTGGTACACCCAAAAAATGGACATATATATTTGCAGGGCAAAGAGCAGGCAAACGGCCAGAGGCAGAAGCAGCCGACTATCCCAAGCCAGGCAAAGCTGCGGCCTGCCACCTGGCCAGAGCCCGGGCCGCTGCCGCCACCGCTTCAGAACCGCAGACCGGATATGGCTCCAGGGCCAAAGCGCAGCCAAGGCTGCCAGCAGAATAATACCATTATATATTTGTATCAAATCCCCAAAGGCCTTGCCCCGCCATATATAAGGCAGGGACAGCCATTGGAATATAGCCCAGAGCAGGATCTGCCCCGACAGCCAGCCCTCCAAAGGAAAGATACCCCAGCCGCCTTTCTCAGGCCGCCTCCACGACCATGCCAAGGGGCAGCCTAGCCACAGGGGCAAAACCCCCAGCCAAAAGATCCCCGCCAACACCCGCATACATACCTCCGCACCAGACCCACCTCAACCGGTCCGGGATTTGCGCACCAGCCATATCCTATCCCCATAGACCGAATTCTCCAGCAGCAGGCTCTGTTCATCAAATCCATAGGCCTCCTTTAGCTTCTCCAGGACGGCCTCCTGGGATACCAGGCGCTTGACCAGCACTACCAGGGCCTGCTCCCCGGCCAGGACGGGATCCGGGTTTCCATCCTCGCCTTTGGCCTCCCACTCCTGCCCGGTCAGCAACAGGCTCCGGCTGTATAAGGCGAACTCTTGTATATTCTCATAATAGGATAAACCCTCATAGACACAGAGCGCTGGCAGCTCCCCATACTCTCTGGCCAGGGCCAGCTGAGAGCCATATCCCTTGTACAGGTACTCCCCATGATAATTTCCCAGTGAAGCCCCGGCCAGAGGCAGCGCGCACAGGGCCAGAGCGGCCAAAAAACGGGACACAGGCCAGGACGAGAGCAGCCAGGCCGGGAGCAGTACCAGAAGCAGACAGAGCGGGGGAAATATGGCCATAATATATCTGTTGATCAAAAAGGGGGATACCCGGCTGGCCATCAGAAAATACCCCGCCGCAGGCAGGAACACCAGGGCCAAAAAAGCGGCCTGCCGCCTCCGAGACCGGCCAGCCCTTTCGTCCCCCTCACCGCTGACAGCCATAGTACCCGGCCACCTCCAAAGCCGCAGCAGAGCCAGTACCAGGCAGGCTCCGGCCCATACCCACAGCCCTCCCGGGGGAAATACCGCCTCTGTCAGCAGACGGCCAAAGACAGCCAGCCTTCGGCCATACTCGGCCAGGGTCTGGCCCATAGCCTCCATAGCCTCCACCCCCCGGCTGCTAAAGAGCAGCGCCGGGATAGCAAAGGGGAATAGGCATACAGACAGCAGCCCTCCACCAGCCATGGAGCAGACGTACCGTCGCAGCCGGGGCTTATCCCCCTGCCTCCACAGCCAGACCAGGCTTATCAGTCCCAGTATGCCTGCGAAAAAGAGAAAGAAATACTGGCTGAGAAAGCCTCCGCAAAGAGCCAGCGCCAGGGGAACATCCCACAAGCCCACAGACCCGGATCCATCCCCCGCCTCTTCCCTAGGAAAAAAATAGGGCATATGCCTGGCCAAAAGCCACAGGCAAAAAAATGCCAGAAAGGCGTACATCCGTATAAACAGCGCCGTGGATATGCCTCCAGAGCTGCCGGCGTACCACAGAGCCGCCACAGCTCCGGCCGCCAGGCCCTTGGCCTCTCCCCAGCCCCCCAGCCGGCCAAATTCCCCAGCCATCTCCATCATCAGCCAACAGGATGCAGCCACAGCGGCTATAGTCCACACATTGCCCATCCAAGCCGCCATCCGTCCGGGAAACAGTGCGCTGATGGTGTGGACAGCCATAAAGAACAGAGGGGGATGCGCATCATTTTTCATATTAAAAATCACGGACAGGCAGGAGAAGCCCCCCCGCTCATCCACTGTGATATAATCCGCCATCTGCTGGCGGGATATCCACACCGGCTCCTCATAGACATCGGCGGTAAAGCTGGAAATACGGCTCTCCTCCCCGTGCTGCAGCCAGTCCAGGGCCAGCTCCCACCAGCGGCCTATGCCCCCATTCCCCACTTCCTCCCGGAGGAATTTGGCCATGCGGCCCTCCGGCTGGGTGGGCACTATCCAGGGTCCATAATAGGAATTGGCCAATTGAAAGGTCAGGATTTCGTCCATGTGAAACCCCTCTTTCCTCGAGGCAAAAAAAGACAGCTGGGCAATGGCCAATACGCATACCAATATCTGTACGCCTATCACTCCTCTGGGTTTTTTCAGCATATGCCGCCCCCATCCTTTCCCCCGGCCCGGCAAAATCGCCGCCACAAGACACAGACGGCATATATGCCCAGGGGCAGGGCCGTATACCCCAGTCCAAAACCCGTCCACACCAGCGCCGCCTCAGCCGCCACGGCCAAAACTCCGCAAACCGGCCGCCTGGCCGCCAGAGCGGCCAGAGCCAGGGGCAGCAGCGCATGACGCCGCAGAGCCTGGGGCGTATACCCCCCCAGGAGCAGGAGATGCCCCTCCATACCCGTCCAGACAGCACCCAGGCTGACCAGGGCGGCCAGAGCCAGCAAAAAAGCCCAGCGGCGACGGGCATTCTCAGGCCAAAGAGCCTTGACCACACCGGCCCAGGCCAGATAAGACCAGGCCCAGCAGGCTAAGGCCCCCAGCCTGGGCGTCCACAGCCACCAATCCACCTCTCCAAACACGGCGGCATACAAAGGGGGCAGAACCAGTATAGACAGGCGGGCGGGCTGCCCCTCCGAGAGAGGCTGCCCGGTCAGCGGATGAGAATGAGCAAAGACCCCATCTGCCACTATAGCGCCCACCCTCTCCAAAGTCATATCCCCAGCCAGCGCCACATCCGGCACCCAAATAGCCCATGGCAGGTCGGCCGGATACAGTATGACCCAGATCTGGACCATCAGGAGCAGGCCAAAACAACAGGTCAGTACACCAATTCTTGCATCCGCCGCCGGCATCTGCCCCCGGCCCGGTCTGTGCAGCATACTCCAGGCATATCGAAGACCCAGCCCCAGCCACGCCAGGCCCCAGACCAAAAGCAGCTGCCTGTAGGTATCCAAGCCCCAGCCCCAACGCCAGGCCGGCAGATAGGCCGCCCAGGCGCCTGCCAGACCCAGGGCAGCGTAAGCGGCCATATCCAGGGGCAGATTGGCCGGCCTCTCCCCTACCCCCGCCATATCACCACTCCTCCTTGAGCAGGTATATAGGCCGCCTCTTGACCTCCATATAGGTCTTGGCCAGGTACTGCCCCACTATGCCCAGACAGAAAAGCTGCACGCCGCTGACCATGGCTATGATGCAGACCAGGGAAGGCCAGCCGGATACCGGATCTCCGAATAGCATTTTTCTCACAATAATAAAAATAATCAGAACAAAGGCCAGCAAACAAAAAAGCACGCCCAGTCCCGCGGCAAAAGTCAGGGGCAGGGTGGAAAAGGCGGTGATGCCCTCCAGAGAGTAGAGAAACAGCTTCCAAAAATTCCACTTAGTCTCTCCCCTAGCCCTCTCCACATTCTCAAAACTCATCCACCGGGTACGAAATCCCACCCAGCCAAATATGCCCTTGGTAAAGCGGTTGTACTCCCCCATGGATAGGACTGCATCCACCATAGGCCTGCGCATCAGCCTGTAATCCCTGGCCCCGTCCATAATCTCCGTTTGGGATATCTTTTTCATCAGCGCATAAAACCTCCTGGCAAAAAAACTCCGCACCGGAGGCTCTCCCTTTCGGCTGACCCGCCGGGTGGCCACAGAATCATATCCCTCATCCAGGGCGGCAAACATCTCCGGAAGCAGGGAGGGGGGATCTTGCAAATCCGCATCCATGATCACCACATACTCCCCGGCCGCTTTTTGCAGGCCGGCATACATGGCCGCCTCCTTGCCAAAATTGCGGGAAAAAGACAACAAATGCACCCGCCCATCCCCCTGCCCCAGCAGACGCACCCGGGCCACAGTGCCGTCACAGGAGCCATCGTCTACAAAGATGAGCTCCCAATCCAAGGGCCGAGAATCAAAAAAAGACTGATTTTTTACAAATTCTTTATAAAATGCCTCAATATTCTCTTCCTCATTAAAGCAAGGCACGATTACGCTCAGCTTTTCCACCCTCCGCCCCCTTCCAAAACCATCTGCGCCAGCCCGACTGGAGCAGGCCAAAGGCCGCCTCCAGCCCCAGGGCCGCCATGGGATACATCAAAACATAGCTGGGAAAAATATACCTGGCCTTGGCCTCCCAGAAAAGGGAAAACACAAAGGTGCCCAACAGGGCCATAGGCAGAACCAGCAGGGGTATGGATCTGCGCCCCAGCGCCGGCAGGCCCGCAAAAAAGCAAAGGACTCCGCCATAGACCAGGAACTGCCACACATCCGCCCACTGTTGCAATTGCCCGCCGTGGCTGTATACATAGGCCAACAGACTTCCCTCCGGAATCTGCTTGCCCTGGTCCGGCTGAGAGCCAAAGAACAGGCCCTGATACAGAGGCGCTATCCACTGACTCAATATCTTATCCTTGTAAAACTGTCCGGCCTCCCCGGGATAGTCCCGGAAAAAGGCCAGACGAGCCTCTATCTGCTGCCTATAGATCTTGGCCGCCTCATAGGGGTCACATTCCGCCAGGTAATAATTGCGCACTACATCGTGGTTGTACCAGCCGGGGCCCATGGGCGATTCCTCTATGCCCAGCGCCAGCCAGCCCTCTACCGGCATGCCTCCGGTATAATACTCAGCCGAGCCGGGAGGGTAGTAATAGGCTCGCAGGCCCCAGAGCGTGATATTGGGTATCAGGAAAAAGAACAGGGCCAGAGCCAGAACCCCCAGCCTCCCCCGCCTCAGCGCCCACAGGCCAAGGCATAGACAAAAGGCCAGGAGGAATATGCGGCCAGCCGGTCTCAGCGCCCACATCAGCCACAGACAAATTCCCATCAGCGACAGTATGGCCGGCCGCCCCTTTTTGTCCAAATAGACAAAGCAGCACAGGGCTGCCAGCGCAAAGAAGCAAAAGCCCAACTCCCCATAGACAAAGGAGGTGTAATACACCAGGGGCTGCAGGCCCAGGGCCAGAAGCGCATATGCCGCCTTGGCCGCAAAGCCTGCCCCCCAGGCCTCCAGCAGGCCATAGGCAAGACCCACGGTACCAGCGGCAAACAGCACATTGCACAATTGCAAAAAAGGATATTGGTAAGTGCCCACCAGGGAGAATACGGACTGCACGACAAACACTGCGGGCAGCTGATGGGGGTACATCTCCAGATATCCCCCCAGACCCAAAAATGTCCTGGAACCCTCCAACAGGTAGCTGGCGCCGCCGTAGAGAAAGGCCTGATCCCCTCCCGGCACCTTATCTGAGGAATAGATCCACCACAGGCCCCAGGCCAGATGCCAGGCCACAGCCAGCAGAGCCAAACTCCTCGCCCCCAGTTCCAGCCGAGCCTTGGAGCAGCGCCTTTCCAGCCGCAGCAGCCCCCCCCACGCCAGCGCCAGAGCCAAAATGCCCAGCATATGGCGGCCCATGCTGTCCTTGACCAGGCTTAGCTTCTCCGGTACATGCACTCCCTCCAGATAGCTGTAACGAAAACTGTACCAACACAGAAAAATCCACACCGGGAGGCCTGCCAGGGCCATGCCCCAACGCGCCGCCGGCTCCGCAATGCCGCCCAGCCACGCCCATGCTCTCAGCCATAATCTGCCCAAGCCATGCCTTGTTTGTCCAAAAAGCGCCACCGTTTCCACCCCCGCATTTTCTCCTTATTACTTTAATCCATAGGCTGTGGATTGGCAAGCGGGGCTATATAAGGCCTGCCCAATTTTTTACTGATATTTTTTTGTCATGTATTGCAAAAAGTACAGAATATCCATTGACTGGCCCGCTTTTTCTACCTATAATTAGATTGTATACAAGACACTGTTTACTAGCATTTCCCAAACATAGGAGGCGACCTGCAATGAGAACGGAATGGACTGGTTTTGTAGGCGGCAAGTGGGAGCACGACGTCAACGTACGGGATTTCATCCAGAGGAACTACACCCCGTACGACGGCGATGAGTCTTTCCTTGCCGAGGCGACCCAAAATACCAATGACCTGTGGGCTCAGGTTCTGGAGCTACAAAAGCAGGAGAGGGATGCCGGCGGCGTTCTGGACATGGATACCAAGATCATTTCCACCATCGTATCCCATGGCCCCGGATATCTGGACAAGAGCAAGGAAACCATCGTGGGTTTCCAGACCGACAAGCCTTTCAAGCGTTCCTTGCAGCCCTACGGCGGCATCCGCATGGCCGAGAAGGCCTGCTCGGACAACGGATATGAGGTGGATCCGGAGATCAGCGAGTTCTTCTCCACCCACAGAAAAACCCACAATGCCGGCTGCTTTGACGCCTACAACGAGGATATGCGCGCCTGCCGCTCCTCCCATATTATCACCGGTCTGCCGGATGCCTACGGCCGCGGCCGCATCATAGGCGACTATCGCCGTGTGGCCCTCTATGGCATAGACCGTCTGATCGAGGACAAGAACAACCAAAAGGATTCCACCGGCCGTGTGATGACAGACGATGTCATCCGTCTGCGTGAGGAGATTTCCGAGCAGATCGTGGCCCTGAAGCAGATGAAGCAGATGGCCGCCTCCTACGGCTTTGATATCTCCAAGCCCTCCACCAACGTGCAGGAGGCCATACAGGCCACTTACTTCGGCTATCTGGCCGCAGTAAAGGAGCAGAACGGCGCCGCTATGTCCCTGGGCCGCACCTCCACCTTCCTGGATATCTACGCTGAGAGGGATCTGGCCAATGGTACCTTTACCGAGCAGCAGATTCAGGAGTTTGTAGACCACTTCGTTATGAAGCTGCGCCTGATCAAATTCGCTCGCACACCCGAGTACAACCAGATTTTTGCAGGCGATCCGGTATGGGTTACCGAGTCCCTGGCCGGCGTGGGCATAGACGGACGTTCCCTGGTTACCAAGATGAGCTTCCGTTTCCTGCATACGCTGACCACGCTGGGCCCTTCCCCCGAGCCCAACCTGACCGTGCTGTGGTCCACCAGGCTGCCCCAGGCTTGGAAGCGTTACTGTGCAAAGATGTCCATAGAGACTTCTTCCCTGCAGTACGAGAATGACGATATGATGCGCGTGACCCATGGCGACGACTATGCCATAGCCTGCTGCGTATCCTCCATGAAGGTGGGTAAGGAAATGCAGTTCTTCGGCGCCCGCGCCAATCTGGCCAAGTGCCTGCTCTATGCACTCAACGGCGGCGTGGACGAGGTGAGCAAGAAGCAGGTAGGTCCCCGCTTCCGCCCTGTAGAGGGGGATGTGCTGGACTTCGACGATGTAATGCAGAAGTTCACCGATATGATAGAGTGGCAGGCAGATGTATATGTAAACACGCTGAACATCATCCACTATATGCATGACAAGTACTGCTACGAGCGCGCTGAGATGGCCCTGCACGACAGGGATGTGAAGAGGTATTTCGCCACCGGTATCGCCGGCCTCTCCATCGTGGCCGACTCCCTCTCCGCCATCAAGCATGCCAAGGTAGAGGTTATCCGTGATGATGACGGCGTAATCACCGACTTCAAGACCACCGGCGATTTCCCCAAGTACGGCAACGACGACGACAGGGTGGATATGATAGCCAAGGACATCGTACACCGCTTTATGACCGCCGTACGCAGGCACCACACCTACAGGAAGGGCGTTCCCACCACCTCCATTTTGACCATTACCTCCAACGTGGTATATGGCAAGGCCACCGGCAATACGCCTGACGGCCGCAGGAAGGGCCAGCCCTTCGCACCCGGCGCCAACCCTATGCACGGCCGCGATACCCACGGCGCCATCGCCTCCCTGGCCACCGTATCCAAGCTGCCTTTCCAGGATGCGCAGGACGGCATCTCCAATACCTTTACCATCATACCCGGCGCCTTGGGCAAGGAGGAGAAGGTATTTAGCAGTGATTTGAGCTTGGATCTGGATCTGACCGAGGTTGAGGAGTCCAGGCCCTAAGTTTGGAGGGAACATATGAACAATCCCAATGCCATAGACCAGTTGGTCGCCATGTTGGATGCGGATGTGGAAAAGGGCGTAGGCCATATCAATGTGGAAACCGATGAGAGTTCCAACCAGGTTTCCACCCAGACCATGGGGTGCAATGACTGCTCACGCACCCCCCTGGCCTGCTCTGTCCCCACGTTGCAAGAGGGCCTGGACGACTACCGCTGATGCCATTACAGGGCATACAACTATAGGAGGTAAAATATGAACAACACCGCACAGGTAGATAATTTGGTGGCTCTGTTGGATGGTTACGCCGAGCAGGGCGGCCATCACCTGAACGTAAACGTACTCAACAGGGATATGCTGCTGGATGCCCAGAAGCACCCTGAGAAGTATCCCCAGCTGACCATCCGTGTTTCCGGCTATGCCGTAAATTTTATCAAGCTGACTCCCGAGCAGCAGACGGATGTTATCAACCGCACTTTCCACGAGTCCGTTTAATCCATCACCGGACGCCGTATCTTTTGACAAAAGGACGGAGGCGCTGCCCTAGCTGCGCCTTCGCCTTTTTGCTTGAGAAAGGAGCCTTATGCCCGATACGAAGCCCATACAAGGCAGGGTACATTCCCTGGAGAGCTTTGGCACTGTGGACGGCCCCGGAGTGCGCTTTGTCGTATTCCTCCAAGGCTGCCCCATGCGATGTCTGTACTGCCACAACCCGGACACCTGGGATGTGGAGGGCGGCACCTGGATGGAGCCGGCCTATATCATCGAACAGTATATGCGCAATATCAATTTCTACAAAGGCGGCGGCATCACAGTCACCGGAGGCGAACCTCTGATGCAGATAGATTTTGTCACGGCCCTGTTTCAATTGGCCAAGGCCAAGGGCATACACACCTGCATAGACACCTCCGGCATCACCTACAATCCGGCCAATGCCTTTTTGATCAAGAAGCTGGATACGCTAATGGAGCTGACGGATCTGGTCATGCTGGATATCAAGCACATGGATCCGGAAACTCACGAAAAGCTGGTGGCCCAGCCCAACAAAAATATCTTTGCCTTTGCCGCCTATCTGGCCTCCCGCAAGGTGGATATGTGGGTGCGCCACGTGGTAGTACCCGGCTGGTCTGACGATAACGAGGATCTCTTTGCTCTGGGGTATTTCATTGGCCAGTTCCCCAATCTGACAGCCCTGGATGTGCTGCCCTACCACACCATGGGCACGGCCAAGTATGAGCAGCTGGGCATGGAATATCCCCTAAAGGATACGCCTCCCATGGACAAGGAGCTGATACCGGCCAAGAAAAGACAGATACTGCTGGGCATCAAAAAGCGCCGCGCCCAGGAGAGCGCAGAGGGCAATCTTTAGGCCAGCTGGAGAATTCTACGGGCATTACCAGCCTATCTGACGATAGCATAACAAAAAAACCGCTTGGGATCCTAATGCAACGGAATCCCTAGGCGGTTTTTTTGCCTTATCCGCATTTCTTTGTCAATACTCCTCAAAATGCAGGTATAGATGCTCCAGATCCTGTATCTCCCTGCCCAGCCTCTGGCCTATGCTGGTGTCTTTTACCAGTATGCGCCTGTCAGAGTACTCCACCAGCCGCTGGGTGGACAGCACATCACAATTCCCGGCGAGCACATCCTCCACACCGGTAAAGGGCCTGTGCGCCACCAATTGAAATCCATAGCTGTTAAATACCAGGGTATAGCCGGCATTGCCCGTCTTTTTCTGATAGGCCTTGGCAAAGCCCCCATCTATGACCAGCATACGGCCCCCGGCCTTGATAGGACTCTCCCCCTTGCTCTCTATCACTGGCGTATGCCCATTGATGATATGGCTGCCCGGACCCAGGCCAAATTCCGCCAGTATCATCTCGCAGATCTCTTCCTCATCCCGCAGGGAATAATAAGGATTTTTCTCCTCCCTGTGGGTGGAGGCATCGCTGATATAATAGCGCTCAAAGGTGGTCATAGCAGCCTTGCCAAAGAGGGAGGAACACTCCCCCGTCCATAGATACCAAAACAGATCCGTGGACAAATCCTCCCGCCGCTCCGGATGCCTGTATCCTTTGCGTACATGATATTCATAAAAATCCAGCAGCTCCTTGCCCCTATAACTCTTCCCCTCTATGCGCAGGGATTTGAGATCCCCATTCTCGTGCAGGGGTATGCAGCCGTGGAAGAGCAGCTGCTTGTTATAGGTCAGATACATGCTGCCATTTTCGATCAGAAAGTCCATATGCCGCACCAGCCGCTCACTGCTCTGAAAGCTGTGAATCAACTGGTTGATCAGCGCCTCCTCCTCCCCCATCAGGGCTCCGGGATTCTGGGGATCTATACGGCAGGGATTCCAATTTTCGAGAACGTAAGTTTTGTTTCCCCGGCGCAGCAAGCCTTGCTCCCAGTCTATATGGGCCAGAACCTGCCGGCTGCCCATACGGAAATCCGGCCTGCGTTCTATGCACTGGTACTCCAGCTTCCACTGCAAGACCGCACAGGCCTGTTGCAGGCAGTTCAGCGCATCCTGCTCTTTTTCCCCCACCTTGGCTCCGTCCAGCACAGGCGCAAAGCTGGGCAGAGGCGTGTAATAGCTCAGCGCATAATCCACCAGCCGCCGCAGATTGATGCCGTAGCTGTCCTCCAGCAGGGCCAAATTGTTGTATCTGGCCGCTATGCGTATGACATTGATCATGCACAGCGCGGAGCCGGCCACCGCTCCCATCCAGGTAATATCGTGATTGCCCCACTGTATATCCACATTGGACATCTGGCCTATGCGCTCTATTATGCGGTCCGGATGGGCTCCACGGTCGTATATATCCCCCAGCACATGGAGATGATCTATGGTCAGGTGCTGTATCAGATTGGCCAGGGCGACAAAGAGCTCGTCCAACTGGCCCAGATTCCGTATTTTCTTAAGAATGGAGCTGCAATACCCGGCCTTATCCTCCCGCCGGTCCACCTCGGCCACCAGTTCCTCCATCACATAGGCAAATTCGGCCTGCATGGCCTTGCGCAGCTTGGACCGGGTATATTTGCTGCCCACGAATTTGACCACCCGTATCAGCGAGGGTATGTAGCTCTCCAGCAAATCCTCCAATTGCTCCTTGGACAGGCAGGCGGCCTTTTTCTCCATCATCTTCTCCGGATAATAGATAAACAGAGCCAGGGAGTCTATATCCACCTCCAGATTTTCCTCCCCCACCTCCTGCGCCCACTCCTGCAATTTGACCTTGAGGTTGCCAGATCCATGCCGCAGCACATAGTCAAAGGCGGCATACTCCCCATGCAGGTCGCTGACGAAAAATTCTGTACCCTTGGGCAGATGCTGTATGGCCTCCAGATTGATCAGCTCTGTCAGCACCGCCGTCTTTTTGGGAAAACGTTCCTTGAGCAAACGATAATAATTGTGCATATCTCCTCCCGCCGCTGGCCTTTTTTGCATTGTACCATGGGGGAGAGCTGTTCGCCAAGCCGCCAAGGCTAATTGTCAAATTCTCCCACCAAAGCGGCTACCGTCTGCTTGGCATCGCCATAGATCATCACCGTATTGTCATTGGTAAACAGAGGATTGGCCAGGCCGGAGAAGCCAGTACCCTTGCCCCTCTTGAGGACAAATACTGTCCGCGCCTGGAAAGCGTTAATAATGGGCATGCCATAGATGGGAGAACTCTGGTCTGTAATGGCTGCAGGATTGACCACATCGTTGGCGCCTATGACAAAGGCCACATCCTGCATGGGCATATGGGGATTGATCTCATCAGCCGTCTTGAGCTGCTCATAAGGCACATCCGCCTCCGCCAACAACACATTCATATGGCCTGGCATACGGCCGGCTACAGGATGTATGGCAAAGCTCACCTCTGCGCCGTTGGCCTCCAGCCGGTCTGCCAGATCCTTGACAGCATGCTGGGCCTGGGCCACTGCCATGCCATATCCGGGTACAAAGACCACGGAAGAGGCCGCCTCCAGCACCAGGTACGCATCCTCTACAGACATAGACTTGGGCTCAGCCTCCTCGCCGCCGCCCTTTTGCCCACCGCCTCCAAAGCTGCCAAAGAGCAGGCTATAGAGGCTGCGATTCATAGCCTTACACATAATCAGGGTCAGTATCAGTCCCGAGGCGCCCACCAGACAGCCGGCCACTACCAGCACTGTGTTCTGTATGGCGAATCCGGCAAAGGCCGCCGCCAAACCGGACAGCGCATTGAGCAGAGAGATGACCACGGGCATATCCCCGCCGCCTATACCCACCACCATGGTATACCCCAGCAGCAGATAGGTGATGGACACCAGCGCTATGCCGGTCAGCAGATGAGGCCCCTGGGCCAGCGCATAGAGCGCCGTACCCCCCAGACCCAGCAGAGCCAGCAGCATATTCAACGCATTTTTGGCCGGTATGCGGGCTTGCTTCTTGAACATCTTTCCGGAGAGCTTGCCCCAGGCCACCACAGAGCCGGTAAAGGCCACGGCGCCTATGGCTATGGTCAATCCCAGGGTTGCCTTGGTAAAGGCATCTCCCTCACCTCCATTGTGCAAAAATTCGGCCCAGGCCACCAAAAAGGAAGAAAGGCCGCCAAAGCCATTGAACAGGGCCACCAGCTGGGGCATGCCCGTCATTTCCACCCTCTTGGCCCATACAGCGCCTATTATAGAACCCAGAGCCACACCTCCGGCCAGGTAAAGATATCCATTGCCGCCCAACTGGGATGACCAGGAGGCCAGCACATCTCCCTCCAGCAGCACAGCGCCCATGGCTATAGCCATGCCAAACGCAGAGTAGGCGTTGCCCTTGCGGGCTGTTTCCGCCTTTCCCATCCACTTGATACCTCTGATGAAAAAAATACAAGCTACCATATACAATATGGCTATACCTACATTCATATTCGCTCCCATCTGTGCCGCACAGGGCGGCCAAATTTTATCTGCCAGCAGCACCCCAGCCTAGGGCTTCTTGTTGCTATCTTTCTTCTTAAACATACCCAGCATACGGTCTGTCACCAAATAACCGCCCACCACATTGATGGCGGCCAGCACTATGGCCAAAAAACCCAATATCAGGCCCAGCGTATCTCCCACGCTGACAGCGGTGACGGCCATGGCCCCCACTATGGTAATGCCGGAGATGGCATTGGTGCCGCTCATCAGTGGCGTATGCAGCTGGGAGGGCACCTTGGATATCAGCTCCACGCCCAAAAATGCCGCCAATACAAAGACAAAAATCAACATACCCATAAGAAACTCCTCTCTCCTAAACACTCTATCCTCAGACCATCAGGCCTTGTCCGCAAATGCCGGGTGTACAACCGCCCCGCCATGGGTCAGCAGACAGCCTGCCATGATCTCATCCTGCCTGTCCAGCGCCAATTGCCCCTCCTTGGTGAAATGCCCCAAAAACGCGCTGATATTGCCGGAGAGCATACGGGAGGCATCATAGGGCACCCGCCTCTCCAGCAAATCTCCCGAGAGTATGATCACGCCATTGTCCCGGATTACCTCCTCGAACAATTTGGATCCCTCTACATTGCCCCCGGTGGACACGGCCATATCCACCACCACGCTGCCGGGCTGCATACGGTCCAGCACCTCCGCAGTCAACAGTCTGGGTGCAGGCCGCCCAAAGACCTTGGCCGTGGTGATGACCACATGGGATTTCTCACACACCTTGGCCTGAGCCTCCTGCTGCTTGGCTATCTGCTCCGGAGTCAGCTCCTTTGCATATCCCTGGGCCGTCTGCCCCATCTCTCCCAGATCAATCTTGACAAAATTTGCCCCCAGAGAGCGCACCTGCTCCTCCACCACGGGGCGGGTGTCAAAGGCCGATACCTGGGCGCCCAGCCTCTTGGCCGTGGCTATGGCCTGAAGTCCGGCCACGCCCACACCTATGACAAAGACCTTAGCCGGAGAAATGGTTCCGGCCGGAGTCATCATCATGGGAAAAATCTTGGGCAGTCTGGCCGCCGCATGCAGAACAGCCACATACCCAGCCAGGGAGGTCTGAGAGGACTGCACATCCATCTTCTGCGCCAGCGTAGTGCGGGGTATCATTTCCAAGGATATGGCAGAAATGCCCGCCTGGGCAAAATCCTCCAGCAGCGTCTTTTCCCGGAAAGGATCCATATAGCTGATATGCAGCGCCTGGGCCGGCAGCCCCCGGGCTGAATCTGGCTTGCCTATGCGGACTACGATCTCCGACCCGGCATATGCCTCCTCATTGGAGGCCGCCAATGCCGCCCCCGCCTTTTCATATTCCCCATCAGAAAATCCGGCCTTTTCCCCAGCCCCTCTGACCACCACAAAGGAAAATCCCAGGGCGGACATCTTCTTGATATCTTCCGGCACCATGGCCACCCTGGTTTCCAATCTATCCTCTTCCCTGCACACCAATACTCGCCTCATAGACCTCCCATATCCTTTCTCTCTTTTCCTAGTAAAATACTAGGATTTTATATTTTTTGTAGTATATAAGACTTTTTCCAAAATTGCAATAGTTCTGCGGATTGTACTCAAAAAAAAGCGCGGCAGCTCTAGGCCCCGCGCCCTACCATGTGCGAAAGTAGCCGTATAAATTTTCCAAGGCCCTGGCAAGTATCGTCTGCTCCGTCTGATTCAGCCCCTGCAGGACGGCCCCCACCATCTGCCGATGAAAGGCCTGGTGCCTGGCATGGGCTTTTCTGCCCTTCTCCGTCAGGGAAACCAGCACTACCCGCCTATCCAGCTCGGAACGTATGCGCTGTACATATCCCTTCTTCACCAGGCCGTTGACCGATATTGTCAGAGTGCCGGTGGTGACCTGCAAACTCTTGGCCACAGAGCTCATATTCTTGGCCTCACCCGTGTCTATGGCCTCTATAACATGCATATCATTGAGGGAGAGATCGGCGTGTTCCCCCCGTTTTATCGCCTTTTCTTCTATAGAAGAAATATCCCGGAAAAGGCCCACCAATATTTCATTCAATGCTGTCCGAATTTCCATGGCGCTCCTTTCCCGGGTGTTCTTACCATTCCAACAACGCGCTGCCCCAAACCAGGCCGGCGCCAAAGCCGGAGAGTATCAACTTCTGACCTCTCTGCAGCCTGCCCTGCCTGTGTAACTCATCCAGCAATATGGGTATGCTGGCCGCCGATACATTTCCCACCCTGTCCAAGCTGATAGGGAATTTATCCAGGGAGAGATCCAGCCTCTTGGCCACAGCCTGCAATATGCGCAGATTGGCCTGGTGCAATATATAGTGATCCACATCCCCCGGCTCCAGTCCGGCCTGATCCAGCACCTCCAGTATATTGGCAGGCACGGTGGACACGGCGAATTTGTACACGCCCTGGCCGTCCATATGCAGATACCCCTGTCCCTCTCCGGATACCTCTACAAAGGGATGTCCGTTCCTGCGGCTGTAACAGCATATGGCCTCATTGCGGCTGCCATCTGATCCCATAGAGGCAAAGAGCAGCCCCCCCTCCTCAGCGGCGCTGACCACGGCCGCGCCGGCTCCGTCACCAAAGAGCACGCAGGTGCTTCTATCCTCCCAGTCCATAATGCGGGAGAGAGTTTCCGCCCCTACGATCAGAGCGTTTTTCACAAAACCCGCGCGTATGTACGCCTCTACTGTATACAGAGCATAGAGAAATCCTGCGCAGGCCGCATTCAAATCAAAGGCCATGGCCCTCTCTGCGCCCAAGGCCCCCTGCAATATGCAGGCGGCAGAGGGGGTCAGCGTGTCTGCCGTAACCGTGCCCACCAGGATCAGATCCAAATCCTTGGCCTCCAGACCCGCATCCTCCAGTGCCAATTTGGCCGCTTCCAGGCACATCTGGGAGGTACCCTCCCCCTCCCCCACCAAATGCCTCTGGCCTATGCCGGTACGGGAGCGTATCCACTCATCCGAGGTGTCCACCACCGCAGAGAGCTGGTCATTGGTAATGGCGCGGCTGGGCAAATAGCTGCCCGTGCCTATGATTTTGCACCTTTTGCTCATATCTCGACCCCTTTCCGTCCTAGGCCCGGCCTATGGCAAAGGTCAACTCCGCGCTGGCCGCCAAAGCCTCCCCCACATAGGCCTTGGCCACACCTATGCCCATAGGCCCCTTGATCTTGGTCAGCTCGGTTTCCAGCCGCAGGACATCCCCTGGCACCACCTTACGCTTAAATCGGGCATTGGATATGCCGGCAAAATACGCCGTGCCCCCGGCATATTGGGGCTGGGATAATAGGGCCACCGCCCCCACCTGCGCCAGAGCCTCTATGATCAGCACGCCGGGCATGACAGGCTCCGAGGGAAAATGCCCCTGAAAAAAGGGTTCGTTCACCGTCACACATTTAATGCCCACAGCCCGCTTTCCCTCCTCCAGCTCCTCTATGGCATCGATGAGCAAAAAAGGATACCTATGGGGTATGATATTCTTGATCTCTTGTATGCCCAGCTTGGCCATGTCCACCTCCTAATCCGCCTTGGCAAAGAGCAGGCTGGCATTATGCCCGCCAAAGCCCAGGGAGTTGGACAGGGCGTAGCGTATGGGCATTTCCACCGCCTCTTTGCAATAATCCAGATCCAGCTCCTCATCCGGGGTCTGGTATCCCACGGTGGCATGTATATAACCCTCCTCCAGGGATTTCAGCGCAGCTATGGCCTCCACCGCACCGGCCGCGCCCAACAGATGCCCCACCATGGACTTGGTAGAATTGACCTTTAGTTTATATGCATGATCTCCGAACAACAGTTTGATAGCTCTGGTTTCAAACAAATCGTTCAAGGGCGTGGCCGTTCCATGGGCATTGATATAATCCACCTGCTCCTTGGATATGCCTCCATCGGCTATAGCGTACTCCATGGCCTTGGCCGCGCCGGAGCCGTCCTCTGCCGGTGAGGTGATGTGGTAGGCATCGGCAGTGGCGCCGTAGCCGGCCACTTCGCCGTAAATCTTTGCCCCGCGGGCTATGGCCCTCTCCCTCTCCTCCAGCACCAGCACGCCGGCGCCCTCACCCATGACAAAACCGCTGCGGTTCTTGTCAAAGGGCAGGGAGCAGGCCTTTGGATCCTCCACTGTGGACAGGGCCGTCAGCGCCGAAAATCCCGCCATGGATATGGGCGTAATAGAGGCCTCCGCGCCTCCGGCCAGCATGACCTCCGCCTCCCCGTACTGTATGGAACGCATGGCCTCGCCTATGGAGTTGGTGCCAGTGGCGCAGGCCGTGCACACATTGATATTCTTGCCCCGCAGGCCCAGCTGTATGGACACATTTCCGGCAGCCATATTGCCTATCATCAGCGGCACCATCATAGGTCCCACCTTGCCCGGCCCCTTAGCCAGGAGCTTGGCATGCTCCCTCTCCACCGTTTGCAGGGAGCCCACGCCGGAGCCTATGGATACTCCCACCCGGAAGGGATCCTCCTTGGACATATCCAGGCCGGCATCCTCCATGGCCTCCTTAGATGCCGCCACGGCGAATTGGCAAAACAGCTCCATGCGCCTGGCCGCCTTGGGATCCATAAAATCCCCAGCCACAAAATCCTTGACCTGGGCCGCCACCTTGGCCTTGAAATCAGAAGCATCAAAATACTCTATAGGCGCAAACCCTATACGCCCCTCACGTATAGAAGACCAAAACTTGGCCAAGCCCGTGCCTATAGGGCTAACCACTCCCATACCGGTTACCACAACTCGCCTTTTCATATTTGCAACCCTCTCTCTGCGCCTATGTCCGCCCATGGGCCGGCAAGGCTACATATGCATGCCCCCGTCTACGCTAATTACCTGTCCAGTGATATACGCCGCCTGATCAGAAGCCAGGAATACGGCCAGATCCGCCACCTCTTTAGGACTGCCCATGCGCTTTAGAGGCACCTGGGACAGTATGGCCTCCCGGGCCGCCTGGGGCAGTGCAGAGGTCATATCCGTTTCTATAAATCCCGGCGCTATGGCATTGGCTGTCACTCCCCTGGCCGCCAGCTCCCTTGCTATGCTCTTGGTCAGACCTATCAATCCGGCCTTGGAAGCCGTGTAATTGGTCTGCCCCCCATTGCCCAGCAGGGCTGTCACAGAGGAGATATTGATTATTCTCCCGCTCCTCTGCTTCATAAAGGCTTTATAGGCATGGCGTATAGTATAGAAAGCGCCCTTGAGATTGACATCCAGCACACTGTCCAGATCCTGATCCGTGATCTTGAGCATCAGATTGTCCCGGGTGATCCCCGCATTGTTGACCAATATATCCAGACGGCCAAAACGCTCCAGCACCTGGGCCACCATGGCCTCCACAGCCGCCGAATCCTGCACAGCGCAGCCTATGGCCACAGCCTCCCCTCCGGCCTGGCAGATGGCATCCGCCACCTCCTGGGCCGCCTGGGCATTGCCCTGATAGTTGACAGCCACCTTGGCTCCCTGGGCGCCAAAGGCCAGACAGATCTCCCGGCCTATACCCCGGCTGCCGCCGGTAACCAGGGCCACCTTTCCCTTTAGCATAATCCGGCCTCCTTCAATTTCTCCAAATCCGCCACGGTTTCCACAGTATGCACTACGGCATCCTTGTTGATGCGCTTGGCAAATCCGGCCAGCGTCTTGCCCGGGCCTATCTCCACAAAGGTGTCAATGCCATCCGCCAACATACGCTCCATACACTGCTGCCAGCGAACGGAGGACTGTACCTGCCGCACCAGCAAATCCTTAATTTGGGATACATCTGTCACATACTCCCCGGTCACATTGGTCAGATACGGAATCTGCATATCCGACAGTTCCACGCCCGCCAATACCTCTCCCAATTGCTGTGCTGCCTGCTGCAGCAGGGGGGAGTGAAAAGGGCCGCTGACCTTTAGCGGTTTTACCGCCTTGGCTCCAGCCGCTTTCAGCGCAGCGCCGGCCTCCTCCACATCCTCCTGGGTGCCGGTAATCACCACCTGGCCGGGGCAGTTGTAGTTGGCCACCCAGGCCTGCTTGGCCAGACCGCCCACCACTTCCTCCACCTGGGCATTGGACAGCCCCAGAACCGCGCTCATGGCGCCGCCCACCGGATAGGCATCCTGCATCAATTTGCCCCTATGGCGTATGACCATAAAGGCATCCTCCTGACCTATGGCGCCGCTGGCCAGAAGCGCTCCGTACTCTCCCAGACTCAGTCCGGCTGCAGCCGCAGGCGCTATGCCCAACTCCCGCACAGCCTCCAATATAGCCGCCTCAGTGGCCAGCATGGCCAACTGGGTATACTCCGTGATATGCAGCCGGGCATCCTCGCCAAAGCATATGGCCTCTACATCCATGCCTCCGGCCTGGGAAGCCTTGGCATATACCTCTCGGCTGGAGGCAAAGGCATCGTAAAAATCCTTGCCCATACCAGCCACCTGCGCCCCTTGGCCGGGAAACAAAAACCCTATTTTCTTTGCCATCTCCCCTCCTCTATAGACATGGCGGCCTGCCGCCGCCAAAAGAACCGAACCCTAGAGCCTGGCGGCCAGATCTGCACCCCGGCCCAAGGCCCGTCCAAAGCCGGCCATCATCTCTTCCACTATCTCGGCGCAGCTCTGCACCCTGTCCACCAGCCCGGAGATCTGCCCTGCCATCACCGTGCCGCCCTGCACATCCCCCTCTATAACCGCCTTGCGCAGGGAACCCAAGGTCAGCCTCTCCAGCTCCTCCAGACCTGCCCCCTCCTGCTCCAGCCGCAGATACTCCTTGGTCATCTGGTTGCGTATGGAGCGAATGGGATGGCCGTGGCTCATGCCTGTCAAAACCGTGTCAATATCCTTGGCCTTGCATATGCGTTCCTTATAAGCGGCATGGGTGATGGCCTCGCTGGCCACGCAAAAACGGGTACCTATCTGCACTCCCTCGGCGCCCAGCATAAAGGCGGCGGCCATACCACGGCCGTCACCTATGCCGCCGGCGGCGATTACCGGTATGTCCACGGCATCACAGACCTGGGGCAGCAGGGCCATAGTGGTCAATGCGCCCACATGTCCGCCGGCCTCCATGCCTTCCACCACCACGGCATCCGCCCCGGCCCTCTCCATCATCTTAGCCATGGCCACGCTGGCCACCACCGGTATGACCTTGACGCCAGCTTCCTTCCACATGGGCAAGAACTTGGCCGGATTGCCAGCTCCCGTAGTTACAGCGCCCACGCCCTCCTTGACCACCAACTCGGCCACCTCCGCCGCATTGGGGTTCATCAGCATGACATTTACGCCAAAAGGCTTATCCGTAAGCTGGCGAGCCTCCCGGATCTGCTCCTGCACCACGGAGGGCGGCGCCGAAGCCGCGCCTATAATGCCCAAGCCCCCGGCATTGGATACGGCGGCTGCCAGATGGTACTCCGCCACCCAGGCCATACCGCCTTGGATAATGGGATACTGTATGCCCAAAAGCTGTGTAATCCGACCCTCCACTTGTTTTGCCCTTTCCCAACCGGATATTCCCCCGGTTGCCTCCTGTATACATCCAAAGCTGCCTGCCCACCCCCTGAAACCAGACCAGGGGTTTATAGCATTTTGCCCGGGCTATCTCTCCCGGGCAATGTCATTTCCTATAGCATTTCGTTTTGTAAATGGCTTCAGACTCCCGGGGCTTAGGCCTCTATGCCCTTGCTCTGCAAATACGCCATCATATCACCTACGGTCTTGATCTCCTCCAGCTCCTCGGCAGGGATCTCTATGCCGTACTCCTCCTCAAAAGCCATGATCAGCTCAAACAAATCCAAAGAATCAATACCCAAATCATCCTTAAAGGAAGATTTCTCCGTAATGTCCGCAACATCCACCGTCAACTGCGCGCCCATGATCTCTTTGATTTTCTCCAGCATTTCTACTCTCCTTTTTTTGTTTTTTCTGGCTGGATGCCATTTCTTATGGATTTCAAATATTTTGATATTCAAAATACATGGTTAGTATAGGAGCATATCCAGGTCTTGTCAATAGGCTCAGACAATTTTTTTCTTCTTTACTTGGCCATATTTGACTCCCCTGGATTTTTCTCACTCTATCAGCGCTTATGCTCTTTGACACCGGCCTTAGATTTGTGATAAAATGCCAAGTATATGTTTTTTTCCCTTTTGCTTTTGTATAGTTTTGACGAAATCATTTTGACAGAGAGGACCGGCCATGATACGTTTTTTGCTCATCGCCCTTTTCCTGGGCAGCTTTCTGCTTTTGAGCATACCCCTGCTGCTCTTGCTGCCCTTGGTGGGCCTGTGGAATCCCGGCTGGAGAGATAAGGCCTATTTTGCCATAGTCCAATGGGCTTTCCGCTGCATACTCCGGATCAGTGGCGTGGAGGTGATTATAGAGGGTAGGGAGCATCTGCCCCAGGGAGAATCCGTGCTCTATGTGGCCAACCACCGCAGCTACTTTGACATCCTCCTCACTTGCGTGCATATGCCCTCCATCACCGGTTATGTGGCCAAAAAGGAGATGCTGCGCTATATTCTGCTCAGGGATTGGATGCGGGGCATATACTGCCTCTTCCTGGACCGCAAGGATGTAAAGCAGGGCTTCCGCACTATATTGACTGGGGCCGAGCAGATCCAGAGGGGCATATCCATGTGCATCTTCCCCGAGGGCACCCGCAACAAAAGCGGCCAGGATTTTCTGCCCTTTCATGAGGGCAGTTTCAAAATGGCCGAAAAGGCCCGTGTCCCTGTCATACCCATCAGCATCATAGGCTCCCATGCCATGTTCGAGGACCATATGCCCATGGTGCGGCCGGCCAAGGTCATACTGGTCTACGGCCAACCCATATATCTGGAACGCTTGGAAAAGGAACAGCGCCGTCAGCCCGGCCGCTATGTCCAGCAGGTCATAGAGGAGAACTACTACCGGCACGCTCCAACCGGAAGCCTGCCCCAGACCTAGGTGCAGGCCTGGAACAGCACATTGTTCTTCGTCATCCCAAAATACATAAGAACAGGGCCGTCGCCCCAAACTCGGGCGGCGGCCCTGTTTTCCTATGATTCCACCCTATTGTAATTGATCAGACAGCCCTTGAGTATGATCTGCCTCTCCTGGGCGGTCATCTCCCCCAGCGCCAGAGCGAACTCCCGGCATCCGCCGGAGCCTATGGCCAGAGCCTTTATGCCCTGCTCCCCTCTTTCCACCGCGGCGCGTATGTCCGGCAGGTAGATATAATCCAGGTTGGCAAAGGGCAGATCCCCACCCTCCCAAAGCAGGGGCAGCATACCCCAGTTGATGAGATTGGAGCGGTAACGCTTGGTGGCATATTCCCTGGCTATATTGGCCCAGCCTCCAAGCACCCGCTGGCAGGAGGCCGCCTGCTCCCTGGCCGAGCCATCCCCGGGCTTGTTGGCAAATATCAGAGAGCCAAATCCCAGATCCTCCAGGCCGGCCCCCCTCTCCTCCAAGGCCTCCCGGACCTGCTCCAGACCCAGTCCCTCTCCGACGGCCCAGGGATCTAGCCCCTCCATATGGGCCTGCTGCAAAGCCCGCATCTCCTTGGCCCTGCCCACATAGGCGGGATCCCGGCGGCTAAGGGTAAACTCTGCCAGTCCCAGGGGATTGGAGCGATAAGAGGAGGTTTCCCCAGAGGGGATCAGCTCATCCGTAGTCGTGACTGTGTCGTGTATCTCGCTGACCACCCGCAGGAGCAGATTTTCCGGCAGCGCAGGCATGGCGGGCCAGTCCTTGATATTGGGGCCAAAGACCAGGGCCTCCCCGGAATCTGCCACCCCTTTGGAGTCAAAGATGCGGTTGGCATAGATACGCTGGTCAAAGAAATACTTGTACTGGCCCAAACGGCCTGTAAACTCCGTAGCCGGAGTCAGATACCCCCCACGGGCCGCCGTTGCTGCTATGGAGCGGGCATCCATCAGAGCCACGCTGGTCCACTGTCCCGCTCCTGGCTTGGATCCGTCCCTGCTGGGGAAATTCCTGGTAGTATGTCTGATGCTAAATCCCTGATTGGAGGGCGTATCCCCGGCGCCAAAACAGGGTCCGCAGAATGCTGTCTTTAGCACGGCGCCGCTGGCCATCAGATCCGCCGCCACGCCATTTTTCACCATCTCCATGTAAATGGGGGTGGAGGAGGGATATACGCTCAGCGTAAAGGCATCAGAACCTATGTTCTTGCCCCGCAGTATATCCGCCGCATGGCAGATATTTTCAAAGCAGCCCCCGGAACAGCCGGCGATTATACCCTGATCCACCAGGAAACGGCCATTCTTTACCTTAGAGGCCCAGTCCAACCTGGCCCCCTCTCCCAACGCCTCCTGGGCCTTCTCCTGACAGATGGGCAGCAGATCCTCCAGATTTTCATTCAATTCTTCTATGGTATATGTATTGCTAGGATGGAAGGGCATGGCTATCATAGGACGAATGGCGCCCAGATCCACCTCCACCACGATGTCATAATATGCCCCTTCCGCCGGCCTCAGCTCCTTATAGGCCTCCGGCCGCCCGTGAATGCTGTAATACTCCTCTATAAGGCCATCCGTCTGCCAGATG
Organism: Acetatifactor sp.; assembly: GCA_041838515.1. Classification (GTDB taxonomy): domain Bacteria; phylum Bacillota; class Clostridia; order Lachnospirales; family Lachnospiraceae; genus JBGYPP01. The sequence goes on along the minus strand of JBGYPP010000018.1, from coordinate 51,685 downwards.
GAGGAAAGGCAGGTGGTTTCCGTGGTCATTACATCCACCCCTATGCGGAAATCCGCCGACAGGCCGGCCACGCCGGGGCCGACAAATTCCATTATCCTGTTCTTTACCGTTCCCTTGGCAAAGACCTGGCCTATGATGGCCAGGGCCACATCCTGAGGTCCCACGCCCTCTACCACTGTGCCGCTCAAATAAATGGCTGCCACTTGGGGCCGGTCTATATCATAGGTCTGGCCCAGCAGCTGCTTCACCAGCTCCGGCCCGCCCTCCCCCATGGCCAGAGTGCCCAGCGCGCCATAGCGCGTATGGGAATCTGAACCCAGTATCATACCTCCGGCCTGGGCCATCTGCTCCCTCTCATACTGGTGTATAACAGCCTGGTGGGGAGGCACATATATGCCGCCATAGCGCTTGGCGCAGGACAGTCCAAACATATGGTCGTCCTCGTTGATAGTACCTCCCACTGCACAGAGGGAATTGTGGCAATTGGTCAGCACATAGGGCATGGGAAACCGCTCCAGGCCCGAGGCCCTGGCCGTCTGTATTATGCCCACAAAGGTGATATCGTGGGAGGCCAGAGAGTCAAAGCGGATCTGCAGCTTCTCCATATCCGGAGCCGTATTGTGCCTCTCCAATATCCCATAGGCTATAGTACCCTTGGCTGCCTCCCGCCGTCCGGAGATATCCCCCTTCTCCAACGCCTCTGCGGGCAGTATCTGCCCTTCCTTAGTCCAATATCCGCCCTGTTCCCAAATTTTTACCATAGCATCTCCTTTTTTCCAGGATGGAAAAGGGGCTTCCCGTCCATGGGATAGCCCCTCTCCCTCAGATCTGCCGCCAGTCTTAGCGCAAACGCTTGGCCGGCAGAACCACCTTGTCCAAATGCCAAATCTCGTCTACATACTGCTGTATGGTCCGGTCAGAGGTGAACTTGCCGCTGCAGGCCACATTCATCATGGCTGCCCTAGCCCAGCCCTTCTCGTCCCTGTACGCCTGTTCCACCCGCTTCTGCGCCTGAGCATAGGACTGGAAGTCCTTGAGAATAAAGTAGGTATCCGGCCTGGCCGCGCCCTGGCCGTTGAGCAAGGCATTGTACAGAGGGCGGAACAGCTCCGGATCCCCAGGAGAGTAGGTGCCGTTGATCAGCTGCATCATGACTCTGCGCACATCCGGATCGTTGTTAAAGATCTCCATGGGATGGTAACCGCCATAGTTCTCATACCGTATGACCTCATCGGAGCTGAGTCCGAAGATAAAGGCGTTCTCCTCCCCCACCTCCTCAACTATCTCCACATTGGCTCCGTCCATAGTGCCTATGGTCAGCGCTCCGTTGAGCATAAATTTCATATTGCCGGTGCCGGAGGCCTCCTTGGAAGCCGTGGAAATCTGCTCCGACACATCTGCCGCCGCAAAGATAATCTCCGCATTGGACACATTGTAATTCTCTATAAACACGACCTTGAGCCTGCCGTTTAAGGCCCCATCGTTGTTGACCACCTGCGCCACGGCATTGATCAATTTGATGGTCAGCTTGGCGTTCAGGTATCCGGCCGCCGCCTTGGCGCCGAAAATAAAGGTGCGTGGATAGAACTCCATCTCCGGATGGTCCTTGAGCTGGTTATACAAATGCATCACATGGAGTATATTCAGCAGCTGCCGCTTGTACTCATGCAGGCGCTTTACCTGTACGTCAAAGATAGAGCGGGGGTTCACCTCTATGCCGTTGTGCTTCTCTATGTACTTGGCCAGCCGCACCTTGTTGCGGTATTTAATATTAAGGAACTCCTGCTGTGCCTTTGTATCGTCCACATAGACCTTGAGGCGGGATATTTGAGGCAGATCCGTCACCCACTCATCCCCGGCATAACGGCTGACCCACTCTGCCAGCAAGGGATTGCCGTGGAGGAGGAAACGCCTCTGGGTAATGCCGTTGGTCTTATTGTTAAAGCGCTCCGGGAACATCTCATAGAAATCCCTCAGCTCCTGTTTCTTGAGTATCTCCGTGTGCAGCCAGGCCACCCCATTGACGGAATACCCGGCCACTATGGCCATATGGGCCATCTTGACCTGACCGTCGTAAATAATGGCCATGGCACGGATCTTGTCCTGTACGTTCACGCCGTGCTGGCCGTCGTAGCGGCGGTGTATATCCTCTATAAATCGGCGGTTAATCTCCTCCACGATCTGGTACACCCTGGGCAGCAGGCGGGAGAACAGCTCTATGGGCCACTTTTCCAAAGCCTCGGCCATAATGGTGTGGTTGGTGTAGGCGCAGGTCTTGCAGGTGACCTCCCAGGCCTCCTCCCAGGAGAGGAAATGCTCGTCCATCAGTATGCGCATCAACTCTGGTATGGCCACGGTGGGATGGGTGTCATTCAACTGGAACGCCACCTTTTCGTGGAATTTTTTGATATCCTTATGATTTTTCAAATACTTCTCCACGGCTGCCTGTACGGAGGCGGAGATAAAGAAATACTGCTGCTTGAGCCTCAGCTCCTTGCCGGCATAGTGGTTGTCATTAGGATACAGCACCTCGGTGATATTGCGGGCCAGATTTTCCTGTTCCACCGCCTTGCGGTAATCCCCCTTGTCAAAGGAGTCCAGATGGAAGCACTCCACCGGCTCCGCATCCCATATGCGCAGCGTATCCACTATGCCATTGCCATATCCCACCACCGGAAGGTCATAGGGAACGGCCTTGACAGACTGGTAATCCTCCTGAACAAAGACATTGCGGCCCTGTTCATCCACCCGCACCTGCACATATCCGCCGAATTTGATCTCCTTGGCGTATTCCGGGCGGCGCAGCTCAAAGGGATTGCCATTGGCCAGCCAGTGGTCCGGCACCTCTACCTGGTAGCCGTCCTTAATCCTCTGTTTGAACATACCGTAATGATAGCGTATGCCACAGCCGTAAGTGGCATAGCCCAGCGTGGCCAGCGAATCCAAAAAGCAGGCGGCCAAGCGACCCAGGCCGCCATTGCCCAGCGCGGCGTCCGGCTCCTGATCCTCTATGGCATTGATATCTATCTTTAACTCCTCCAGAGCCTCCCTGGCCTCCTTATAGGCCATCATATTGATCAGATTATTACCCAGGGCGCGGCCTATCAAAAATTCCATAGACATATAGTACAAAATCTTGGCATCCTGTGCCTCATATGCCTTCTGCGTGTCCATCCAAGCATCTATAATCTGATCCTTGATCGCATATGCCACGGCTTGGTAAATCTGCTGCTCGTCCGCCTCTTCCAAGGTCTTGCGGTACAAGGTCTTGATATTGTACAGTACGCTGCGCTTAAACAATTCCTTGTCAAATTTGGACTTGGCCGCTAGCCCGCTGATGGGCTGGCCGGGAATCTCCTTTTTGGATACCACGCTTCTCCTCCTTCTCTAGGCTGCCCTAGACTCCCCTCTCCCCCACACACACCGGACAGGCCTACTCCTGAGGCCTCTCCGCCATTCCGAGAGCTTATTTGTAGCAATTTTCATCATAACAAATTTTCTGTCCAAAGCCAAGGAGGACTTTTCCCCAAAAACAGAGCCCCCGACATCCCACAATGTCAGAGGCCCTGCCCCGGTCAACGTATCCTCTCTATAGACAAGCAGACCAGCTGCCCGTTGATATCCCAGTCCTTGGACGCGGCCAGCGCCTGGCCCGGCAAAAAGGCATCTCCCAACACCTTGCCGCCTATGGCCGCCCAATGCTTCTCCATCAATTCCTCCAACAAGACAGAGCCGGATATGCCCACACGGATATGGTCTGTAACCTCAAAATCCGCCTCCTTGCGCATGGTCTGTATCTTGGAGATCAGCTCCAGCACATATCCCTCCTCCAGCAAATCCTGGCTGAGGCGTATATCCAGCACCACTGTATGCCCGCCCTCGCAGGCGCTGATAAATCCCTCCTTGCGGCCGGTTTCTATCAACAGATCCTCCCGGGCCAGACGTACCTCCTCCCCGTCCAAATCCAAGCGTATGGCGCCCTCCCTCTCCAACTCCGCCATGGCGGCATTGCCCTCCAGGGCGGCCAGCGCTTTCTGTATCAGGCCCAGCCTCTTGCCATACTTCGGCCCCAGAGTGCGCAGTTGGGGCTTAAAGCTGTAGTTGGCAAAAGCGCCTGCATCCCGGGTCAGCTCCACCTGCTTGACATTCAACTCCTCCTTAAGTATGTCCACACAGAAATCCGGCAGTTCCTGATCCCCGGCCACATAGAGGGTGGCCACAGGCTGACGGTTTTTGATCAGCGCCTCATTGCGGCAGGCACGGCCCAGCACCACCAGATCCAGCAGCAGGGCCATATCCGCCTCCAGGGCGGTATCTGTCAGCTCCGGCCTGGCCTGGGGATAATCGCACAGATGTACGCTCTCCGGAGCCTGGGCATCGGCCTTGCACACCAGATTCTGGTATATGGCCTCGGTGATAAAGGGTATCATAGGCGCCGCCAGCTTGCACAGCTCCACCAGCGCCGTATACAGCGTCATATACGCATTGATCTTGTCCTGCTCCATGCCCTTGGCCCAGAAGCGCTCCCGGCTGCGGCGCACATACCAGTTGCTCATGCCGTCCACGAACTCGGCTATGGCGCGGCCGGCCTCGGGTATGGCATAACGCTCCAAATCCGCATCCACAGAAGCCACCGTGCTGTACAGCCTGGAGAGCAGCCACCTATCCATCACCCCCAGCTTTTCCGGCTCCAGGCGGTGCGCCTTGGGGTCAAAGCCGTCTATATTGGCGTACAATACGAAAAAGGCATAGGTATTCCACAGCGTGCCCATGACCTTGCGCTGGCCCTCCATCACCAACTTGCCCGAGAAACGCTTGGGCAGCCAGGGGGCGGAGCTGGTGTAGAAATACCAGCGTATGGCGTCGGCGCCATAGGTTTCCAGGGCCTCAAAGGGATCCACGGCATTGCCCTTGGACTTGCTCATCTTCTGGCCGTTTTCGTCCTGCACATGGCCCATCACCAGCACATTTTCATAAGGGGCCTTGTCAAAGAGCAGTGTGGATATGGCCAGCAGGGAGTAGAACCATCCCCGGGTCTGGTCCACAGCCTCGGAGATAAACTGCGCCGGGAATTGGCTTTCAAAAAGCTCCTTATTTTCAAAGGGATAGTGGTGCTGGGCAAAGGGCATGGCCCCGGAATCAAACCAGCAGTCTATCACCTCCGGCACCCGCCGCATGCTCTGACCGCACTTGGGACAAGGAAATTCTACTTCATCTATATAGGGCCTGTGCAGCTCCACCTGGGCATACTCCGGCTTGCCTGACAGCTCCGCCAGTTCCTGCCGGCTGCCCACGGCATGGGTATGGCCACAGGCGCATTCCCAGACATTCAGCGGCGTGCCCCAATACCGGTTGCGGGATATGCTCCAGTCCTGGATATTCTCCAGCCAATCCCCAAAACGCCCCTTGCCTATGGAGGGGGGTATCCAGTTGATGGTATTGTTATTGGCTATAAGCCTGTCCTTGACGGCGCTCATCTGTACGAACCAGCTCTCCCGGGCGTAGTAGATCAGCGGCGTGTCGCAGCGCCAGCAATGGGGATAGCTGTGCTCAAACTTGGGAGCGGCAAAGAGCAGCCCCCAGGCATCCAAATCCTTGAGTATGGCCCCATCCGCCTCCTTGCAAAACATACCGGCGTAATCCGTATCCGCCGTCATCTCGCCCTTGCCGTCCACCAGCTGGACAAAGGGCAGGTCATACAGGCGGCCTATGCGCGCATCGTCCTCACCAAAGGCCGGCGCCGTATGCACCACGCCAGTGCCGTCTGTCAGGGTTACATACCCATCACAGGTGACAAAGAAGCCCTTCTTGCCCTGCTGGGCGGCAATTTTTGCCGCCGCTCCAAACAAGGGCTTGTACTCCCTATGCTCCAAATCCTTGCCCTGGCAAGCAGACAACAGGGTATAGGCCGGCTGCCCCTCCTCCCTGGGTATGCCGCCCAAAACCGCATCCAACAGAGCCTGGGCCAGGTAATACACCTTGCCGTCTGCCGCCTTCACCTTGGCGTAGGCCTCCTGGGGATTGACGCACAGGGCCACATTGGAGGGCAGGGTCCAGGGCGTGGTGGTCCAGGCCAGTATGTACGCATCCTCGTCTACCAAGGGGAAGCGGACTATGGCCGAACGCTCTTTCACGTCCTTGTACCCCTGGGCCACCTCATGGCTGGAGAGGGGCGTGCCGCAGCGGGGGCAATAGGGAACGATCTTGAATCCCTTGTACAAAAGACCCTGATCCCAAATCTTGCGCAGGGCCCACCACACAGACTCTATATAATCATCGTGATAGGTTACATAAGGATTGTCCATATCCGCCCAAAATCCCACTGTGGCGGAGAAATCCTCCCACATGCCCTTATACTTCCAAACGCTCTCCTTGCACTTGTCTATAAAGGGCGCCAGGCCGTATTCCTCTATCTGCTCCTTGCCATCCAGACCCAGCAGCTTCTCCACCTCCAGCTCCACCGGCAGGCCGTGGGTATCCCAGCCCGCCTTGCGGGGCACATAGGCCCCCTTCATGGCCCTGTACCTGGGGATCATATCCTTGATGGTGCGGGTTTCCACATGCCCTATATGGGGCTTGCCATTGGCCGTAGGCGGCCCGTCATAAAAGGTAAAGCAAGGCCCACCCTTGCGCATATCCATACTCTTGCGAAAGACATCCCTCTCCCGCCACAAGGCCTCTATGGCCTTTTCATTTTCCACGAAATGCAAATTGGGATTCACTTTATCGAACATAATCTCTCCTATTCCTGGCTCCGCCTGACAAAACTCTGCCGCCCAGGCGAGATTGACCCCTCGCCATATGAAGAAACTATACCGAAAAATAGGGGAAATTGCAAGGCGGCCTTGGGTGTACGGCACAGGCATATACAGAGCGAAAAGGGATTGCATACCCCCAGCCTTCACGAAAAAAATGCGCGCCAGGCCATACACCAGCTCCGGCGCGCGCTCCCCCCCAGCCATATGCTATAGAATCCTTGGCCCCTCTACGTCCAAGGCCCATAATAATACCAGGCCAGTATGCCTATGCAAAAAAGCAACATCTGCACAATTTTCTTTTTGTCCACCTCGCCGGCCTTTCTTGTCGCCAGGTAAAAAATACTGCTGGCCAGGCAGACGTCAAAGACATACAGACAGGCCCATCGGTATTCCTGCCTTTCCTCCTGCAACCACAGCAAGGAAAGGATAAAAATCAGATTGCTTGACTTTAGCAACAAGGATTCTGCGACTCTCTTTACCATCTCGTCCACCGGATATAAGAATACCTATAGCCAGTATCCTTTTTCAATTCATATGTGGTTATCTCCGTTTTCATACATCTTCCAGAAATGGATGTTGTGTATTTATCATCATTACCTTCTATTGCAGACCCAATGCTGCCCTTTATTTCCATATTTTTTCTCATTTCTTTTCTCCTTTCAGGCCACCACTCCGCTAAATACCAACACTTGCAATGCCATCCACACCATCAAAAAGACAACCACCACCAGGCTGGCAAAGAGTTCAGAAAAATCCCTTTTTCCCTTGTTACGTATTAAGACAAAAAAACCCATTTCCATCAAATGCACAAATATAAATACAAAAAAAACAGCTTCCACAGGGTAATCATAGAAGTACCCCAAAATCAACATGATTAGATAAAAAGCTTGCATGGAATTCAGCAAATACTTTTCCATTATTTTCACCATTTCGTCCACTTAACATATGTTTTTTTGTGCTCTGTATAATTTTTGTATTCATAGGTTTTTATGATTGTTTTCATACACCTGCCTGAAATATATGTTTCACTCCGAAAATCATTTCCTTCGTATTCTCCAGACACCGCTTCTGCAATGATCAGAACAGTAACATACCCTAATTTCACCAGTTTACTTGTTCCAGGCAGACAATTTCCACCCAAAAGACCCACAATAGCAAAACGAATGCTACGAGATGCTCTTTCTCTAGAAACAAGATCTGATACTATTCCCGAGCAAGACCCAACCAATCGAAAGGCCCCATTTGTTTCGCCATAATTCCCTTTAAGCCACTCCTCAGAACCATCCCCATTCCCTCCTGGCCTACCAGGCCAAGCTTTCACTACAGGTTTTCTCATGATCTGTGCTTGTACTTGTACAGAGTTAAAAATGCCACAACCCAGACATGAAATCAGCAAAACGCGACAAGCATTCTAAAAATCCTTTTCATACATACTCCCTACTTCATTTATGAATTGTTCCCAGGTTTCACTCATACCTTATCAAAATTACTGTGCCTTTTCAATAACAATAAATACATTTTCATTGTTTGTTTGTTATTTTTTGCTAATTTTTCATTTATGCATTCACTTTTTTCGTCAATACATCCCAGCTTGACGCCTATTACAAATATCGATATATCGAAAAGCGTAGCTAGAAAGGAGGCCATATGGGCAGATCAGCCAACAGCGGCGCTCTCACAGAATCCGTCTTTTACATCCTGCTGCGGCTGCACCAACCAGCACACGGTTATGCCCTGATGAAGGACATAGCGCGGATGACAAGCGGGCGGGTGCAGTTGGGCGCCGGCTCCCTCTACGGGGCTTTGGATACCTTAGAAAAAAAGGGATGGATACGGGCTATGGAGGAGCATCCCCAGGACAGAAAGATCGCATATCTTATCACGGACACAGGCAGGCAATTCTTTGAAAAGGAGCGCATACGTCTGGAAGAAATGCTGCACAATGCGGCAAATTATACAGGAGACAGCTTATGAAAACCCATATCAAAAAAACCTTTTTGGATATCCAAAAGGAAGAAGAATGGCTGAACGAGCAGGGAAGCAGGGGCTTGATGCTCACCGCTTATCACAGTGGAGAATATGTGTTTGAGGATATGTCGCCGGCAGAGTACATCTACAAGATAGACCTCCCCGCATATACCGGCGCCAAGAAAAGAAATGATATGGCATTTCTGGAAGAGATGGGCATATCCGTGGCAGCCTCCTACGGCGGCAGGCTGTATCTGCGGAAGAACCGGGCTGACGGACCGCTGGAACTCTACAGCGAAAAAAGCCATCTGTCCAAACAGCTGCACAGGGCCAATGCGCATTTTTTTGCCCTGGGCATATCCCAGTGCATGCTGGCCCTCTTTGCGCTGGCGCAGGCACTGTTCTTTGCCCCCTCCCGGGGCCTGCCTCTGTGGATCACTGTGGCCATAGCCGGCGGATTGATGATCTCCGGCAGCGCCTTTTTCCTCCAGGGCCTGCGCAGACGGAGAAAATATGCCCCGGAGCAGGAGGAGGCCAGGATCTGGGAATAAGCACACTTTAACCCCGGCGCCAATATTCTCCAACAAAACTGGGGGTGTTGCAGTAACGATTAAAAATCGTTACTGCAACACCCCCTTAACTTTGTATAAAAAAAAGGGCATCGCGCTAACTTAGTTAGTGCGACAGCCCCAATTCCAAAAAATTCCGGTCTTTCTTTCGCCCTTATCCGGGCCTCCCCCCTAATCCAAATGAAACAACAACCGCAGATCCCTGGCCACGGGCGAATTGTCCTCATTGGTTTCCATGATATCCGCCATATAATCCCACCAGCGGCGGTTGATGGCCGTGTCCGCCCCCCGTGCCCAGAGCTGCTCATCCTCTATCTCTATATAGCCAAAGAGCTTTAGGCTCTCCGGATCTAAGGCTATGGAATAATTCTTTCCTCCATGGGCGTGTATCATCTCCACCATCTCCGGCCACAGATCCTTATGACGTTTCTCGTACTCCTCCTCCATTCCGGGGTATAATTGCATGACAAACATTTTCACCATATGCGCCACACTTTCTGCTGTGAGAAAGGGCCGCCCGGGGGCAGCCCTCTCATCAGCTACATTATATTAATATACGCTCTTCCACTCCTCTATATTCTCAGGAGTAAAGGCGAAGGGAGGCCCAAGAATAATTTCCGTGCCTCCGTCTGAGGCTGCGGTAATCTCATATTTACCCATATCCCCGGCATCAAAGCTCTCTCCGGCCGCACCGCTGATCTCACCCTTCGAGGCAGCCACCAGCGTATACGCCGCCAGCCGGCCTATATCTATGGGATTCCAGAGGTACATATAGGGGCACACCTTATCCTCGCCTATATAATCGGCCATCTCGGAGGGCAGACCCAGACCGGTCAGCTTGACAGCAGATCCCTTATCCGACAACACGCCGGCTGCGGCCATAATGCCTACAGTGGTAGGTGCGCAAATCACTTTCAGGTCCGGATAATTGGTCAGCAGAGCCTGGGTCTGATCCACGGACTTTTGGTACTCGTCATCGCCATAGGCGATCTCCACCAATTCCAGCCCCTTATACTTGTCCTGGGTCATCACCTCTTTCATAGCGGCTATCCAGGCATTTTGGTTGGAAGCCTGGGAGGTGGCGGACAGTATAGCCCACTGTCCCTGACCGCCGCTCAGATCCAGCACGGCATCCATCAGGGTTTGGCCTATAATCTGGGTGCCTGCCTGGTTCACATGGGTCATACGGCTGGCTGCGTTAAGGCTGGAGTCAAAGGAGATAATCTCTATGCCGGCCGCCTTGGCCTGCTCGCATACGGGCTGCAGAGCATCCTGATCATTGGCCGCTATGGCTATGCCACTGACCTTCTGGGAAATCAACTCATTGATCATGGTAATCTGGGCATCCGCCGTTGCCGACTCAGGATGCTTTACCACCACCTGCTGGCCGCTGTATCCCAGCTCTGCCATGGCCTCCTCAAAGCCCTGGGCCTCCCTCTCACTGTAGGGATTTCCAGCCGACTTGGTCACCACGGCGTACACGCCGCTCTCTGCCGAGCCGGCGGCGCCGGCGGCGCTCTGCCCCGTGGATGCGCCCTGATTGCCGCAGGCGGCCAGGCTGCCGCCTATCAGGCTCAGAGCCAGTAGCAGACTCAATGCTTTTTTCTTCATACTTCCTCCATTTCCGCCCCTGCTGCAGGGCTTAGATATATATACCAAACGGCCTAGGCCGTCAGCATCCTATGCCTGCAGCCTCCTGCCCTTGACCAGCGCCTGAAAGCGAGGCAGCAGCACCGTAATGATCAACAACAAGCCTATGATAACCAGCATCAGCTGGGAGGGGATATTGATCAGACCCAGCCCATAGCGCAACATGCCCACGATAAATATGGCCAATATCAATCCGGCAAAATTTCCCTTGCCTCCGGAGGTGCTAAATCCCCCCAGCACCGCCATGGCTATGGCCTCCATCTCATATCCCGTAGCGATATCCGCCCGGGTGGAACCCATTCTGGCGGCCAGGAATATAGCCGTCACCGCCGCAAAGGTACCAGTCAGCGTAAACACCAGCATACGGATTTTCTGCACCTCTATGCCGGCGTATTGCGCCGCCGTCTTGTTGGCGCCTATGGCGTACAGCCGCCGGCCAAAGCAGGTCTTATGCAGGACAAAACCAAAAACCCCCGCACAGATGACGAAGAAGATAAACATGATAGGCACTATGCCTATCTTGCCCCAATAGAGATTGGAAAACCAGGCCACATTGGACAGGCCGCCCCGAGCCTCATCCCCCAGCAGGGCCTCGGCTATACCCCGGAAGAGGATCTGCGTGCCCAGAGTGACTATCATAGGCGCCAACTCTGTGAACCGGGTCAATATCCAACCATTTAAGGCGCCGCAGAGAGTGCCCACCAGCAGGCAGATGGCCACGCACATGCCCATGGGCAGACCCAGATTGTAACAGTACGCCAGAACCACTGCTGAAAGACAGGCCGTAGACCCCACCGAGATATCTATATCCCCCAGCACCAGCACAAAGGCCATGGGCAGGGCCACAAAGGCCTTCTCCAAAAAGGAGTTGGTGGCATTGAACAGACCCGGAACGCTCCTGTAGAACTCGGAGAGATAGAGATTCATCACATTCACGCCCAGGAATATGACCACCAGCAGCCATTCCCACTGCAGGAAAAAGGCCTTGGGAGAGAAATCCTGCTTATAGTGTATGGTTCTTCCCGATTTGCCGGCCATTATATCTCCCTCCTTTTCCTATTGTTGGCTTCCATGGCCCTCTGTGCCAGCACATTCAGCAGCACAGCCGCCAGGATGATCACCCCCTTGATGGCACTCTGCCAGAACTGGGATACGCCTATCAGAGGCAGGGCCTTGCCTATGACGGCTATGGTCAGCGCGCCTAAGAATACGCCAGCCACGCTGCCCCTGCCTCCGGTCAGGCTGACGCCTCCCACCACACAGGCCGCGATCACGTCCATCTCTATGCCGGCAGCCATATCCCCCTGGGCGGATTTGTACAGGGAGGTCCAAAGGGCGCCGCCCAGACCGCAGAGCAGACCCATCAAACTATACACACCTATCTGCACCCACTCCGTCTTGATGCCCGACACCTGCGCCGCCTCCCCATTGGAGCCCACGGCATATATGCGCCGGCCGGAGGTGGTGTACCGCAGCCAGAGGCCAAAAGCCAGTGTGCAGTACAGCATCAGCGCTATCATATTGTTCACCAGGCCAAAGCCCAGGTACTTGGATAAGGCAAAGCGCTTAAAACTCTCGGTAAACTGGTAGGCGGCCACCCAGCGGTTGTCTGCTATCAGATAGGTCAGCCCCCGGTAGATATTCATCAATCCCAGCGTACACACTATGGGCGGCACCTTGCCCTTGGCAATCAAAAGCCCCACCAGCGCGCCCAGCACCCCTCCCACCAGCGTGGACACCAGAAAAGCCAGCGGCGTGGCTATGGCAAAATCCCGCATCAACAGGCCGGCACTCATGCCCGAAAACGCCAGAGAAGAGCCTATGGATATGTCTATACCCCCGGTGAGCAGCACGCACATCATGCCCAGGGCCAGTATAAAGATAACAGTGTAATTGCGGAACATATCCTCCAGTGTTCCCAGCTGCAGGAAAGAGCTGTTGCGCATCTGGACAAAGAGGCATAGGGCCAGCAATACCAAGACCAGGCTCATCTCCCTGGAATTGCTAGTTTTTTTCAGGAATAATCCGATTTTTTTCATCTTCTCCCTCCCCGGCGGAAACTCCCTGTTCTCCTCGCCCATGCTTGGCCATGGCCAGCCGCAGTATGGCCTCCTGGGTGGCCTCAGCCCTGGTCAGCTCACCGGTGACCCTGCCCTCGCACATCACAGCGATACGGTCGCACATACCCAGTATCTCCGGCATTTCCGAGGAAATCATAATAATGGCATAACCCTGGCCGGCCAGTTCACCCATAATGCGGTATATCTCCGCCTTGGCGCCCACATCCACTCCCTTGGTGGGCTCATCCAATATGATCAGCTTGAGCTTTGAGGCCAGGATCTTGGCCACTACCACCTTTTGCTGATTGCCCCCGGAGAGCGTGCTGACCTTGTCAAAAATACTCACAGCCTTGGTATCCACCTGCTCCGCCAGCTCTGCCGCCCGCATTCTCTCCGCCTTTTCATCCGTCAGCCCATGCCGGCCCAGGGAGGCTATCTCCGTCAAGGTGATATTGCGGCCTATACCCCAGTCCAGAATCAACCCCTGCCTCTGCCTATCCTCCGGCAACAGGCCTATGCCCAACGACAGCGCCTGGCTGGGGCTGGAGATACGCACCTGCTCCCCCTCCAGCCATATCCGGCCTTTCTCCGCCGGATGTATGCCGTATATGCTCTGTATGACCTCTGTGCGGCCGGCGCCCACCAATCCGGTCAATCCCAATATCTCTCCTCTGCGTACGCTAAAGTGTATGTCCTGGAAATACCCCTCCCGGCACAGACCCTCCACCCGCAGAACCTCCTTGCCCGGCCTTATGTCCGGCTTGGGAAACATATCCTGTATCTCACGGCCCACCATGGCCTTGATCAGATCCCCATTGCTGATGCCGTCCACATCATAGCATCCTATATACCTGGCATCCCTAAATACCGTCACCTTGGTAGCCAGCCTATACATATCCTCAAAGCGGTGGGAGATAAAAATAATAGCCGCCCCCTCATCCCGGAGCTTTTCGCTGATCCGGTATAAGCGCTCTGATTCCTGTCTGGTCAGCGCCGCCGTAGGCTCGTCCATAATAATAATCCTGGCTTTCATGGACATGGCCTTGGCTATCTCCACCATCTGCTGTCCGGCCACGGACAAAGACCCCATCTCCCTGGTAGAGTCAAATCCCGCCTCTAACTCCCGCAAATAGGCATCCGCCTGGGCATACATCTCTTTCCACTGTATGAATCCCCCTTTCTTGATCTCATGACCCATAAAAATATTCTCAGCCACACTCAAATGGGGATAGGCAGTCACATGCTGATATATGGCAGCAATACCCATGGCTGCGGCATCCTTAGGACCCTTAAATTCCACCCGCTTGCCATCCAACCATATCTCACCGGCATCCGCCTTATGCACGCCGGTGATCACCTTGATAAATGTGGATTTACCTGCTCCATTCTCTCCCATTAAGGCGTGTATTTCCCCCGCTTTCAGGGCGAATTGCACACCATCCAAGGCCTTGACTCCCGGAAAAATCTTGGTAATATTTTTCAATTCCAACACATAATCTGACACGGCAGCCCCTCCTTCTTTGCAAATTCATTATAGCGCCGACCCTCCATTTCCCATACGGGATAATCTTTGGATTAGGGGTAATATCTTTTGGGCTTTTGTAATGACAGCGCTTTTCTCTATTTGATTTTTCTCCCCCATTTGCGCTATATAGTATTTAACGCAGTATATCTGCGGAGATGAAGGAGGGAGAAATGCGGCTGTTAATCGTGGACGATGAAAAGCTGACGCGGGAGGGCATATCCCAGATTTTACCCTGGAGACAGCTGGGCATAGAGCAGGTGCAGACCGCTGTGGACGGCCTGGATGCGCTGCACATGGCCTCTGCTGCCATGCCGGACATATTGCTGAGCGATATACGCATGCCCCGCATGGACGGCATATCCCTGGCCAGCCGCTTGCAGGCGCTGCGGCCGGAAATGCCCATTATCTTTATGAGCGGATACTCAGACAAGGCCTATCTCAAGGCCGCCATACGCCTCAAGGCCCTTAGCTATGTGGAAAAACCCATAGATCCTGCGGAACTGGAGGAGGCTCTAAAAGAGGCCATATCCCATGTAAAAAAGCACAGGGAAAACCGGGATAAAATCACCACTTCCCTATCCCGCTCCCGAGAAATCCTGGCATCAAGGTTAACAAAATTCTCTGATGAATCTTCTATAATAGGCTTGCTCTCCGATGCGGATTTGCTTTTTTTGACTGAGAAAAAATACTATTTTTTTACCATGATTCTGCCTGTGTACAGCTATTTTTCTACAGAGGAAAACGGGGATGCACCCCCAAATATTATGGAATTCTTATGCGAAAAATATGACTTTGGGCACATTTTTTTCCTGCGTCAACCCCATCTCTGGATCTTTCATCTGTGGTCCCTCTCCCCTCCGGACAGGGAAAAAATCCTCTCCCTAGCCGAGGAATTTTGCTCCCATTTGTCTGGACACACAAGAGATTTCCACCTGGCCATAGGCCCGGTGCAGAATAGCATCGGCCAGTGTCCGGAATCCTATACCTGCGGCGTATTGGCCCTGCAAAAAGCCTTTTTCTCCCCGACTGGCAGCCTACATTTCTATGGAGAGCCGGAGCCGGATGCTCCCGGCTTGGAGCAAAGAGAAGAGGTTCTCTCCACCATTCCCCCACGCTTTCGGGAGTCCCTGCTGCAGCAGGATGCCAAGCAGGCCCAGCTATTGTTGGATCAGGTCTTCGCTCTGTTTCAAGCGCCGCCCCATCCCCTGCCCCACCAGGCCAAGGCATATTATTTCCGCCTGCTGGATATACTGGAGGAGCGACAGAGCAAAAGCCGTATGCCGGCCCAGACGGAGAGTCCGTCAGAGGCCTGGGGGCATTTGCTGGAATCTCCCAGCCTGGCCTCCCTGCACCAGGTAGCCTGCCAGCGGCTGCAGCGCTGGAGCAGCCAGATCTCCTCCCAGGGAGATGCGGGCAGGGTGGTGGCCAAGATCAAGGCTTATATATCCACCCATTATCACAGTGAAGGTTTATCCATACAGGATATCAGCGGCCATGTCTATCTGTCCGCCTCCTATGTCTGCACACTGTTCAAACAAGAAACCGGCAGCACCCTCAATCAATATCTGACAGAATACCGCCTGGACAAGGCCAAGGAATTCCTCCAGGATCCAAGCCAAAAAATTCAAGGCATAGCCGCCCGGGTGGGATATGGCGACAGCCATTATTTTGGCAAATTGTTCAAGAAGATGACAGGGCTCACCCCCTCAGAATACAGGGAGGCCCCCCGTTCCAGATAAGCGCCGCCCTGCGGCAGGACAGGAGAGCATATGCCGGCAAAGACACCCAAGCCCCTATATTATTTCTTTCACCATATGCGGCTAAAACGAAAGTTTATGGCTCTGATACTGCTGGTATTGCTGCTTCCCTCCCTCTTTCTCTACATCTTTCTCTACACCCGGCTCTCATCCATCATACGCAGCAATACGCTGGCCTCCAGCCAGGCGCTGGTCAGCCAGACAGCTTCTGCGCTGGAGGGGCAGATCTCCCGGCTGCGCCATGTTATGGACAGCCTCTCCGGCGACAGATTTTTTCAGGATTATCTGCTCCATTCCCAGGCCGGGGAAGCGCAAGCCCAGGTCTGGCAAAGCCCGCAGGCATTGGATTTTTTCTCCAGCCTGCAAGACTACACTGACGGACAGCTGATAAGCGCCATACGCATCTATGCTCCGGATATGCCTTCCCTGCCGGGCAAGGCCGGCCTGTTTCTTCGCTCAGATTTTGATATACTAGGCAGTTATTGGCACGGCATATTCTCTGGATCCCCCCAGACCGAGAGCCTGCTCTGCCCGGAGTTTTATCTCAGCTATCCGGAGCTGGATACTCTGGGCGATATGGCTTATATACGCAAATTCACCCTGCAGACCCCCAGCCGGGAGCACAAGGTCTATGTAGCCATTTATTTCTCCAAACAGCCTCTGCTGGACCTGCTGAGACAGAACAGTCCGGAGGAGGAGAGCGTCTACTATATCATCAACAGCCGCAATAGCCTGGCCGGAGCCTCTCATGCCGGCCTGGCCGGCACCTATTTCATGCGCTATGACTCCCTGCCGGCCCTGATGGGCAGCTCATACTCCTTTACCACGGCCACCATCTTGGGCGAGCCACTGTATCTGAGCTACCGCCAATTGCATCAGACAGATTGGCGTCTGGTGTCCGTCATACCCAAGAACCGCATATTTTCCCAGGAGGAGGGACTGTTGCGCGCCGCCTCTTACGGATACCTCTTCTTTATACTGCTGACCCTAGCCATATCCCTACTGCTCTCCGACAGCCTCTCCCGCCGCCTCTCAAGGCTGATTTCCACCATGGACAAGCAGGAGGAACAACCCTTACAGCTGGAGAGCGCCAGGGACAGGGATGAGATAGGCCATCTGATCTCCCATTACAACCGCATGGTGATCCGCCTGCAAAAATCCCTGGATGAACAGAAAAAAGCGGCCGAGGCGCTAAAGGTATCCGAGGTGCGGGCCTTGCAGGCGCAGATCAACCCCCATTTTCTCTACAATATGCTGGATATGATCAACTGGCTGGCCCAGAGCGGCAAACAGCAAGAGGTATCCCTGGCCATACAGACCCTGTCCAAATTCTACAAACTGACCCTCAGCCGCCGCAACATACTCATACCTATACGTGAGGAACTGCGCCATGTAGAATTGTATGTCGCCCTACAGAATATGCGCTATGAAAACAAAATCGGCTTTCTCATCGATGTGCCGGAGCAGTTTTTGGATGCACAGATTCCCAAACTGGTGCTGCAGCCCATAGTGGAGAACTCTATACAACACGGTATATTTGAAAAAGAGGAAAAGGCCGGGGAGATAGTCATTATGGCCTGGCAGGAGGCGGGAGATATACTCTTTGTCATCTCTGACGATGGCGTGGGCATACAGCCGGACAAACTCCGCGCCCTGCCCGGCGGCTCTCTGCCTCCTGGCAAGGGGAGCAATATAGGCATATACAATACCCATCAAAGGCTGCGGCTGCTCTATGGCCCGGCCTATGGACTGGAATTTTCCTCCCATCCGGGCTGCGGCACAGAGGTGCGGCTGCGCATACCCTTGCACGCAAAAGAGGGGATGGACCAGGACAGCCCATCCCCTTAGCATTATCACTCAGCCTCCTCCCCGGCATCACTGCCTCAAAGACAGCACTTCCCTCTCGTACTCCTCCACATCGGCAAACCACTCCGCCTCGCCCTTGACCTGGCATACCTGGCAGTAATACTCCCACACATCCCCAAAGGGCAGGCATTTGGCCTCCTCCGCCAGAGCCATCAGCCGGCTCCACCAGCCGCCCTCCTGCAGCTCCCTAGCCCTGTCATTGGGCTGCAGAAGCGCAAAGAGCAGTGCCTTTTGGAAAGAACGGAAGCCCAGCGCCCAGGCAGCCACCCTGTTGATAGAGGCGTCAAAGTAATCCAGCGCCATATGCACCCTCTCCAGAGCGCCATTGCGCACGATCTCCTTGGCTATCTCCCTTGTCTCATCGTCAAAGATCACCACATGGTCGCTGTCCCAGCGCACGGGACGGGTGATATGCAGGGCGATCTCCGGATAGAAGCACAGCAGAGCGGGTATCTTGTCAGACACCATCTCCGTAGGGTGATAATGGCCATTGTCCATCAGAGGCATACACTTGTCCGGATGGGCAGCGGCAAAACTCAGCGCAAATTCTCCCGATCCCACGGTATACGACTCCACACCTATGCCAAAGACCTTGGATTCCACGCAGGGCTTTACCATGGCAAAATCAAAGGGTTCGGACAGTATGGCCTCTATAGATTCCTTGTACCGCAGCCTGGGGCCCATCCTGTCAGCCGGTATGTCCTTAAATCCATCCCCTGTCCAGATATTCATTACGCAGGGTATGCCCGTCTCCTCGGCAAAATAGGAGGATATGCGTATGCAGGCCTTTCCATGCTCTATCCAAAAGGCTCGGATCTGGGGATCCGGATGGGCTAGAGTCAGACCGTCTGCAGCCTTTTCATGGGAGAAAAAGGTGGGATTGAAATCCAGACCCAGCCCCCGGGCCTTGGCAAAATCCACCCAAGCCTGGAAATGCCTGGGTTCCAGCTTGTCCCTATCCACAAAGCCGTCCTCGCCGAATATGGCGTAGCAGGCGTGTACATTGATCTTCTTTGCGCCCGGGGTCAGCCGCAGAACCTTATCCATATCGGCGAACAGCTCCTGGGGCGTCTGCGCCCGGCCCGGATAATTGCCGGTGGTCTGTATGCCTCCGGTCAATCCCCCCTCGTGGTCAAATCCCCGCACATCATCCCCCTGCCAGCAGTGCAGGGACACCGGCGCCTTTCTCAAACTCTCTATGGCCTTATCCGTGTCTATGCCCAGTCCGGCATAGATGGCCTTAGCCTCCTCATACCTGCTCTGTACCCCCATACCCTGCTCCTTTCCGTATTTCCATCCTGAATTGCAAATTCTTGAACTTGCTCCTTTCCGTATTTCCATCCTTAATTGCAAATTCTTGCATTGGATAAATCTATTATATTCCCAGACTTTCCCATTTTTAAGATTTTATCTTGCATTTTTTTCCGTCTTTATTTGCATAATGCCGCCCCTGGGGATACAATAGGGATATAGGGCAGGGCCCAAGGAGGCAGAATGCAGCAGAGCCTGTTGGACATACTGATGCGCATATCCCCGGAGGAGGAGGCCATACAAAAAGGTGGAGTCGGAGTGGAGCAATCCCTGTACGCCAGCGGGAGCGCCTTCGTTGTGGACAGCCAAAAAATGCTGCGGCGGGGTATGCTGATGGATATGCGCCCCCACACTCGATTTGCGCACTTCCCCCGCCACAGGCACAATTACCTGGAGATCATCTATATGTGCCAGGGACAGACCACACATATCATCAATGACCGGAGGAGGCTACAGCTAAAGGCCGGAGAACTGCTGCTGCTCAACCCCCATGCCTCCCATGAGATACTGCCCTGCGGATATGGGGATCTGGCCGTCAATTTTATCATACTGCCGGAGTTCTTTGACCTTCCGGTATTGCTGATGGATGAGGGCAATCTGCTCTGGCATTTTCTGATGTCTGCCCTGCGGGAGGAAAACGGCTCCATAGACCATCTATACTTTCAGGTGTCTGACATACTGCCCATACAAAATATCGTAGAAAATCTGATCCATGCGCTGACCCATCCCCAGGGCGCCTCCCGGAGGGTCAATCAGACCTCTATGGGTCTGTTGCTTCTGCTCCTGCAGGGCCAGACAGGACGCATCTGCAGCGAGGAGGGGCCGGAGGGATATGAACAGGGCATTTTTTGGGAGGCGTTGCGATATATAGACCATTGCTATGCCACAGCCAGCCTGGAGGAACTCTCCCATATCTGCGGCCAGCCGGCCTATGCGCTGAGCAGACTGATCAAAAAAAACTCCGGCAACACCTTCAAACAGCTGTTGCAGGAGCGCAGGCTGCGGCAGGCCGCCAGACTGCTGCGCCATACGGCTCTGCCCATAGACCGGATCGCGGCCATGACAGGGTACAGCAACACCAGCTTCTTCCACCGCATATTCAAACAATGCTATGGGCATACGCCCCGGGAATACCGGCTCTCCCCAGAGCAGGGAGCCTCAAATCCAGCCCTTGAGTCTGGCGTGGAGGTGCCGTATCCCCCGGGGCCATAGGGCCAGCAGGGCATAGTAACTCTTCTCCCGCAGGCCCAGCCAGGGGCTGGCCAGCACGCCCGCCAACCCCTTTCTCATGTCCGCCACTGTCCGCCTGAAAAAGACATTGTCCGCCGACATCTCTCCCAGGGGTATGTGCAGCATATAATCCAGCCTCTGGTATGCGCCAAAGCGGCGGCATATGGGCAACAGCTGAGGATAACGGTCCCGGCACAGCTCCAGGGCCTTTTGCGCATTGTCCACATTGTCTATATACACCTGGGAAAAGCCCGCCCCGCCGCCCTGGCGGGTATTGCTGCCCTGGCGGTAACGCACATGGTAGTGGCGGCCGGACAGCAGCCTCACCGCCTCTATGCGGGGCAGCAGTTCCAGGCATAGGTAGAAATCCTCATTCAGCCTGCCCGGGGGAAAAGCCTCGGCCGCCAACAGGCTGCGGCGGGTCAATTTGGTACAAAAGGAACAATCCCCCTTGTGCAGTAGAAGCTGCCGCAGAAATTCCTCAGCACTCTCCCAGCGCTCTTCTTCCGGCGGAGTACAGATATCCGGCAGCCGCCTGCCGTCCTCTGTCTCTTCTATACGGCCCACCTGGGCCATATCCGCTCCATGCTCCTCCACCGCCCTCCACAACTGCTCCAGCATTTCCGGGTCTATGTAGTCATCCCCGTCCACAAAGGACACATACTCTCCTGTGGCGTGGGCCAATCCCCAGTTCCGAGCTGTGGAAGTTCCCCCGTTTTCCTTTTGCAATAGCCGTATGCGGCTGTCCCTGACCGCCCAGCCAGAGCATATCTGCGCCGAGCCATCTGTGGATCCATCATCCACCAACAACAGCTCCCAATCGCCAAAGCTCTGACCTGCTATAGAACGTATACAGGCCTCTAGATAGCTCTCTACGTTGTAGACCGGCACAATGACGCTAATCCTTGGCATATTCTTATTCCTCAAATATAGGGAGCCGGGGAACAGGGCCCATCCTCCGCTATGGCCGCCTCCAGACCGGGCAAGACCGGCCATAGCCCCAGAGAGCCGGCCAGCGCCAGCAGCGCATCCGCTGCGGCTCCGGGATTCCACAGCCTCCGTATTCGCCCATAGGCCGCCCGGCCCATATCCTCCCTCAGCTTTGCCTGTGTCAGCAGACGGCCCAGCTTGTCCGCACAGTCCGCCGCCTGCCCATTGCGAAAGGCATATCCCTCCATACCCGAGCGGAGAAGGTAGGGTATGGCTCCGGCACTGCTGTTGGCCACCAGCGCGCAGCCGCTGTTCATGGCCTCATTGGCCACGGCTCCCCAACCCTCCTGCCGGTCGCTGGTCATCAGGAATATATCCGCCCTCTCCATCTTGACCCGTATGGCCTCTGGAGATTGAAAATCTGTAAATTCGATACTTCTATCCAGTCCTTTTTTGTCCACCCAGGCTTGGCAGGCCTGTCGCCTGGGACCCTGCCCCACCAACTCCATGGAAAAATCCAGCCCCAGATCTGCCAGCCGCCCGGCTGCCTCCAAAGCCAACTCCGGATGCTTCCAATCTATCATACGTCCCACCCACAATATTTTGGGCCTACCCAGGCTGCGCCCCTCCTTGGCATCCAGCAGAGCCTCTATGTCCTGCTCCACAAAGGGTGGAAAATACCCCCATTTGTACAACTTGCCGGGGTAAGCCCCCAACAGGCCAAAATCTCCGCCGGCTCTGGCGCCGGCGCAGAGCATGTACACCGGATCCTTTCTGCGGCAAATATGGTCCTGATACTTTCTCCACAGGCCCCTGGGGCTGACCGCTCTCCACCGCCCCCTTTTGTATATGCTTTCGCTATACCGCAGGGTAGGCAGACCCCTATCCAGGCGGGGTCTGATCACCTCCTCCTCATCGCTGCCGCCAAAAAGCACCAGCCTGGCGGCAAGCAGCTCCCCTGCCAGGGCCTGTGCCTCCTTCTGCCAATATCGTATATAGGGCCGCTCATACTCCCTCCAGCCCATCTGCCGCCTGTGCTCCTCCATATCCTCCAGCTGCACAAAGACAAAGGCCTCCCCCAGTCTTTGGTACATGGCATCGCAAAAGGCTATCTGATGATGATTCATATAATTGGATACGAAGTACCATCTCTCCATAGGGTTACTCTCCCTAGCTCCCCATCATCAGGGTATAGATCTCCATCAGGCGCAAAAAATTTTTATGCGGATTATGGTTTTCTAAAGCCCTTTCCCTGGCCCTATAGGCGTAGGCCGCCTGAGCCTCCTCCTCCTGCCACAGCCCTATCACGGTATCCGCCAGAGCCTGCACCCGGATCTCCAGCAGGTCCTCCTCCCGGCCCTCACTGGGCGCATCCGGATCAAAACCCTCATAGAGCAGGCCCTCCAGACCGTGGCGCATCATGCTCTCCACGCCGCCCACCTTGGCTGCCACGCAGGGCATGCCCAGCAGCATGGCCTCCCCCAGGGAATTGGGGGAATTCTCTATGGAGGAGGGGCAAAGGAATACGCTGCTGTCCAGGTAGGCCTGCCGCATCTCCAGAGCTGTCAGCCTGCCCAGAAATTCCACGCTGCGTCTTAATTGATACTTTTTTATCAAATAGGCCAGATACTTGGCATATGAGCCTCTCTTCAAGCTATTGGCCAAATCGCCCAGCTTCACCAATGGCGCGCCGGCCACGGCCAGATGGGCCTGGGGATAGGCCTGCTGTATCCTGGGCAGGGCCAGCAGAGCGTAGTGCAGACCCTTGATGGGATAATCTCCCTGGCTGAGAAATATCCTGTAGGGTATGGCCTTTTCCCGGCTCCACTGCTCCTCGTAAAAACATGGCCGCAAGCTCTCTCCAAGGTGGTGGTATACGGCCCTGGGCTGGTAGATCTGGGAATATCGCTTATCCCAATGCGTGCGGCCGGCCACATGGCCGCAGAGGGATATGGCCTCCCTCTCCATCTCGCCCCGCAACCTATACCTCTCCTGCTGCAGGAGCAGGCCGTCCCTGCGCAGCACATCCCTCAGTGTGCGCCTGCGAATCACCCTCCGGGGCAGATCCGCCATATACGCCTTGGCATACACGCCGCACAGACCTTGTATGCCTATCAACAGACGGTTCGGCCGTTTCCATACCCTGGCCGCCGCCAGCGTATGACCGTATTCCGTTCCAAAACAATGCACAATATCCGGAGAAAAATCCCGGATAATGGCCTCCATGCGCTCCTCCAGGCCCGGTGTATAGATATGGGCCTGGGGATCCTCATAGAAACCATAGCAGGTGATGGCCATGGAATGAATGCTAAAAGTGGTGTTGAGCATACCGGCCTGCTCCTCCATGGGAAAGGCCAGGCCCAGGGAAAAAGCCTCCCCCTTTTTATTTTTCCATATGGCCTCCAGCAGCCCCTCTATCCACCCCTCCTTGTTGCTGGACCTTCTTCCCAGCTTGGCGGAAAATATGGCCGGCATAATATTGCATACCCACAGTACTCTCATTCTGCCTCCCTTTTTCTTCCCAGGCCGTACCAAAGGCCTTTGAGTCCCGCATAGCAACGTGCCAGCGGCCCTTTAGAAAACAGCCGACGACGCAGGCCCGGCAGGCTCAGCGCTAACAGCAGGCCAAAACAGCGGGTTTTCCAGGCCGGCATATACATGGCCGTTATCTGTTCATGCTCCCTCTTATCCCTCTCCCAGTTCCCGGCGGATTCCGAGAATCCCCCCCCCCTCATAGGAGGATACAGCCATATCCAGATACAGCAGCCGGGCCTTATATACATAGTGCGCCCACAGGAAGTGCTCATAATCCCCCCGCACGGCAAATTCCTCAGCATATCCCCTCTGACCAAATAAATCCCTGTGATAAATACAGGACTGATGGCAGGGCAGGCCCCTGTACAAGCCAAAATCCCCGAGGACGGGCCTGGCCTTGGACAGGACTCCGGCCGAGCGTATAAACGTATCTCCATAGGCCAGCACGCCCGGACCTCCGCTCTTCTCCAGCTTGCGTGCGGCCAGCTCCAGCACCTCTCTGCTATAAAAACAGTCGCCGCAGTTGAGAAAAATCCAATACTGCCCTACGGCCAGAGCAAGCGCCTGATTCATGCCCTGGTATATGCTCCCATCCCGCCTCCGCTCCACCAGCAGCCGGGCATCCCGGCCGTAGCGGGCCTGGGCAGCCTCCACAGAGCCGTCAGTGGACACCGCATCCTTTAGCACCACCTGGTAATTTCCAAAACTCTGGGAAAATATACTCTCCAGTGTCAGCTCCAGACCCGCACCGGGGTTGAGACTGACCACAATTATGCTAAAAAACGGTTCCATTCCACATCTCCTTTAATGAAACAGCCAGGTTCTGTATGGAAGCAGGCGTATATCCACAGCATAGGCCTTTTGCAGAAACAGTGCAAAGAACAGCAAATATCCCAATCCCACTAGGGTGAGCATCCAGGGCTTGCCGGGCCTGTCCAGCCCCCGCGCCAGGGAGGGCAGCAGCAGCAGCTGGGATATGAGCAGATAATACCCTATGCGACTGACCTCAGGTATAAAACTTCCTCCCAGATACAAGATCAAAGCGAACATTTGCAGAATGGCATATACCCTGTTGGCACTGCCCAGAGCCAGCAGTTCGGGCCTCCTCCTCCATGCCCAGGCGGCCAGACCCAGTGCCAACAGGCATTTTACTACATTGGCATAAGATATGCCACCCCTGTCAAAGCCAGAGTTCTCATAAAAGGGATAGAAGGTAAATATAATTTTCCGTATTGCCTGGGGAAAACATACCATTATGCCCCCACCCAAAGCCAGCATCAGGCTGTGCCAGATTTTCCAGGGTCTAGAGGCCAGCCCATAGGCCAGCCCATAAAGGGGTATGACCACCAAAATGGACTTGTGAAACAGCGAACCCAGGCAGATGCAGAGCAGAAAGGGCATATACCGCCCCTCCAGCAGATAAGACAGAGCAAACAGCGCCACGGCCAGAACCAGGTAGTAGCGCAGAGAATTTAGGGAAGAGAAATAATACCCTCCAGCCAGAAACAAAAAAATGCAGCCCGGCATCCAGGCCCTGAGCCTCCAAAAGGCCGCCAAAAAAAGTGACACTGTTATCAGAGAAAAAAGCCCAAAGATAGGCAGATAGGCATTGTATCCAAACAGCCATTGCATAAAAAAGGCCACCTGGTTGAACCCCCACTCTGAGGACACATGGCGCCCCTGGTATATCAGGCGAAAGTTTTCCACATACACCCAATAATCATTTCCCACAGCTATGCGAGCCGCAGATACGCCGCCCAGTAGGGCAAAGAGCCAAGCCAGACATATCCTATCCCGCAGTCTTTGTCCGTTCCGGGCATACATATTTCCCCCGTAGCCATACATGTCCCTGCCCAGGAGATAGGCTGCCGACACAGCCAGGATCAGAACCAACACATAAAACCATGCTCCAAGCCCCACAGGCTCATCCCTCCTGCTTGTGCGCTTCACTCCAAGGGCAAAGCTCCACCCCCTTGTCCAAATAGTATACGGCCATCTGCCAGCTCAGCCTGTCCAGCCACTGCCGCCTGCGAGCAAACACAAAGCGGCGGCCCAGGCATTTGGCCACCAGCACGGGCCAGAACCCCCGCCTTCCCCCTCCGTAAAGGTGGCGGTACAGCACACCCTTGTCGTAAAAAAACTTCTCTGTATACCCCTGAAACCAACTGGACTGGCCGGGCCGCTCCCTGCCTATGCAGACCGGGGAGGTGTAAACGGCCATCCCCCTCTCCAGCAGCCTTTGCAGAAAAAGGCTATCCTCTCCGCTACCGTACCGGGCGCCTCCGCCAAAGAGCAGAGAGAACATCACGCCGCTGTCCAACAGGGCCTTCCTGCGTATGGCAAAACTGACTGCGCCATAGCGCCCCGCATTGTACCAGCGCACTCTCTTATATCCGGTATTCCAATAAGTGCTTCGGGATTGCTCCACCTCCACATTGAAGAGCAACATATCCGCCTCCGGATGTCTGTCAAATTCCTCTTCTATTTTTTGCGCATATCCGGGATAGTATTCCATATCCCCATCCCCGAAGAGCAGGATTTCTCCCCGGGCCCGCAGTATGGCCTCATTTCGGCTGCGGCCCACGCCCCGCTCCGGAAAGTCATAGATGCGCAGCTCCCCTCCCCTGCCTGTCGCTATGGACATGCCCATCCTGTCGCATTGGTTGATGACCACTGCCGGACACTCCAGCCCCATACCGGATAGGATGGTTTTTACATCCCCCTCCACCACCGACAGCAATAACTCTACACGCATATCCCCATCCCCCAGAGGTCAGAAACGGCCACAGCGGCTATATATGGCTTGCAAAGGCAGATCCACTCCCGCCAGAATCAACGCGGCCGGCTGCCATCCCAGCGAGGCAAGCCTCTCTATGGCCTGCTCCACCTCTGCCATGGCCAGTGGGCCTGCGATGCAGGCCAGTATCAGCTCGCCGCAGGCTTCATTCCCCTTGCATTGGTACAGCGGCGGTAACAGCCTCTCTTCCAAACCCCTCTCTTGCAGTTCCTTTCTGTCCCGGGCAGATAAGGAGCCTATGGGCAATATGGCTGCGGCTGGCCTGGACTCCAGCCACAGGGCGAGATTTTCCCCACCCCGTCCATATCCCAGAGCACCGAGGGAGGGCAGACCAGAGGGCAGCTGTGCCGGCACATGTAAGGACAGACCCAGACTCTCCCTCCAAAGCAGGCGGCTAAGGCCCAGACCCAGGGCCAGCGCCAAACCCAGCAGCGCAGACTGCAGCCAATGGCCATCCCAGTCCACCGGCAGAGCCTCCTCCTGGCTGTCCACTATGCGTATCCGCTCTATCTCCTTTTGATCCAGACCAAAGGACAGCACAGCCTCCTCCAAGGCCCTGGCCAGAGCCACCGTTCTAGACGGATCCCTGTCCTCCACCCGGGTCTTTGGCATCCGCAGATCCGAGGGCAGAGTCGCCGTTGTAGCGCGCCTGATATGCTCCGGCTGCCAGTACTCTCTCTCCGCCTCCGGCAGCGCAGCCTCTATCCTGGCCACAAATTCGTCACTGTCTAACCACACATCCCAGCTGTGGCCGTTGATATAGGTATAGGCCTGGTCCGTCTTGGGGTCCAGGCCATATTCCACATAGTACAGGCTCTCCATAGCATAGATTTCATAGGGCTGAGCCGTATATAGGTACGCAAAGCGCAGGCCCAGGCCGGCCAATACGCCGCCCAGAGCTAGCAATATCCAAAGGGGCAGCCGCCTGCACACCAGCGCCGCCGCCAATCGCATCAAATTGTACTCCCTCTCCACAGACGGCATTGCACCTCTCCCGCCCACCCTCATCATACGCTTACAAACTCCTATATAGGCTCATCCTCCCGGGATGTCTTTTCTTGCTTTTTCTTCTGGTATTCCTCCTTGAAGGCCGTCACCTGCTGGCTTTCCACGCCCTCGGTGCTGTCCGGCCAGAACAGCACTTTCAGCGTCAGCAGCATCAGCTTGAAATCCAGCCACAGGCTATAATTCTCTATATAGGTCAGATCCAGCTTGAGCTTGTCATAGGGGCTGGTATTGTACTTGCCATAGACCTGGGCATATCCAGCCAATCCGGCCTTGACTTTCATGCGAAAGGCAAACTCCGGCATAATCTCCACATATTGACAGATGATTTCCGGCCTTTCCGGCCTGGGGCCGATAAAGGACATATCCCCCTTGAGTATATTGAGAAGCTGAGGCAGCTCATCGATACGCACCTTGCGGATAAAGCGGCCTATAGGCGTGATACGGGCATCCTCTTTTTGTGCCAGCCGGGCTACCCCGTCCTTTTCCGCATCCGTACGCATACTGCGAAATTTCATTATAGCGAACTGCCTCTGATCCTTGGTACAGCGTATCTGCTTATACAGCACAGGTCCGCCGTCATAGAGCTTTACCGCTATGGCCGTCAGCAGCATAATGGGCAGGCTGAGTATCAACAGAATCACAGAGCAGCCTATGTCTATGGCGCGCTTAAAGAACCTTTGTTCCATGGACAGGCGGTACTCACGGGTCAGCAGCAGAGGACTATCAAAGAGGTGCAATTCCTCCGCTCCCCGCAATATGACATCAGTAATCTTGGGCATCACATAGACCCTGATGGAATGGGCATATCCGAATTTGATCAGGCGGTTTCTGCTGTCCATCCGGGTATCCCAGACCACCAGCGCCGTATAATGACCCCGGCTGTAATCCTCCAGCAGCCTCTGCTCCCAGCCCGGCATATCCAATTCCTCCTCAGACATACGCCCGGCCAGTCTATACTTATCCCTGCGGCCCTCCAGCTTGGCGCATATATCCTCCACAGGCCTGCTGCCGTGTATTAGAAAAAGCTTGCGAGGCGGGAATACGCTGCGGTAAAGCTTGTTAGCCAGGCTGATCCACAGCAGTATGCACAGGCCCTGGGCCAGGCTCATAGCCGCAAAATCCCCCAGGGGCAGCAGCTTTCTGGCCATCAGGCAGAGCTGAATATATTGCAAAACATTAACCGCCAGCGTGGCAAACATCTGGGAAAACAGAATCTCCGCATTGCGCAGATACCCCAGACGCATCCCTCCATACATCATGGAGGCCATGACCAGCAGTATGGCATAGAAGCTGATCTGCATGGCATTGCCCTTGGTAAAGAACTGCAGTTGCACCACTACGCTGCCCCTAAAGGTGCGGAACCAAAAATGGGCAAACCAAGCCACCTCTATGCCCAGGCCTATGCCCACCAGGACCAGATTGATCAAACGCTTAAAAGATTCCAATTTGTGTATGCGTATGCCCACAGGTATTTCTGCCATATGTCACTCCATTTTGCCTCTATTATACCCTATGCCTGAACCCTTGGCCATCCCGGCTTCGCTCTAATAGGCTGCTCGGGCCCCACATATCTTTTTGGGCAGGGTCCTTCCTGCCCTCCCCCTAAGACAACCTCCGGCGCACGGCCCCCAGCGCCCAGCCCGCTCCGCAGCAAAGGCTGCTCCAGACCGACAGCCCCTCCCGCCGCCTGTACAGGTGCCATATGCGGCGTATGGCCTCCAGTTTGTTGGAGGACAGGCTGCCCTGGGGGCGCCTGTATATGCTCAGCGGCTCTCCCAGTCCATAGGCCGTGTAGCCCCTGCGGAGTATCTCCCACCACAGCGCCGTATCCTCACTTTTTACCCGGGGAAACACTATATATGCCTTGGGCAGCTTCTCCAGGTCAAACATGACTGTGGAAGTAAAAATACAAGTATTTCGCAAAGCCTCCTTGTACCCCAGCGCCTCAGGAGGGATGACCACAGCTCCGGTCGGTCTTGCCTGAGCATCTCCAAAGGCATATCCGGTAAAGGAAAATGCCGCCTGGCGGCTCTGCATAAAGGCCAGCTGCCTCTCCAGCTTTGTTTCCAGCCACAGGTCATCCCCGTCCAAAAAGCAGAGATACCTCCCCCTGGCTTGGCGTATGCCCACATTCCTCGCCTCGGCTGCGCCCTGATTGCTCTCCAGGCGTATGGCGTGCATACGGTTCTCGGCTGCGGCCAGCTCCTCCAGCCTGCCCCAGGTTCCGTCCCGGCTGGCATCATCCACAGCCAGCAGCTCCCAATTTTCAAAGCTTTGCCCCCGTATGGATAGTATGGTTTCCTCTATAAAGGCCTCTCCATTGTAGACAGGCACCACTATGCTGACCAGGGGCTCATGCTCCCGCCTCTCCATACAATACCACCCTCCAATATCCCTCTTGCTCCTCCAGGCGGCCTTTCACAGCCCGGGCCATGGCTTGCGCCAGCTGCTCCGGCATGGCTTTTGGCAGCAGCCAGAGGTTGGCTCCCGCCTCTCTCGCTGTCATGGCCATAAATTCAGCCCCATCCAGGTCTGCCTCCGCCACAGATAGGGCCTCCGCCTCAGTCCAGAGTTCCAGATATGCGGCCATATCCCTATGGCTCTGGGTATATGTATCATAGGTCTGCGCATCCAGAGGCGCATAAAATATATCCCGGCCATAGCAGAGTTGCCAAGGGCGCCGGCGCAGCCGGGCGGCGTACAGAACATCCCTCGGCGCCCATAACGTATACTCCCTGGGGTCATAATCCGACTCCAGCCCATCCAATGCAGACGAAGCCGCCTGCATCCTTTGCCGTGCCTCCGCCAAGGATAAGCCCGCCCGGTCATACCGCAGGTAGAGCAAGCCATTGATGCCATAGGCGGCAAATAGGATAAACAATACGGACAGGAGTATGACCGGTATGCCCAGGCTTTTTTCTCTTTGCCTGACACTCTGCTTAGAGCTGTGCTGCGCCATATACGCCATACGAAATACAAGAACCAAGGCCAGGGCGAGTATGCCGTCCCGGGGCAGCGCATCCCACAGCTCCCATGGCTGATACACAGCGCCGGCATAGAGTCCAAACAGCGCCGACAGCGGGGATATGGACACCAGCGCCAGCGCCAGACCGGCATACAGCAGCAGAGGTACAGCCCTCCTGCGCAAGCCTGCTCCCTCGGCATATATTCCATACCAGCAAAGGGCCAATGCGCCGGCCGCAGGTGCCAGGACTCGTCCCAGCAACAACCAATCCGCCATCTCTACAGACATGAGCCGCTCCTATGCCTCCAATTCACCCAGATACCTGATCAGCGCATCCTTCCAATGGGGCAGGAGGGCAAACCCCTTTTCTTCCAGCTTTCCCATATCCAGCCTGCTGTTGGCCGGCCTCTTTGCCTGCACGGGATACTGGTCGCTGGATATGCCCTCCACCCGGCAGGCCAGACCGGCCTGGGACATGATCTCCTGGGCAAATTCCCTCCAGGAGCATACGCCGCTATTGCAGGCATGGTATATGCCGTAATGCCGGCTCTGCGCCATATCCGCCAGCAGCACGGCCAAATCCCTTGTATATGTGGGAGCTCCGTACTGATCGTCCACCACGGACAGTTTCTCCCTCTCCCCTCCCAAGCGGAGCATGGTCTTGACAAAGTTATTTCCGTTTTTGCCAAATACCCAGGAGGTGCGGACAATAAAGTATTTCTCCAGCCTGGAGAGAATCTCCTGCTCCCCCAGGCGTTTGGACAAGCCATAGGTGTTGAGGGGCGAAGGAGTATCCTCTGGTTTCCAGGGTCTAACTCCCTGGCCGTCAAATACATAATCCGTGCTGATATAGATCAGGGTGCAACCCGTCTTCTGGCAATATTCCGCTATATAAGCCGTACCCCTTTGGTTGACTGCCATACAAAGATCCATCTCGGACTCCGCCCTGTCCACAGCCGTATATGCGGCGCAGTGCGCTATGACTTGGGGAGAATATGCCTCCAGACTGCGGGCTACGGCCTCAGGATCTGTCAGATCCATCTCTGCCACATCCACGCCTATGGCCTCCAGCCCCCTCTTTTCTAATTCTAATACCAGATCGTGGCCAAGCTGCCCCCCAACACCGGTCACCAATACGCGCATATGCACCTCCGCTTCCTGTCCTTATTATCCGAAAAAGAAACCACACAGCCCGCCGCAGACGGACTTTGGCGACGAAAACTGTGTGGTTTGCCTGTGTAGCTTATTCAACCGCCAGAGCCTCTTCCAGGGCTTCCGGGGCATTCTCATCTCCAGTCTCCTCTGCCTCCGGAGCCTGATCCATGGCCTCGCGCATCTCTGCCGCCTCGGCCTCGGCTTTGGCGCGCGCCGCCTCCTCTGCGGCCTCACGCAGCTCCTGCTCCAGCAGGGCATCGCTGCTTAGATCCGGGCAGCGATACTGCTTCATGCCGGTTCCCGCAGGTATCAGCTTGCCTATGATCACGTTCTCCTTGAGACCTATCAGCGGATCTATCTTGCCTTTGATGGCAGCCTCGGTCAGCACCTTGGTGGTTTCCTGGAAGGATGCCGCCGACAGGAAGGAGTTGGTGGCCAGCGCAGCTTTGGTAATGCCCAGCATCACCTGCTTGCCCTCTGCCGGCTCCAGACCCTGGGCAATCAGCGCGGCATTGGCATCCTCATACTCCAGCACATCCACCAGAACGCCAGGCAGGAAGTCGGAATCCCCATTGTTCTCAATGCGAACCTTCTTAAGCATCTGCCGCACGATCACTTCTATGTGCTTGTCAGCTATATCAACACCCTGGAGGCGGTACACCCTCTGTACCTCCTGCAGCATATAATCCTGTACGGCGCGTATGCCTTTGATCTTCAGCAGATCGTGGGGGTTGACGCTGCCCTCTGTCAGCTCGTCGCCGGCCTCCAGCATGGCACCGTCACTTACCTTGATTCGGGAGCCGTAGGGGATGAGATAGGCCTTGCTCTCTCCGGTTTCATCATTTCGAACCACTACTTCCCGCTTTCGCTTGGTATCCCGGATCTCAGCCCTTCCGTCAAATTCAGCTATAATAGCCAAACCCTTGGGCTTTCTGGCCTCGAACAGCTCCTCTACACGGGGCAAGCCTCGAGTGATATCCTCGCCACTGGCCACGCCGCCGGTGTGGAAAGTACGCATGGTAAGCTGTGTACCCGGCTCGCCTATGGACTGGGCGGCGATAATGCCCACAGCCTCACCTACCTGTACCGGCTCTCCGGATGCCATATTGGCACCGTAGCATTTGGCGCATATGCCGGTATGAGAGTGGCAGGTGAGTATGGTGCGTATCTTCACCTCCCTGATGGGCTGCCCATCCTTCCCTACCGCCTGCTCTATCACCTTGGCCGCCCTGGCCGGGGTGATCATGTGGTTGGCCTTGACCAGCACCTGCCCCTGGGCATCCACTATGTCCTCAGCGGCAAAACGGCCCACTATCCTATCCCTCAATCCCTCTATGGTTTCATTGCCATCCATAAAGGCCTTGACATACATGCCGGGTATCTCCTGCTCCTCCCCGGCGCAGTCCATCTCCCGTATAATCAGATCCTGGCTCACATCCACCATACGGCGGGTCAGATAACCGGAGTCCGCCGTACGCAGAGCCGTGTCGGACAGACCCTTGCGGGCGCCGTGGGCGGAGATAAAGTACTCCAATACATCCAAGCCCTCACGGAAATTGGACTTGATGGGCAGCTCTATGGTACGGCCGGTGGTATCGCTCATCAATCCCCGCATGCCGGCCAGCTGCTTGATCTGCTGATCTGATCCGCGGGCGCCGGAGTCCGCCATCATATAGATGTTGTTATAGGCATCCAGACCGTCCAACAGGTCTGCCGTCAGCTTCTTGTCCGCGCCATCCCAGGTGTCGATAACGGCCTTATACCTCTCCTCCTCCGTCATCTTGCCCCGGGCAAATTCCACGGCTATCCTGTCCACCTGAGACTGGGCCCTGGCCAGGATTTCCGGCTTGGAGGGAGGCACGGTCATGTCCGAAACGGAAACTGTCATGGCAGCCTTGGTGCTATACTTGTATCCCATGGATTTCACGTTGTCCAATACCACAGCTGTGGTGGAGGCGCCGTGTATATTGATAACCTTTTCCAGTATCTGCTTCAGGCCCTTTTTGCCCACATGGAAATCCACCTCCAGCTGGAAAGCGTTTTCCGGTCGGCTCCTGTCCACAAACCCCAGATCCTGTGGCAGTATTTCGTTAAATATAAAGCGGCCCAGCGTGGATTCTATTACTCCGCTTTGGCCATCCCTCTCCACCCGCACCCGGATTTTTGCGTGAAGAGCAATCTGGCCGTTCTCATAAGCCAAAATCGCCTCATTTACGCTGCCAAAGCTTCTGCCATTGCCCTTGGCATCCTCTCGCAGCTGGGTCAAATAATATATACCCAGAACCATGTCCTGACTGGGCACGGCCACAGGGCCGCCGTCCGACGGCTTTAAGAGGTTGTTGGGCGAGAGCAGCAGGAAGCGGCACTCGGACTGGGCCTCCATGGACAAGGGCAGGTGTACGGCCATCTGGTCGCCGTCAAAGTCCGCATTAAAGGCCGTGCACACCAGCGGATGCAGCTTGATGGCCTTGCCCTCCACCAGCTTGGGCTCAAAGGCCTGTATGCCCAGCCTATGCAGAGTAGGGGCGCGGTTGAGCATGACCGGATGTTCCTTGATAACCTCCTCCAGCACATCCCAAACCTGGTTGTCCAGGCGCTCCACCAGCTTTTTGGCATTCTTGATATTTTGGCTCATGCCCTTGGCAACCAGCCTTTTTTGTACAAAGGGCTTGAACAGTTCCACGGCCATCTCCTTGGGCAGGCCGCATTGATATATTTTTAACTCAGGCCCCACCACGATAACGGAACGGCCGGAGTAATCCACACGCTTGCCCAGCAGGTTCTGACGGAAGCGGCCGGATTTGCCCTTGAGCATATCCGACAAGGATTTGAGGGGCCGGTTGCCAGGCCCCTGTATGGGCCTGCCCCTGCGGCCATTGTCTATCAGCGCATCCACGGATTCCTGCAGCATACGCTTCTCGTTGCGCACAATGATCTCCGGCGCATTCTGCTCCAGAAGCTTGCGCAGGCGGTTATTTCTGTTGATGATGCGCCTGTAGAGGTCATTGAGATCCGAGGTGGCGAAGCGTCCGCCGTCCAGCTGTACCATGGGCCGCAGATCGGGCGGAATGATGGGGACTACGTCCAATATCATCCACTCAGGCCTGTTGCCGGATTGGCGGAATGCGTCCACCACCTCCAGCCTCTTGATAATGCGGGCCTTTTTCTGGCCGGTGGCATTGCGCAGCTCCTCCTTGAGCTTTGCAGCCTCCGACTCCAGGTCTATGGAGGACAGCAGCTCTTTGATGGATTCCGCTCCCATGCCTGCGCGGAATTGGCCTCCCCACTCGGATTTGGCCTTTTGGTACTCCGTTTCCGACAGCACCTTCATATACTCCAGATTGCTCTCCAGGGGACCGGGATCCAAAACGATATAGGAGGCGAAGTACAGCACCTTTTCCAGCACCCGGGGGGAGAGATCCAGTATCAGGCCCATGCGGCTGGGTATGCCTTTGAAATACCAAATATGGGATACGGGAGCGGCCAGCTCTATATGGCCCATGCGCTCCCTGCGGACGCTGGCCTTGGTCACCTCCACGCCGCAGCGGTCGCAAACCACACCCTTGTAGCGTATCTTCTTGTACTTTCCGCAGTGGCATTCCCAATCCTTGTTGGGCCCGAATATCTTCTCGCAAAACAATCCATCCCTCTCAGGTTTGAGGGTACGGTAATTGA
Source organism: Acetatifactor sp. (assembly GCA_041838515.1). Taxonomy (GTDB): domain Bacteria; phylum Bacillota; class Clostridia; order Lachnospirales; family Lachnospiraceae; genus JBGYPP01. Next base: position 15,926 of record JBGYPP010000018.1, on the reverse strand, counting down.
TGGTTTCTGGTTTGGTGACCTCCCCCTTGGACCAGGAGCGGATTTGCTCAGGCGAAGCCAGACCTATTTTGATAGAATCAAAGGTCATAGGCTGGTAGATATCATTTCTCGTTTCCGACATACAAGGCACTCCTTCCCTGACGGCTTGTATCAAAATTCCTCTTCCATAGAAACATCGTCAAAGCCATCCTCTTCTGGCTCCAAAAAGGCCTCTTCCTCTTCCACAGCCACCAAGTCCTTGGTCCTATGGTCAAATTCCTGGGTCTGGTATCCCATCTGCCCCAGGCTCTGATTGTCGTAATACCCTCCGGCCTGTCCCCCGCCGTACTCCTCCAAGAAGCTGGGATTGCTGTAATCCACGCTCTCCATGATCTCCACCTCGGTGCGGTCATCCCTCAGCACCCGCACATCCAGGCCCAGAGCCTGCAGCTCCTTGAGCAATACCTTAAAGGACTCCGGTATGCCGGGCTGGGGTATGTTATCCCCCTTGATAATGGCCTCATAGGTCTTTACCCGCCCTATGACATCGTCGGATTTCACCGTCAATATCTCCTGCAGGGTATGGGAGGCGCCATAGGCCTCCAGCGCCCACACCTCCATCTCTCCGAATCGCTGGCCGCCGAACTGGGCCTTACCGCCCAAGGGCTGCTGGGTCACCAGGGAGTAGGGGCCGGTGGAACGGGCATGTATCTTGTCGTCCACCAGGTGGTGCAGCTTTAGATAATGCATATGGCCTATGGTGACAGGGCTGTCAAAGTACTCGCCTGTCCGCCCATCCCGCAGGCGTACCTTGCCATCCCGGGAGATGGGTACACCCTTCCAAAGCTTTCTATGCTCTCTGTTGTCGGATAAATACTGCAATACTTCGGGCAATAGTTCGTCTTTGTGCCTTTTTTCAAATTCTTCCCACTCCAAATTGACATAATCATTGGCCAGATCCAAAGTGTCCATGATGTCTATCTCATTGGCTCCGTCAAATACCGGAGTGGCCACATTAAAGCCCAGGGCCTTAGCCGCCAGGGAGAGATGTATCTCCAGCACCTGGCCTATATTCATACGGGAGGGCACGCCCAGGGGGTTCAACACTATATCCAGAGGGCGGCCATTGGGCAGGTAGGGCATATCCTCTACAGGCAGCACCCTGGACACCACGCCCTTGTTGCCATGACGGCCGGCCATCTTATCTCCCACGGAAATTTTACGCTTCTGCGCTATATAGATCCGCACGGCCTTATTGACGCCGGGAGATAGCTCGTCAGAATTTTCCCGGGTAAAGACCTTTGTATCCACAACAATGCCGTATTCCCCATGAGGAACCTTGAGAGAAGTATCCCGTACCTCCCTGGCTTTCTCTCCAAAGATGGCGCGCAGCAGCCTCTCCTCGGGAGTCAGCTCCGTTTCTCCCTTGGGAGTCACCTTGCCCACCAGTATATCCCCGGCCTGCACCTCGGCGCCTATGCGTATTATACCCCTCTCATCCAAATCCTTGAGAGCCTCATCGCCCACGCCGGACACATCCCGGGTGATCTCCTCCGGACCCAGCTTGGTATCCCGCGCCTCCGCCTCATACTCCTCTATATGGATGGAGGTATAGACATCCTGCTGTACCAGCCTCTCGCTGAGCAGTACGGCATCCTCGTAGTTATAGCCCTCCCAGGTCATAAATCCTATCAGCGGATTCTTACCCAGAGCCAGTTCGCCCTCTGCCGTAGAGGGGCCGTCTGCCAGTACCTGGCCGGCAGCCACCTTATCCCCTTTGGACACTATGGGCTTTTGATTGTAGCAGTTGGACTGGTTGCTGCGCACAAACTTATGCAGCTTGAAATTCAGCTTCTCCCCGTCCTCCGCCGTCATCCTTATGGAATCGCTGGACACGTAATCTATGACTCCGGCCTTGGGAGCCAGCAGGCAAACACCGGAATCCACAGCCGCCTTGATCTCTATGCCGGTACCCACCACCGGAGCCTCGGTAGTCATCAGGGGTACGGCCTGACGCTGCATGTTGGAGCCCATCAGCGCGCGGTTGGCATCGTCATTCTCCAGGAAAGGTATCAGAGCCGTGGCCACGGAGAATACCATCTTGGGAGATACATCCATATACTCAAACAGGGCCTTGGGATACTCCTGGGTTTCATCCAGATAGCGGCCCGACACCATATTGCGCACAAAGTGACCCTGCTCGTCCAGCGCCTCATTGGCCTGGGCCACATGGTAATTGTCCTCCTCATCCGCCGTCATATACACCACTTCATCCGTCACCCTGGGATTGTCCGGCTGGCTGCGGTCTATCTTACGGTAAGGGGCCTCTACAAAGCCATACTCATTGATCCTGGCATAGCTGGCCAGGGAGTTGATCAGACCTATATTGGGTCCTTCGGGCGTTTCTATGGGACACATGCGGCCATAGTGGGAATAGTGTACGTCACGTACCTCAAATCCGGCCCTATCCCTGGACAGACCGCCGGGGCCCAGGGCGGAAAGCCTGCGCTTGTGGGTCAGCTCGCCCAGAGGATTGTTTTGGTCCATGAACTGGGAGAGCTGGGAGGAGCCAAAGAACTCCTTTACCGCTGCCGTCACTGGCTTGATATTTACCAGGGATTGGGGGGTAATATTCTCCCCGTCATGGGTGCTCATGCGTTCCCGCACCACCCTCTCCATGCGGGATAAGCCTATGCGGTACTGATTCTGGAGCAATTCGCCCACAGCGCGTATACGCCTGTTGCCCAGATGGTCTATATCATCATCACTGCCCAGACCCTGCTCCAGATGGATATTGTAATTGATGGAGGCCAGTATGTCCTCCTTGGTCACATGCTTGGGTATCAATTGATGGGCGTTACGGCATATAGCCTCCCTCAGCACCTCGGAATCCTGGCCATACTCCTCCAACAGCTTGGACAGGACGGGATAATACACCCTCTCATATATGCCCAGTTCCCTGGGCTGGCAGTCCACGAAGCCGGTGATGTCCACCATCAAATTGGACAACACCCGCACAGGGCCCTCCTCGCCCTCCACATCTACATAGGCCACGGCCGCATTCTGTATACGCTCAGCCATATCCCCGTCCAACTTGACGCCGGCGGCATAAAGCAGCTCCCCGGTTTCCGGATCTATGACATCCCGGGCCAGACTGCGGCCCCGAAGGCGGTTGCGAAAGGCCAATTTTTTGTTAAATTTGTAACGACCTACCTTGGCCAAATCGTAGCGGCGGGGGTCAAAGAACATAGAGCGTATCAAAGATGCCGCGCTGTCCTCGCTGAGAGGCTCGCCCGGACGGATCTTTTTATACAACTCCAGCAAGCCCTCCCTATAATTCTGGGCGGGATCCTTGGCCAAGGTCGCCTCAATCTTGGGATCCTGGCCGAAAAGCTCTATAATCTCCTCATTGGTGCCCAGGCCCAGGGCTCGCACCAGCACGGTAACCGGCACCTTTCTGGTCCTGTCCACACGCACATAAAACACATCATTGGAGTCGGTTTCGTACTCCAACCATGCGCCTCTATTGGGTATCACCTGGGCGGAGAACAGCCTCTTGCCCAATTTGTCATGGCTTATAGAATAATAAATTCCAGGGGAACGCACTAATTGACTGACAATAACCCTCTCAGCACCGTTGATAATAAAGGTGCCATTGGGTGTCATCAAGGGCAGATCGCCCATGAAGATCTCATGCTCGGCCATCTCCCCATCTCTCTCCTTATTGTGCAGGCGCACCCGCACTTTAAGGGGGGCGGCATAGTTGGCATCCCTCTCCTTACACTCTTCTATGGTATATTTAATATCTCCAGGGCCTTGGCACAGCTCAAAGTCCACAAATTCCAAACGCAGCGATCCGCTCAAATCCACAATGGGGGAAATGTCGTCAAAAACCTCCCGCAAGCCCTCTTTTAGAAACCATTGATAGGAGTTTTTTTGCACCTCTATCAAATTGGGCATTTCCAACACTTCTTTTTGCCTGGAATAGCTCATTCGGGCGTGCTTTCCAGACGCAATAGGACGAATCCTGTTCTTCTCCATGGACCTACCACCCCATTCTTTCAATGATTGACACAGTCTGACAAAAAAAACGCATGAGAAACACACTTTTTTCTGCACAAAAGTGCATTTTTCATCTTATCACAATAACCCACAATCGTCAACTGCCAATCCATAGTGTCAAGACATCCGCACCCCGACAAGCAAAAAAGCCGCCGCCCGGAATCTCTTCCGAACGGCAGCCTCTTCCTATAGGCGGAGATTACTTCAGGGTAACCTTTGCGCCAACCTCTTCCAGCTTCTTCTTCAGCTCCTCGGCCTCGTCCTTGGACACAGCCTCCTTCAGCAGCTTGGGAGCGCCGTCTACCACATCCTTTGCCTCCTTCAGGCCCAGGCCAGTAGCCTCACGAACCACCTTGATTACCTTTACCTTCTCAGAACCAACCTCGGTCAGCTCTACATCAAATTCGGTCTTTTCCTCTACCTCCTCGGCAGGGCCGGCTGCGGCCACTACTACGCCGGCGGCAGCGGATACGCCGAACTCTTCCTCACAGGCCTTTACCAGGTCGTTCAGCTCCAGGACGGTCATCTCTTTGATTGCGTCGATCAACTCTTGTGCAGTCAATTTTGCCATGATATTTTTCCTCCAATCGTATTTTTAAACCTTGTGTATGCACAGATCCCTTAGGCTGCGCCGCTGTTCTTTTCCGCGATCTGGTTCAGCACGCGGGCAAAGTTGGTGACAGGACTCTTCAAGCTGCCCAGCAGCCTGGAGATGAGCACTTCCTTGGACGGGATGGTAGCGATCGTATTCACGCCGGCCGCATCATAGAACACGCCATCCACAATACCGGCCTTGATCTCCAGCTTGGGAGCCTTCTTTGCAAACTCCGCCAAAATCCGGGCCGGTGCCGTCGCATCGCTGTCGCAGAAAGCGATAGCGTTGGGGCCTTCCAGATAGGGGCGCAGCGGCTCGCAGGCCGTTCCCTCGAAAGCAAAGTTCATCATGGTGTTCTTGTAGACCTTGTAGTTTACGCCGGCTTCACGCATGGTCTTGCGCAGCTGGGTATCCTGCTCTACGGTAATCCCCCGGTAATCCACCAAAATCACAGACTGCGCATTGGCGATACCTTGGGAGATCTCCTCCACGATGGGCTTTTTCAATTCCACTTTAGCCATCTTTTTTACCTCCTGTTCATCATATTTTTTTCCGAAAAAAATCCCTCTTTTGCCTGCTATAGCCGACAATAGGGGGATAGGAGATACCGGATCGCACTCCGGGCATTTACAGCCGCCCGGCTGCCCATACTCGGGAACACCATCTCCTCGGCAGGATTTATGTCTGCACAGACACCTGCTGTCTTCGGCTTGGTACATCTATATAAGCATAGCGCCAGGCGCCACACTTGTCAATGGATATGCAGCCCTTTTGTTCCGGGCAAATCTCACTCCCAGCCAGGCCTCGCCCGATATCCCAGTCCATCTCGGGGATAAGCCCCCTGCCCGGGCAGCCCCGCCAAGGGCCGCCCCGGAGAGAATCTGGGCTCGTATCCGCCTGCGCCCCTTAGAAGCGGGCGGTATTGATGCGTATGCCAGGGCCCATGGTGCTGGTCATGGTGGCGCTGCGAATGAACTGACCCTTTACAGCCGAGGGCTTTGCCTTGAGAACAGCCTCCACCAGGGCGTTATAATTCTCCTTAAGCGCCTCCTCGCTAAAGCTGGCCTTGCCCAGGGGAACATGAATAATATTGGTTTTGTCCAGACGGTACTCTATCTTACCGGCCTTGATCTCAGATATGGCCTTGGCCACATCCATGGTAACCGTGCCAGCCTTGGGGTTAGGCATCAAACCCTTGGGACCCAGCACCTTACCCAGACGACCCACCACGCCCATCATATCCGGGGTGGCCACCACTACGTCAAAATCCAACCAACCGTCATTCTGTATGCGGGGAACCAGCTCCTCGCCGCCCACATGGTTGGCGCCTGCGGCCTCCGCCTCAGCCACCTTATCTCCCTTGGCAAATACCAGCACGCGGACCGTCTTTCCGGTACCGTGAGGCAGCACCACCGCGCCGCGGACCTGCTGATCGGCATGGCGGCCGTCGCAGCCCGTACGCAGATGCAGCTCTATGGTTTCATCAAATTTGGCCTGGGCGGTCTTTTTGGCCAGCGCAATGGCCTCGTCCGGCTCGTAATATACACTGCGGTCCACCAGCTTGGCGGCCTCCAAATATTTTTTACCACGCTTCATATTCTTCTCCTCCTAGGTTCTAACGACAGGCCGGAGGGCCTATCTCCCAATGCGCAATCTTAGTCCTCTACAGTGATACCCATGCTCCTGGCCGTGCCGGCTATCATGCTCATGGCGGCCTCCAGGCTGGCGGCGGTCAGATCCGGCATTTTCAGCTCGGCTATCTCCTTGAGCTTGGCCTTGGAGATAGAAGCCACCTTGGTCTTGTTGGGTACGGCAGAACCGGACTTGATGTTGCAGGCCTTTTTTAACAATACGGCCGCAGGCGGAGTCTTGGTGATGAAGCTGAAGCTCCTATCCGCATATACCGTGATAACCACGGGGATGATCACATCGCCCTTGTCCGCCGTGCGCGCGTTGAACTGCTTGGTAAATTCCACGATATTCACGCCGTGCTGGCCCAGAGCGGGGCCTACCGGCGGTGCAGGCGTAGCCTTGCCGGCCGGAATTTGCAATTTGATATATCCTGTTACTTTTTTTGCCATAATGGCACCTCCTATAATGTGGTTGCTTGGCGCAAAAGCGCTGGGCTCTTGCTCCCACCCGGATTTGCATCCGCTTTGTTGCTATATCAAGCCATAGGCCCAATACCCAAATAAAAAACTTAGAGCTTCTTCACCTCGGCAAAGCCTATCTCCACAGGCGTTTCCCTGCCGAAAAGCTCTACATTGATGGTGGCTGTTTCCTTGCCGTAATCCATCTTGTGTACCATGCCCACCGTGCCCTCCCAAACGCCGGCCACGATGGTAACGCTGTCGCCCTCGCCAAAATCCACGACTGTGGAGGGCTCGTGTATGCCCAGGGGCTTCATCTCCGCCTCGGAAAGGGGTACGGGCTTGCTGCCCGGCCCCACAAAGCCGGTAACCCCCCGGGTATTGCGTACCACATACCAGGTGTCGTCCTCCATCTCCATATGGATGAGGACATAGCCGGGAAACATCTTCTTCTGCACGCTCTTGCGCATGCCATTCTTTATTTCCGTAACCGTCTGCATAGGCACACGCACCTCCAGGATGCGCTCGGCCAGATGCTTATTATTCTCTATGGTTTTTTCTATGTTGGCCTTTACCTTATTCTCATAGCCGGAATAGGTATGCACAACATACCACTTTGGTTCTGCCATTTTTCCACCCCATATGCCTGCGCGGCCGGAATCCATTCCCGGACCGGGCTGCCCGGACCCTGTCCTCTACAGCGCCGTCAACCAGTTGACGCCTATTTGTATCAAAAAGTCCAGAGCCGCGATCAACACGCCTGCAATCAGGGATACGGCCACCACTGCCACCGACTGTTTAAAAGTGGCTTTGCGGTCCGGCCAAGAAATTTTGCCAAACTCCGCCTTTACCCCATCCCAGAACAGGGCCAGGCCGGAGGCCTTCTTCTTATCAGCTGCCTCTGCCATGCCGTTAGCCCCCTCTTATTTGGTTTCCTTGTGCAGGGTGTGGGTCTTGCAGAACTTGCAATACTTCTTGATTTCCATACGCTCCGGATGGGTCTTCTTGTCCTTGGTGGTGTTGTAGTTCCGCTGCTTGCACTCGGTGCAGGCCAATGTGATCCTTGTACGCATTCTTCGTTTCCTCCGCGCCCTCTGGGCAAAGATTTTCTGCACAAAAAAAAGACCAACAAAGCTATCTTTGTTCCAAGATAGCATAAGGCCGGGGCTTCGTCAATGTTTTTTTTGGCCTTATTGCGCTCCCAGGGCCTATGCGCTATAATTCTAATGAATAAATGTCTGAAATTTGGAATATGACCGCAGCGCCGGTCGGAAAGGAGGGCCATGGGAGCCATATTGAACACCATATACAACCATTACGTCAGCACCTATAGGCCACCCTCCGCCTCCGGCGGCAAGGAGAACCGCAAGTCCTCCCCCACCGTCTACGATGCCATGCTGCGGATCAACAAGGAATCCCCCTGGTATCTGCCGGTGCGCAACAGCCAGACCCAGGGATACGCCGTCCTGCTCAAGGAGCAGGCTCGCAGCCTGCACCAGACCATATCCTCACTTGGAGGCATGCAGGACCATGCGGCCATCAGTGGCAAGACTCCTTATTCCAGCCACCCCCATCTGGCCTCCGTGCGTCCCGGACAGGTACTGCCCCAGGATGCGCAGCCGCTGGAACTGGAGATCGTGGAGCTGGCCAGCGCCCAGGAAAATACCGGGCATTATCTGCCCACGGCTTTTGCCGGATTGCAGGCTGGGGAGTACAGCTTTACCATATCCCACAGGGATATGCGCTATGAGTTCCAGCTCAGCATCAAGGCCGAGGACACCAACCGTTCCCTACAGGACCGTGTGGCCAAACTGATCAACAGCACGGGTCTGGGCATACGCGCCTCAGTGGCCGAGGATGGGGATTACTCCTCCCTGCGCCTGCTGTCCCAAAATACCGGACGGCCGGCCTACCAGGATGTACAATTTCAGGTCAGTGACGAATCTGCACAGCCCGGCGTAGTGGCCTACCTGGGCATGGACCAGACCAGCCACATGCCCACGGATGCGCATATACGCTCTCAGGGCAGAGATCTATTCTTCTCCTCCAATCAGATTCAGCTGCAGGGATATTCCCTGTTGCTCGGCGGAACCACCGAGCCGGGTCAGAATCTGACCGTGGGCGTAAAGGACGATCTCTCTTCCCTGGCGGACAATGTGGGGCGCCTGTTGGAGAGTTACAACAGCTTTATGGATGTCGCCGGAAATGGCGCAGAGCCGGCGGGCCGCCGTTTGGGCCAGGAGATGATGCACATAGCCTCCCTCTACCAGGACGGCTTTGCCTCCCTGGGCCTGAGCATGGGAAGAAACGGCATACTGGCCTTTCACTCCTCCACCTTGTTGCAGTCTGCTCAGGAGCCTGATACCCTCAGGGCCGGCACTGAAGCCCTGCAGGATTTCGCCGGCATGCTCTACCGCAAGACCGGCCAGATCAGCCTCAACCCCATGGAGTATGTGGACAAAAAGGTAGTGGCCTATAAAAATCCTGGCAAGACCCATGTCAGCCCCTATGCCGCCAGCGCCTACAGCGGTATGCTGTTTAATGGATATTGCTAAGCGCGTATTGCGGAAATCTGCCGGCGCCAGCATGGCGGGCATTTTGCGCATATTGGGGATGCCTGCCGGAGCCGCAACGCCGGGCGCTTTTGCGCATATTGTTCATACAGCCCGCCCGGACATGGATCCGGGCGGTTTTTTATTCCCGCCAGCCAAGAGTCCAGCAACCATACTCTTCCGGATCTGCAAGCTGTCATGCTGGGGATGAACGGACGGGGCTGTCGCACTAACTAAGTTAGCGCGATGCCCTTTTTCTTTACACAAAGTTAAGGGGGTGTTGCAGTAAAGATTTTTAATCATTACTGCAACACCCCCCCTGTATACGGATTACAAAGGAATATTTCCATGCTTTTTTGCCGGCTTCTGCACCTTCTTGGTGGACAGCACGGCCAGGGCGGAGAGCAGCCTCTCCCTGGTTTCGTCCGGCTCTATGACTTCATTGACATACCCTCTCTTGGCGGCGATATAGGGATTGAGGAAGCGCTCCTCGTACTCCGCCTTACACTGCTCCCGCATCTGGGCCGGGTTCTCTGACTCATTGATCTTCTTCTTGAATACGATATTGGCAGCCCCCTCCGCACCCATTACGGCGATCTCGGCTATGGGCCAGGCAAAGACCATATCTGCGCCCATCTCCTTAGAGTTCATGGCTATATATGCGCCGCCATAAGCCTTGCGCATAATCACGGATATCTTGGGCACAGTGGCCTCGGAGTAAGCAAATAACACTTTGGCGCCATGCCTTATGATGCCGTTATGCTCCTGTATGCTGCCGGGCATAAAGGCCGGCACATCCACCAGAGTCACCAGGGGTATGCCAAAGCAGTCGCAGAAGCGGATAAAACGGGCCATCTTGTCCGAGGCATGGTAATCCAAAGAGCCGCCCAGCACCATGGGCTGGTTGGCCACAAAGCCTACAGTCCTGCCCTCCATACGGCCAAAGCCCACCACCACATTGGCGGCAAAATCCTTTTGGACCTCCATAAAGCTGTCGGCATCCGCCAGATGTGCTATGACCTTTTTCACATCATAGGGAGTGCGGGCATTGTCCGGCACCAGGCTCCGCAGGCTCACAGCCCCAGCGGCCTCCCCAGACCCAAAGGGCAGCTTCTTCAGCACCGTATTGACAGTCATAAAGGCAGTTTCCTTATCCCCTTTGGGAGAAACAGGCAGGGGGGATTCATAGTTGTCCGGCAGATAGGACAGCAGGCTGCGCACGCCCATCAGGCAGTCCTGCTCCGTGGTATAAGTAAAGTGAGATACGCCGCTCTTGGTGGCATGGACCTTTGCGCCCCCCAGATCCTCAACGCTGACCTCCTCCTGTATTACGGTCTTGACCACATTGGGACCGGTGATAAACATCTTGGAGGTGCCCTCCACCATAAAAATAAAGTCGCAGATGGCCGGCCCATAGCAGGCTCCGCCGGCGCAGGGACCCAGTATGACTGCGATTTGGGGAATCACGCCGCTGGCCTTGGTGTGCCGCAGAAAAATACCGCTGTACCCGGCCAGGGAATCTATACCCTCCTCTATTCTGGCGCCGCCGCTGTCATTGATAGAGATAAAAGGTATGCCCATATCCATAGCCATATCCTGGGCCGCCATAATCTTGCGCGCATGGTATTCGCCCAGCGTGCCGCCTATCACCGTAAAATCCTCGCTGGACACAAAGACCCTGCGCCCCCGGATGCTGCCATATCCGGTCACCACGCCATCTCCGGCATAACGGCGCTTGTCCAGATCGAAATCATCTATACGTCCCTCAACAAAGCCGTTCATCTCCACAAAGCTGTCTTTGTCCAACAGTATGTCCAGCCTCTCCCTGGCCGTCAATTTGCCCTGGGCATGCTGCTTCTCCTGCTTGCCCCGGCCGCCACCGGCCCTGGCCCTAGCCCGCTTATTCTGCAGCTGCCCCAATGCGCTCTCCCAATCCATGGCCCGCTCCTCCCAAAAGTTTTGAAATTCAAGTGTTTTGATATTCAAACTTTTTCCATACTACCAAAATTCTTTACAATTGACAATAGGCAAGGGGGAGGGAAAATCATTAAAAAAGTGGAAAGACCCGGGAGCAGTCTTTCCACCTAATCAATCCGCTATGGGCCGCCCATCCTCAGCCGGCCCGGGCCTTGCCCTCCAGGGCCTCCTGCCGCCGGCAGGGCTGCAGCGCCCGCCATTTCCAGAAATAATGCGCCGCCACATAGGCCAACACCAGATACAGCACCGGCGAAGCCATGCCCAAAAAACCGTATACGTTAAACCCCGGCCTGGGCGTACGCCAATCACGCAACAGCAGGAAGCGGAAAATCTTTCCGTATACGCCTATGTACAGCAGGGGCAAAAACCCCATCATCCAGGCCTTTCCATGGCGGGCTATCCAAGCCTGGGCCAGGCACAAGCCTATGACAAACAAAAGCCACACTTTTACATCCAGGCCTACCCACATACAGATCCGCCTCCTCTCTCCTCACCGGCCAGGCGGCGAAAATACACTATGACAAAGACAAAGGACAATACCACGGCCGGTATCCAAAAAGCCAGACGACTGATGGGATCTACGGCCACATCCCCCAGCTCCATCCAGGTATGGACGCCATATACGGCAAATGCCGCCGGCACGGCCATGCCCAGCCACCAGGCCCTGACCCTGCCAGCCAGCCAAATCTGCAGCCCCAGACCCAACAAGGCCAGGGCGGTGATCATCTGCATATACGGACTCATACGCCCCTCCTTCCCCCCTTTTCTAAGAACTATTCCAACCCCATCATGGCAGGCTCAACTTACACCTAGGAAATGAAAGCCAAAAACCATTTCTTAACTTTTGGCAAGAGGAGCTGGCTTACCCGGCCAACCCCTGCTTTTAGAATAGCTAGAAAACTACAGCATCAACAACAGGCCAAAACAGGGAGGTAACATGTAAGTACTATCTCGCCACAAAGACTAACGCAGTTTTTCCAAGGCCGGCAGCGCCACCTGCAAATACCAGCTGTGGAACAACGCCAAAGCCAGGCAAATCACAAAGGGCCACAGCACCACAGCGGGAATCTGTTGCCAATCCCCCACTAGCATCATGCTGCGCCTATGGGCCAAAACCGAAACGGCCAATCCCAGCCCCATCAATACCGTGCCATAGGCCAGAGCCTGCCGCTGCCACAGCCTATACGCTCCATAAAGGGCAATCAATGCGCCCGCCGCCGTGCCCAATATCCAAAAGGCCTCCAAACGGCGTATAAATCCCTCCGCCACAGGCTGTCCATCCATATAGACCACGCTCCAGGCCAGCACGGAAGCCGCAAACCACTGGGCCAAAAAACCCAGGCCAAAAGCCGTCCAATTGACAGCCAGAAGATGCCCATCACTCTGAACCGGCTGGCGCCCCTGCCAGCTGCGCACAGACAGATACAAGAGCAACAAAGCCAGGCCTACCCACATCTCCATGCCCCACAGAGCCATAGCGCCCTGCGCATCCTGACCAGAAAAAACACCCATATAACCGCCTGTCAGACCCGCCGCAGACAACAGCCCGAAAGCCAGAGCCAGGCCTCTAGCCCATGCCACTCCCTTTTGACTATTCCCCATTTTTTTCGTCAAAGTTTTCATAGACCGCACCCCCTTTCTCCCCTGTTTCATTTATTTTACTAAACATATGTTGGATTGTCAAATATTTATCCGTTAGTATTTCTAAAAGAAGATGGGATTATTGTCAAAAAATAAGAAAAATCACCAAAACCTCTCCCGACAAAAAAGGGCCGGCTGCCGCCGGCCCTCCCTCCATCAGATAAACAAGTTCACATTGGCCTCCTCCGCATCGGCCAGGTAGGCGGCCACGCCGCCCAACTGTACGCCCGGAATCAGCTCCTCCTCTTTGATGCCCATAATGTCCATGGACATGGAGCAGGCCACCAGCTGCACGCCATTGTCCAGCGCCGCCTGTATCAGACTCTCCAGACTCTGGACATTCTTATCCCGCATGATCTTCTTGATCAGCGCAGGACCCATGCCGGCCATATGCATTCTAGACAGAGGCAGACGACCAGCCCCCTTGGGCATCATCCAGCCAAACATTTTCTCCAGGAAGGTCTTGCCGGCGGCCTGGGGCTGGGGCTTACGCAGTATATTCAGCCCCCAGAAAGTGAAAAACATAGTCACCTTGCGGCCCATGCTGGCCGCCCCATTGGCTATGATAAAGGAGGCCAGCGCCCTGTCCATATCCTGGCTAAACACCACCATGGTCTTGCCCTGGGGCAGATTGGCCGGACCGCCAGCCTCCGGCACCGGACAGCTGCCCCGGCCATCCTTTTGAATGGAATATATAGAACGTTTGTTTTCTTTAGTATGGCCCAGCACCTTATGCCCCATGCGCCCGCACCAGGCGGATATATCCCGGCCAAAGGCCGGATCCGTGGAGCAAATCTCCAACACCTGTCCGGAATCCATCTCCTCCAAGGCCTGACCCACGGCCATAATAGGGCCGGGGCATTGCATACCGCAGCAGTCCAGGCGCTTGGCCGCAGGCATGGCCGCCATACCGGTTTCCTCTCCAGAGTGCTTATCCGAGTTTAGTTTTTTTTTACCTCCTGCCCCTCATCCTGCGGAAAACTCAGCTTGTACAGGCTGTTGCCTCCGGCCAGGATGGCGGCATCGGCAAATCCCCTTTGCCGCAGGATGCGGCAGGCGGTGTTGGCCCTTATACCCACTGCACAGTACACGGCCAGGGGCTTGTCCTTAGGCAGTTCATCCAAGCGCTGCCGCAGCTCGCCCAAAGGAATGTGGTACGAGCCGGGATAGGCAAAGGCCTGCCTCTCCCCCTCCTCGGTCACATCCAAGACATAGTACCCTCTCTGCTCCTCCGGCAGCGCCTCCTGGGCCCGTATCTCCTGCCAGGTCACAAAGTCCACCTTGCCGTCCAGCACATTCTCCGCCGCAAATCCTAGCATATTCACTGGATCCTTGGCTGAGGAATAGGGAGGCGCATACGCCAGTTCCAGCCGGGCCAGCTGATGCACATTCCCGCCCATGGACATTACCGTAGCCAACGTGTCTATACGTTTATCCGCCCCCTCCTGTCCCACGATCTGACCGCCAAAAATCTCCCCGGAGGGCCCAAAGAGCAGTTTTAGCAGCATCACGCCAGGGGCGGGATAATACCCGGCGTGAGATTTTTGCAGCAGGCACAGGCTGTGAAAATCCCTGCCCTTTTCCCTGCCCATGGCCAGCAGCTGCTTCTCATTTAAGCCTGTGCTGGCCGCCGTCCAATCAAAGACCTTGGCTACGGCCGTGCCGTAGGTACCCACATATTCCTTGGCGGGCAGTCCTGCCAGATTGTCAGCCAGTATACGGGCCTGCTTGTTGGCCGGACCGGCCAGGGGTATCATGGTCCTGGCTCCGGTCAAGGGCATATCCACCTCTATCACATCCCCCACGGCATAGATATCCGGCTGAGAGGTTCGAAAGGCCTTATCCACCACTATGCCGCCCCGAATATTCAATTCCAGACCGGCCGCCTTGGCCAATTCACTGTTCGGCCGCACTCCCAGCGCCAGGATGACCAGATCCGCCACCAGCCGTTTGCCGCTTTGCAGGCAAACCTCCACAGCGCCGTCCTTGTCCGCAAAGGAGGATGTCCCATCCCCCAGGTGCAGTTCCACGCCCTGATCCTCCATATGCCTGTGCAATATGGCAGCCATCTCCGGATCCAAGGGGGCCATCACCTGGTTCTGCATCTCCACCAGAGCCACCTCCAGACCCCGGGCGTGCAGATTTTCCGCCATCTCCAGGCCTATAAACCCTCCGCCTATGACCACGGCCCGGGGCGCTGACTCCCCCTCCCTCCGGCTGGAGCAGAGCCTGTCCACAGCCGCCTTGATGGCATCCGTATCCGGCACCGTCCACAGCCGCATAATGGCCTTATGCTCTATGCCGGGTATGGGAGGCAGCAGGGGGGAGGAGCCGGTGGCCAGAACCAAATCATCATAAGACTCCTCATACATCTGGCCGTCTGTCAAATTTTTCACTTGTATGCGTTTGGCCTGGGGATCTAAGGACAGCACCTCATGCCGCACCCGCACTTCTATGTTGAAGCGCTGCCTCATCAGCTCCGGACTTTGCAGCAGCAGGCCATCCCTCTCCCGTATCACCTCGCCCACATAATAGGGCAGGCCGCAATTGGCATAGGAAATATAATCCCCTCTTTCCAGCACCAAGATCTCCCTATCTTCGTCCAGCCGCCGCAGCCTGGCCGCCGTGGTGGCGCCTCCGGCCACACCGCCTACTATCACTGTTTTTCTAGCCATATCCTCCTCCTTTTCCTCCACCCCGGCCCCCGGAGCGGCATATGCGCATTGTTCTTCTGCCAATATACCTCCGCCTGCCTCTTTCTTTCTGTAACAAGGTCACAAAAAAACCCGGGGCAAAATATCAGACCTTTCCCACCCTCTGTGTCACACCATTCCTGGAACACAGTCCCTCCTCTGCCCTGGGGCCAATGCAGGCCCACCACAATGCCAAAAAAAGGGGCTGTCGCACTATGATATGTACCCTCTTTACTGGACAACCAGTAAGGAGGGTATTTTTTTATGCGTTATAGTTACAAGTACAAGCGGAAATGCGTCGAACTATACAGGGAAGGGAAGTGGCCAGAAACTCCGG
>JBGYPP010000017.1:0-3016 GCA_041838515.1 Acetatifactor sp. | reverse complement strand
GTGCCGCCAGCGTTCATCCTGAGCCAGGATCAAACTCTCATGTTTGAACGTATGGCATGCGGCCCTGCCTCGCGGCATGGCCGTCTTTCTTTTGCCGGCCGCCCGCCTCGCGGCGCGCTGCCGGGTAGTGCTGTATGTCTTCCTTATCCGTTCAGATGTGCATTGCTATTTAGTTGTCAAAGTGCTGCCAAAACCCAGAGGTTTCGGAACGGAGAAGGAGGGATTTGAACCCTCGCGCCGCTATTAACGACCTGCACCCTTTCCAGGGGTGTCCCTTCAGCCTCTTGGGTACTTCTCCAAAGCTGCAATTCTCTTTTTTCGGAAAACTATTTCCTACCGGAGAGAGTGGGATTCGAACCCACGCGCCCTTTCGGACAAACGGTTTTCAAGACCGCCTCGTTATGACCACTTCGATATCTCTCCAAGGCCACAGACGGCCAAACGCAAAAATCATTCTAGCAAAATGCCGCATGGCTGTCAACCACTTTTTATTATCTTTTTGATTTTTTTGCACGGCCTGCGCTTAACCCCTTGGATTTTTGCCCGGGGGCTTCCGATCCCCGTATTTTCTCCCAGGCTCAGGCCCCCCGGGGGCAGAAAGCGCCCCCGGAAAACCCTATGGGAAAAACTTTTTCGGGATATGGATTACTTCTTCTGGATATATTTGCGTATATCCAGGGCTATGGCCACAACGATAACTATGCCCTGCACGATATACTGGTAATTGGTTTCCACACCCAAGAACTGCATGGAGCTCTTGAGCAGCTCAAAAACCAAAACGCCTATAACGCAGCCGGAGATGCGGCCTATGCCGCCGTTTACGGACACGCCGCCTATGGTGCAGGCGGCTATGGCCTCCAGCTCATATCCCAGACCCATATTTACAGAAGTGCCGCCGGATTTTGCTCCCAGCAGGAAGCCGGCTATGGCATAGAGAGCGGCTGCCGTCACATAGATGATAATCTTGGTCTTTTTTACATTGACGCCGGACACCTCAGCCGCAGCCTCGTTGCCGCCTATGGCATACATATATTTGCCATGCCTGGTCATATTATAGACAAACCACATAATACCGCCCACCACCACGGAGATGATAAAGAGGTAGGGCAACAGGCCGAAAAGCTTGCCATTGGCTATGTTGGTGTAATCGGTTCTGTAACCGCCTATGGGCGTGGCATTGGTGTACACAAGGCAAACGCCATAGACCATCAGCTGCATGCCCAGCGTGCCTATAAAGGCTGGAACGTGGAAATAAGCCACAACCACGCCGTTGATCAGGCCAAAGACGCAGCATATGGCAACGGCGATCAGCAGCACCACGGCTATATTCATCTCTCCCAGGTTGGGGAAGAATTTGCCGCTGTAATCCGCCTTTTGCAAAAGCGTGCCGGCGATGCAGGCGGACAGGCCCACCATACGGCCGGCGGAGAGATCCGTTCCCTTGGTAATCAGACAGCCGGACACGCCAAAGGCAATAATAACCCTGGCTGCCGTATTGACAGAAATATTAGACAAATTCTGCCAAGAGAAGAAATTTTCCTTGAGTATGCCGGTCACCAGCACCAGCGCCAGCAGTACGATAATGATGCCATTATCCGTCAAAAATTTCTTCAAATCCAAGCTTTCGCTCAGAGAAGCTTTCTTTTCTGCTACCATAATTTCCTCACCATCTTTCACATTGAACATACTGTGTTTGATAACAAATCAAGCGCCGGGGCCGGCCTAGAACTGTATGGCTAAATCCATAATCTTCTCCTGGGTGGCCTCGGCCTTGGACACCTGGCCGGTGACACGGCCATTGCACATCACCACAATGCGGTCGCTCATGCCTATCAGCTCCGGCATCTCCGAGGATATCATAATGATGGCCTTGCCCTGCTTGGCCAAGTCTATCATGATTTGGTAAATCTCATACTTGGCGCCCACGTCTATGCCCCGGGTGGGCTCATCCATAATCAATATGTCCGGATTGTTAGCCAGCCAGCGTGAGATAATGACTTTTTGCTGATTGCCTCCGGAGAGTGATCGTATCAGTGTATGGTTGCTGGGGGTCTTGATGCGCAGCTTGGCCACATTTTCATCCACCAGCCGGCCTATCTTGGCGTGATCCAGCATAATTCCGCCCCGGAGATACTGATCCAGGGAGGAAATGGACACATTGTCGGCTATGGACAGACAGCCGAGTATGCCGGTGCCCCGCCTGTCCTCGGTGATCATACCCACGCCCTTTTGTATGGCGTCCCGGGGCTTTTTGACCTGAACCTCCTGCCCCTTGAGCCGCACCTTGCCGGAGGCCACGCCCCTCAGACCAAATATGCCCTCCATCAGCTCCGAGCGCTGGGCGCCCACCAGGCCGCCAAAGCCCACAATCTCGCCCCTGCGCAGGGTAAAATTGACATCCTGGAAGGAATTGGCATGTATGCTGCAGAGATTTTCCACCTCCAGCAGCACCTCGCCGGACTCCAGCCCCTCCTTGGGAGGGTAGATATTGGACAGCTCACGGCCCACCATTTGCTTGATAATCTCACCGTCGCTGATATCATCCAGACTCCAGCTGCCCACAAAGGTACCATCGCGCATAATGGTGATATCGTCAGCTATCTCCCGTATCTCCGCCATTTTGTGGGAGATATAGATCATGGACACGCCCTTGGACCGCAGATCCCGGATAATGCGGAACAGGCCCTCCACCTCATTCTCCGTCAGAGAGGAGGTGGGCTCGTCCAAAATGATGATATTGGCGCCCATGGATACGGCCTTGGCTATCTCCACGGACTGCATCTGGGATATGGACAGCGCGCCCAGACGGGTCCTGGGATCAAAGGACAGCCCCACTTCCTTTAGCCACTTGCTGGTTTCCCTGTTCATAGTCCCATGGTCCACCATCTGTATGGGGCCTATTTTCTTGGTAGGATACCGGCCCAAGAACATATTTTCCCCTATGGAACGCTCCGGCACGGGCTGCAGCTCCTGATGCACCATGGCCAGTCCCTTGTGCAGCGCATCGTCCGGGTTG